>CAYNCM010000074.1:0-16595 GCA_964395825.1 uncultured Planctomycetaceae bacterium
CGCGAATTCCTCCTCGCCCACCTCGAAGCTGACCAGTTGAAGCTGCCGGGTTTCGCCGACCGCTTGCCGACCGCCCGACGGCGGCGGCGCGGCGGCCGTGTCGGCGCGGGGTGTCGTTTCAAGACAGGTAGCCATCACGATGCTCCTTGTTAAAAAGGCGGCATCGCCGAATGAGGCGGACGTGTTGATGTCGGATGGTCATGCCCCGATATCCCCACGATGCCCCGACGGCGGTGCCCCGGAACCGGACCGACACGAGCGAGGTGCCTGCCCGGTTGTTTGCTGCGACGATCCGCGCGGTCACACGACCGCATCACCCCGATCGCCGCCCAAGATCGCTTCTTCCCAGGTGCCCATTCACTGCGTGGTGGGTTCCCCGGAAGAAGGAACTGACCGAAGCCTGCATGAACCCGCTTGCCTCGTGTCGTGATCTATCTTCGACACCGGCTCCGACGGTGATTAGGCCGACGGGCAGAAAAGCCATAGAGGGTTTTCCTCCCCCCGCAGGACGGCAACCCCCCCCCGGCCGGTTGCATCGTCCGCGGCGAATGCTAGGCTTGGCGCTTACTGATTTACCCCCTGGAGTTCGACCCGCCATGCGTATCATTTACATCGACATCGACAGTCAGCGCGCCGATCACTTCGGTTGTTACGGCTATCCGCGCGACACCTCACCGACCATCGATCGGATCGCCGCCGAGGGCGTGCGCTGCACGGGGGCCTACACGTCGGATGCGCCGTGTCTGCCTTCGCGGACGGCGTTCTACAGCGGGCGGTTCGGGATTCAGACCGGCGTGGTGGGCCACGGGGGCACGGCCGCCGAACCGAAGCGCGAGGGCAAGTATCGCGGATTCCGCGACCGCTTCGACACCGACGGCCTGGCCCGCCAACTGCAACGCGCCGGGTTCCACACCGCGATGATCTCGCCGTTCGGCCAGCGCCACGCCGCCCACTGGTTCTACGCCGGGTTCAACGAAATCCATAACACCGGCATGGGCGGAATGGAATCGGCCGAGCACGTCATGCCCGTGGTGAACAAGTGGTTCGACGATCACGCCACCGAGGACAACTGGTATCTGCACTTGAACTTCTGGGATCCGCACACGCCCTACCGCGTGCCGATCGAGTACGGCGAGCCGTTCGCCGACGCAGCGCTGCCCGAGCATCTCAACGATGAATCGCTGATCAAGCGGCACAACCGCAAAACCGGACCGCACTCGTCCATGGACATCGCCATGTACGACGACCGGACGCATCCGGCGTTCCCCCGCGCGCCCGGTAAGATCACCGACCTGGCGTCGATGCGGAAGATGATCGACGGTTACGACACCGCCGTGAAGTACATCGACGACCAGATCAACCGGATCGTGGACAAGCTCAAGGCCGAGGGCGTGTACGACGACACGGCGATCATCATCTCCGCCGACCACGGGGAGAACCAGGGTGAACTGGGCATATACGGCGAACACGGCACGGCCGACCACGCCACGTGCAACATTCCGATGATCGTCAAGTGGCCGGGCGGCAAATCCGGCGTGGTGGATCACGGCCTGCACTACAACGTGGACTGGGCGCCGACGGTGATGGATCTGCTGGGGCAGGAGAAGCGCGACATCTGGGACGGCCGCTCGTATGCCAACATCATCCGCGACGGCGCGCCGGCCGCCGCGCCCCGCGACGACCTGGTCGTCAGCCAGGGCTGCCACGTTTCGCAGCGCAGCGTGCGCTGGGACACGTCCGACGGCAAGCGCTGGTTGTACATGCGGACGTATCACGATGGGTTCCACCTGTTCCCGCGCGAGATGCTGTTCGATCTGGCGACCGATCCGCACGAGCAGCACAACCTGGCCGACGATCATCCACAGGTTTGTCGGGAAGGTGCCTGGCGTCTGATGCGGTGGCACGATGAGCAGATGCTGAAGATGGCGCAGACAGCGAGCGATTCGGTCGATCCGCTGTGGACGGTCTGGCGTGACGGCGGGCCGTTCCACGCGCTGCATGAAGCCGACCGCAGTCCGCTGCACGCCTATCTCAAGCGTCTGGAGCAGACGGACCGGGCCGACGGCGCCGCGGCATTGCGGGAAAAGTACGGAGAATTCCTCGAAGCCCATTGATCGGCCGGTCACGACAAATCCCCGGCGGGCCGCTATGGTGTAACACGACGCCGGCGGCGGGGCGGGGCGATGGCCGGTGCGGTTTCCGGGTTTTTCCACGGATTTTGAATGATGGCCAAGCCAGTGCGTATCGGAATCATCGGGTGCGGCGTGATCAGCGCGACGCACATCGAAAGCTACCAGGAAATCGACGATGTCGAAGTTCGCTGGGTGTGCGACCTGATCGAGCAGCGCGCCGCCCGCCGGGCCGAACAGTACGACATCCCCCGCATCACCACCGATTACCGCGCGGTGCTGGGCGACGATGAGGTCGACGCGATCAGCGTCTGCACCGATCACGCCAGCCACGCCGAGATTACCATCGCCGCGTTCAAAGCGGCCAAGCATGTGGTGTGCGAAAAGGCGCTGATGTCGACGTCGCGGGGCTTGGACGAGATGCTCGCCGCCCACGCCGAGCATTCGGACCTGGCGTTCGCGGGCATCTTCCAGCATCGCTTCGAGGGCGTGAACCGGGTGTTGCGGCAACTGGTCGACGACGGGGTGCTGGGCGAGATGCTCACCGCCTCGGTGCAGGTGCATTGCCTGCGGCCGGACTCCTACTACCGCGACAACTGGCACGGCAAGCTGGCGGCCGAAGGCGGCAGCGTGCTGATCAACCAGGCAATCCACTTCGTTGATTCGCTGGCGTGGATCATGGGCGGGGTGAAATCGCTGTGCGCGATGAAGGACAACCTCGCCCACCAGGATGTCATCGAAACCGAAGACACGCTCACCGCTTCAGTGCGGTTTATCAACGGGGCGCTGGGCACGATCGAAGCGACCAGCGCCAGTCATCTGAACTGGGAATTCATTCTCGCCCTGCATGGCACGGAAGGGTCGATCGAGCTGCGCAACAACAAGCCGACCCAACTCGCCTTCGCCGACGCCCAGACCGAACAGCGCGTGCGGCGACTTCTGGAGACGGCCAACGATCCGCAGGGCGTCGCCGGGGCACGTTCGCACTACGGCACGGGGCACAAGGCCCAGCTTGCCGATTTCGTCGATGCGATCCGCAAGGGTCATCGGCCTTTCGTCACCGGCGAGATGGCCGCCCACGCCAACCAGATCGTCCTGGCCGCCTATCGTTCGGCCGAAGAAGGCCGGTGGATCGACGTGCCGGCGCCGATGGCCGACGCGGCGGCGAAGGCCGGGGCATGAATGGGGGGGATTTCCGGCCGCTTCGGCACCGGGAACACGGGCCAAGATCGTTTGCGGGGCGTCCCGCGCCTCGGCTATTCCGCCAGCAGGATCGTGTGCGTTTTCGTCCACGGCAGGAAGATCGCCGTGCCGCGTTCCTCGTAATGCTCGGCCGCCAGTTCGCCGGTCGGCGTGTAATACAGCCACGTCACGCTCGTCACCTTCGCCAGGCTGAACTGGCCGCGGTACTCAGCGCGAATCCGCCGGCAGTCGAACGTCCCGGCCGGCGTGACGATGCGCTGGTCGGCATCATAGGTCAGCGTCCACGCGCAGTCGCCCCGGTCGATCTGCACGCCGGGATCGTCGCGGCTGAACACCGTGGCCTTCGTGGTCATCTTCAGCGGCTCGTCCGGCTTGAGCTTCGGCGTCATCACCACCAGGGCTTCGTCAAACCGCGTGATGGCCTTTCGCTCGGCCTCCTCGATCGCCGTCAGTTCAACCACCCCTTCATCCGTCCGTCGCAGATACTGCACGCGCCCGTGGCCCATGTCCCGACGCCATGGCGATGCTTCGTCCTCGTCCACGCGCCTGACCGTGCGCACGATCGTCTTGCCCGCATCCTTGCCCGCGGCGATCTCGTACTTCGTCTCGCCCGCTTCCAGATCGGCGATCGGCGGATCCGCGACGGGGGTCGGCTCGCGCGGCGGACCGGCGACGTGATCGCTCATCGCCTCCACCTTCGCCACCGGATTGCCCGCCGTGCTGACAACCTGACAACCGGCCAGCACGACCAGCGCCGCAAAGCTCAGCGTCATTCGCATCCTGTTCATCTGGCTATCCCGATTCGGTGGTGGCGATGGCTGGCAGACTCAGATCATCATAGCGCCCCTCGACGAATCGCCAGTAGGCCAGGCCGCCGATCATTGCCGCGTTGTCCAGGCAGTAACTCATCGCCGGCAGGCGCACCGGGATGTCGTGGGCGCCGCCGAATTCGGCCACCCGCCGTCGGAGCAGGCTGTTCGCCGCCACGCCCCCGCCGACGATCAGGCAGCGCGGCGCTTCGCCCCGGGCGCCCAACCGTTCCCACGCCCGTTGCAGTTTGGCGATCAGCACGTCCACGGCCGCGGCCTGGAACGAAGCGGCCACGTCGGCCTTCTGCGCTTCGGTCAGTTCCGCGGCGCTGCGGGAGAAGGTCGCGGCCCCGCCCCGTCCGGTCGGCTGGCCGCGCACCTGATACAACACCGCCGTCTTCAAACCGCTGAACGAAAAATCCAGGCTCTCCGCGTCGAGCAGCGTGCGCGGAAGACGGATCGCCTGCCCATCGCCACGCTGGGCCAGCTTGTCGACGATCGGGCCGCCGGGAAAGCCCGCTTCCAGAATCGCCGCCACCTTGTCATACGCCTCGCCCACCGCATCGTCGATCGTCCGGCCGACCAGTTCCATCGACAGCGGCGACTGGGCGATGTACAGGCTCGTGTGTCCGCCGCTGACCACCAGCCCCAACGCCGGATAGTCGATCGGTTCACCGTCCAGGGCCGCGGCGTACAGGTGGCATTTCACGTGATCCACCCCGATCAGCGGCTTGCCCAGCGACCACGCCAGCGCCTTCGCCGCCGCCACCGCCACCAGCAGCGATCCGATCAGCCCCGGCCGATTGCCCACCGCCACCGCGTCGACGGCTTGCAGGGCGATGCCCGCCTCGTCGAGGGCTTCGTCGAGCACGGGGACGATGCGTTCGATGTGCGCCCGGCTGGCGATTTCGGGAACCACCCCGCCGAACTTCGCGTGAAGGTCGTGCTGCGAGGCGATCACGTTTGAAAGCACCTCGCGCGGGCCGCGCAACACCGCCGCGGCCGTCTCGTCGCAACTCGACTCGATGCCCAGAATCAGCGGTTCTCGCGCCCGATCGTTCACGGAAGCGCTTCCTGTTCGGCTTCAACCGGCTCGCCGGTCATCGCTGCATCGCCATCCGTTTCATCCGCCGCCGCGCCCGCCTTGTCCAATTCCTCCGCGCCGGTCTGCGGCGCGGCGATCAGTTCGTTCAGCCTTGCGATTTCCTCGTTGATCGCGTCGATGCGCTGTTCGTACATTTCGCGCCGGCGCTTGAGCGTGTCGCGCTCGGAAATGTAGGCCAGCAGCGTGGCGTTGGATTTGCCGGTCTTGACGAATTCGCCTTCGTTGAGTTTGGCCAGCATCGTCTCCAGCGCCGCGGCCAGTTGGATGTCCTTGCGCTTCTCGCCGAGCCACTGCGGCGTGACGCGCGCGCCGTTTTCACCGTCGCCGTTTTCCGGGCGGATAATGTCGCCTTCGCGGCGGACCTCGATCATCGCCTTGCGCTGGTCGGGGGTCATCGGCACGTAGAAACCGTCCGTCGGATCGACACCCCACACGTCCGAATCATCCCGCCGGTTGATGTTCCGCCCGGAAGGCAGGTAGTAGTAATTGGTGGTCAGTTTGATCGCCCCGGCCTCGCCGTCGAGCTTCATCAACTCCTGCACCGAACCTTTGCCCACCGTGCGCGTGCCGAGAATGATCGCCCGGCCGTTGTCCTTCAGCGCCCCGGAGACGATTTCGCTGGCCGAAGCGCTGCCTTCGTTGACCAGCACCACCATCGGGAAGTGCGGCAGCGTGCCCTCGGCCTTGGCCTGCACCACGCGCTGCCGCTCGCCGTCCCGGCCCCGGGTCGAAACGATCACCCCTGCATCGAGAAACAGGTTGCTCACGGCAATCGCCGATTCCAGCAACCCGCCGGGGTTGTAACGCAGATCGACCACCAGCCCGGCCATGTCCTGCCGGCGCAGCTCGTCCAGCGCTTCGGTCAGCGCCTTGTGCGTCGGCGCCGAGAACTGCGCGATGCGGACGTAGCCCACCTTCGCCTCGGCATCGAGCAGATAATGCCAGTGGCCCTCGGCGTCGCGCCTGAAACCGCGCACCGTTTCGATTTCAATTTTCCGCCGCGTGATGGTGATCTGTTCCTGTTCGCCGTCGGGATGGCGAACGGTCAGCACGACGTCCGTCCCTTCGGGGCCGGTGATCTTGTCCACGGCTTCCTCGACGGTGGTGCCCTCGGTGGTTTGGCCGTTGATTTCGAGAATGGCGTCGCCGGCGAGGATGCCTCGCTTGAACGCCGGCGAATCCTCCAGCGGGGTGACGATGCGAAGCTGCCCGTCGCGCACTTCGATTTCCGCGCCGATGCCGCTGAACGTGCCGGTGGTGCTCTTCTCGAAGCTGGCCAGTTGGTCGGGCGTGAAATAGTTGGTGTAAGGATCGTCCAGCGTGGCCACCATGCCGCGCAGGGCGCCGGTGAGCATTTCCTGTTCGTTCGGCTCGACGACGTAGAACCGCATGACCTTGTCGCGCAGGTCGACCAGGGGATCGAAGAATTCGTACGCCGACAGCTTCCGTGCTACGACCTCGGGAATCCGCCAGCACAGGAACACACCCAGCAGCACCAGCAATACGGTCAGTTCAATACGAAGTCGTCGATTGGCCGAAGGCATGACGGAATCATCTCCGGGTGGCGGGAAAGACGGTTCGAACCAGTCATTGTACACCCTCGCAGCCCGGCTGGAAAAACACCGTTCCACGACCTTCGACCGCCCTGAGTGGTGATTTCCCCAGCCGGCGGCTCATAGCCGCCAGTCCGGTCCGGCGGGCGTGGCCCGCCGGCTGACCCTCCCGGTTGGAGTGGTGATTTCTCCAGCCGGCGGCTCATAGCCGCCAGTCCGGTCCGGCGGGCGTGGCCCGCCGGCTGACCCGCTTTACATTTGCCGCGCGCCCCGGTCCAATGCGTCTCCCCGAATCCAAAGTTTTTCCGCATCACGAGGCTCCCATGGCACTGAACCCCGAATGGTCCAAGCGTATCAACCACTGGCGGCACCGACTGGCGGCACGGCTCTACACACCGCTGGGTGAACTGGACATCACCGCCCACATCACGACCGATCAACTTCGTCCGGACGCGGCGCTCGAGCGTCCGTTCGTGCCCATGCCGCGCGGCACGAAATGGGGGGCGAAGTGGGAATACGCCTGGTTGCGCGCCAGCCTCACCGTGCCGGAATCCGCGGCGGGCGGACGTTTGGTCTTCCGCGTGCGGGCCGGGGATGAATCGGTCGTGTTCGTCGACGGCGTGGCCCGGGGCGCGTTCGACAAGCAACATCAACACATCACCCTCGCCCAGGCCGCCGAACCCGGACGGACCTACGACATTCTTCTGGAGACCTACGCCGGTCACGGTCTGCGCACCGGCGGCGGCGGGCCGCAGCCCTGGGGCACCGAATCGGTCCCCGAACCACCGGCCACTCAGGCCGAACTGACCGAGTCCGACTTCGGACTGTGGCACGAACAGGCGTACGGCCTGCTGATGGACGTGAACACGTTGTGGCACCTGCGTCAGGCGATGGCCGACCGGGAATCGCTGCGCGTGGCCGAGATCGACGCGGGCCTGCGCGATTTCACCAGGCTGTGCGATCTGGAGCTGCCGCCGGAGGAGTTCGACGCTTCGGTCGCCGCCGCCCGACAGCGCCTGGCCCCCCTGCTGGCCTGCCGAAACGGCTCGACCGCGCCGCGTTTCTTCGCGTTCGGCCACGCCCACATCGACACCGCCTGGCTCTGGCCGCTCGCCGAAACCCATCGCAAATGCGAACGCACGTTCGGCACGCAACTGGAGCTGATGGACGAATACCCCCAGTACAAGTTCCTCTGCTCCCAGCCCCACCAGTACCGCTGGATTGAGCAACACAACCCCGCCATGTTCCAGCGGATCGTCCACGCCATCGCCCGCGGACAGTGGATCGCCGAAGGCGCCATGTGGATCGAGGCCGACACGAACCTCTCCGGCGGCGAAGCGCTGATCCGGCAATTCGTCCACGGCAAGCGCTACTTCCGGGGCGAACTCGGCGTGGACAGCCGCATGCTCTGGCTGCCCGATGTGTTCGGCTATGCCGGGCAGATGCCGCAGATCATGCGCGGCTGTGAAGTCGACTACTTCTCCACCCAGAAAATATTCTGGAATTACAACGGCGGCGAACCGTTCCCCTACAACACCTTCACCTGGGTCGGCATCGACGGTACGGGCGTGCTCAGCCACATGCACAACGACTACAACGCCCCCACCGACCCGGCCACCACCCTCGGCCGCTGGGCCGAACGCCGGCAGAAGGACGGGCTGGACTCGCGGCTCTACCCGTTCGGCCACGGCGATGGCGGCGGCGGACCCACTCGCGATCACCTCGAGTATCTCCAGCGAACCGCCGACCTCGAAGGCGCGCCGAAGATGAGCATCACCCACCCCAACGACTTCTTCGAAGACCTGATCGAGCACGGCTACCCCGATGACCATTACGTCGGCGAGCTTTATTTCCAGTGCCACCGCGGCACGTACACCTCGCAGGCCAAGACCAAGCGCGGCAACCGCAAAAGTGAATTCGCCCTGCGCGAAGCGGAGATGTGGGCCGTGGCCGCCGCGGCCCTGCGCGACGCCGAACTGCCGCTCGAAAAGCTCGACGAATTGTGGAAGCTGGTGCTGCTCAACCAGTTCCACGACATTCTGCCCGGCTCGTCGATTCAGCGCGTGTACGAGGAAGCCGAGGCCGACTACACCGCGGCCATGCACGGGGCGATGGAAATCACCGACCGCGCCATCGCGACGATCGGCGCCGATGGCCGGGCGATTGCCGTGTTCAACTCCCTGAACTGGCCGCGACGCGAACTGATCGAACTGCCCGAGGCCGCCGGCCTCACCGACCCCGAGGGCAACGCCCTGCCGGTTCAACCGATCGGCGGACGCATGCTGGTCGAAGTCGATCTGCCGTCGTGCGGCTGGACGACTTTGTCACCGGCGAACGCCGCCGATGAATCCGACGACACGCGCGCGCTTTCGGGGGCGGGGCCGGCGGTCGCGGATGATCGGATGCTGGAAAACGATTTCGTGCGCGTCGGGTTCGACGACCGCGGGCGCATCGAGAGCCTGTTCGACAAGACCGACCGGCGCGAGTTGGCCGCCGGTCCCTGCAACGAGCTGAAGATGTACAAGGATGTGCCGGCGATGTACGACGCCTGGGACATCGACAGCCTGTATCGCCAGACACCGGTCGAGCTTGACGCCCCGGCCGAGTTTGAAATCACCCGCCGCGGACCGCTCGAGGCGCAGCTCGTGATTCGACGGTCGATCGGCCGGTCGACCCTGACGCAGACCGTCTCGCTCCGCCGCTTCAGCCGCCGCATCGACTTCCAAACCGTCATCGAGTGGAACGAACAGCACAAGCTGCTGAAGGTCAACTTCCCCGTCGCCTACCACAGCGATGAAGCGCTGCACGAGATTCAGTTCGGCCACCTGGCCCGGCCGACGCACCAGTCGCGCCAGTTCGACGCCGACCGTTTCGAAGTGTGCAACCACAAGTGGACCGCCCTCGCCGAACAGAAGCGCGGCTTCGCCGTGCTTAACGACTGCAAGTACGGCGTGGATGTCGACCGAAACAGCATCAACCTCACGCTGCTCAAAAGCCCGCTCGCCCCGGACATGTACACCGACCGCGGCACGCAGGAATTCACCTACGCCGCGTGCTTCTGGCACGGACCGCTGGCCGACAGCGATCTCGTGCGGCAGGGCTATGAACTGAACGCACCACCGGTCGTCGGCGCCGGCGACGCGGGCGCGCAGGCGCTGTTTGAAATCGATGCGCCCAACATCATCCTCGAAGCGGTCAAGCCCGCGGAAGACGGTTCGGGCGATGTGATTGTGCGGCTCTACGAGGCCATGCGCACCGCCACCCGCTGCACGCTGTCCACCACGCTGCCGATGTCCGATGCCGCCGAAACCAACATGCTCGAACGCAACGGCCGCAGCATCGCCGTCAACGACGGCAAGGTGAAACTCGACTTTCGGCCGTTCGAAATCAAAACCCTGCGCCTGGCGCGATGAAGGCGATTCGATCGGCTTGGCCGAGGCGGCGGCCTGAAGAAACCGGCGGCAAGGATCAGTTGTTCGTGGGCAAGCCCCCTTCGTGGCCGTCCTGTTCGTGGCCGGGCGATTCGCGGGCCTGGCCGGCTTGCTTCTCTTCTTCGGTCGCGTCGCGCACGTCCACCACCTGCACCGCGAAGTGCAGCGTTATGCCCGCCAGGGGATGATTCGCGTCGATCGTGATCTCGTCGGCATCCTCATCGACCGACACCACCGTGACCGGCCTGGGGCCCTGCTCGGTCTGCGCGGCGAAACGCATGCCCGGCTCGATCTGGTCCACGCCCTGGAACAGGTTGCGCGGCACCGGCTGCACCATCGCCTCGTCCTTCTGGCCGTACGCCTGTTCCGGCGGAATCTCAACGGTGAAATCCTCACCGCTCTCCCGCCCTTCCAACGCTTCTTCCATGCCCGAAACCAGTCCGCCCACCCCGTGCAGGTAGACCAGCGGCTGGTCGCCTTGGGAACTGTCGAGCACCTGGCCCTGCGGATCGCGCAGGGTGTAGTGAATCGTCACGACGCTGTCCTTCGTGATCTGCATGTCGAATCCTTCTCGGTTGATCGATGGAAAGCTTGCCTCTGGGCGCACTGTACGCGATTACCACCCGCCGAACCACCGGCCGCCGGCGAAACCGGGTGCCGAAGAACCCCGGCCAGAAATCATGGGACAGCGGCCGACCCCAACGGGATCGGCCCGAAGGGACCATCAGTCGGGCCTCGGCCCGCCGCGACGGGCCGGGGGAGGCGGCAGGCCGCGCTCATCGCGGCGATCGCGAATCGCATCCCGGATTTCCCGGCGAATGGCGTGGCCCTGCGGGTTGCCTTCCTCGATGCGACGCTGCATCCGGTCGCGGAAATTGCCCCGATCGCCCCCGCCGCGACGATCACCCGCCCCCGGAGGACGCTGCGGCCGCGGCTGCGAGGCGCGCTGTTCCTGTTGGTCGATGATCTGGTCAAGCATCACGTCTCGCTCGGCCTCGTCCGCTTCGGCCAATTCGCGCACGTGTTGCTGCATCTGACGCCGCATCATCTGGCGCATCGAATCGCGGGCATCCTCATTGCCGTGCATCTGCCGGAACAGGTCTCGCCGCTGATCGTCGGGCATCTGGTGAATCAACTCGCGAACCCGGGCGGCGTATTCGTCCTGACGGTAGTCGGGCATCCGGTCGAACCGCGCCGAGCCCAGCATGGCGATGCCCTGTTCGGCCGTCTGCGGCATGGCCGGCGGTGTGATCAGCCAGGCGTAGTACGCGCCTCCGATCACCGCCCCCGACCCCGCCAACACGATCGCCGCCACCAGAATGTTCCGCTTGAGATGGGTCATTGGTAATTGCCCACGTGACCATCGGCGAACAGCAGGTTGCGACGCAGGTGAAACGCCGGCACCGTGACCGAGCCGTCGGTCGTCATGAAGGTGTTGCCGTCGAAATCGTACGCCACCGGAACCTCCGACGGATTGAGATTCAACCGCTGCACAAAAAAGGTCTCATCGAGCGGTCGCCCGGCCAGGGAGGTGTTGTAGGTGAAACTGATGCCGCACAGGGCGTGGACGTAGCCCTTGTCACCGGGACAGCGATACGCCTCCGGCCCGCTGCTCAGGTGCGGTTCGAGCATCTCCGGCAACGGCGGATCATCGCTGATGCTCACGAACGGCGGGGGCATGTAGCGGGCCAGCGGATAGCGCTGGGCGCTGGAATCGTGATACATCTGGATGCCCAGGCCGACCTGACGCAGTTGCGCCGCACAGGCGGTCTTGGTGGCGCTGAGCCGCGCCCTGGTCAGCGCCGGCAACAGAATCCCGATCAGCAGCGCGATAATGCTGACCACCACGAGCAACTCAACAAGGGTGAAACCATGTATGAAACCATGTAAGAGGCCGACTCGTCGGCCGAGCCGGCGACCGTGATCGCATGCGCCAGTCATCTGTGGGCTCCGTGTCACCAGGTTCGGATCAACGCGGCAGACCGGGCGATTATTGCAGGCGAAAGGCAAGAATGGAAGAGACAGGCGAGAACAGCCGCCCGGCCCGGCGGCGCCAGCCATTTAGCGTGAACAGTGTTCATTATATTTGTTCCACGTGGAACAGGCAATCCGGGCTACGGATTGGGGCCATGGGATTGGGCTGCGGTTTCGGTGGCGTGCGGGGCTGCCTGGCGGTTCGGTTCGGGTGACCGGGCGCGATGGTCCTGCCTGGCGCCTCGTCGGTTCTGATGCTGCAAGGCGGTTTGTCGCTGTTGCCTTCGGGCCTCAGGCCGGTTCCACGTGGAACACGGCTCCTGGTGCTTGCTCTGCGGGTGGGAACTGGTACACTGCTTGCTGCCCACATCCCATCCTTTTCGCCGCCGCCGGCAAGGAGGCCCGATGGCTCGCTCGAAGAAACCCCGTCTCGGTCGAGGCCTCAGCAGCCTCATGTCCACCCCCGCGCCCGTCCAGGTCGAGCCGCCTGCTCCCGGCCCGCCGGACTCCACCGCCGCCGGGTCGACCGGCCCTGTTCCGTCCGTGCGGGGTGTCGAATCCGAAGAGAGGCCGGCAGCCGCGCCCACTGCCGCATCTGCCCCGGAATTTTCCGAATCCGATCACGCGAACGGCGGACGTTCTGACCATGATGTCATGAATAAGGTTCATTCCGGATCGTCCGTCGGACAGGCGGACCGGCCACCGGCCCGCGTGGCGGGGGTTGCCGGTGAGGCGGTCGATCCGGCCGATGCCGGGATCGAGGGTGCCGAGTGCCTGACTTACCTGCCGATCACCGCCGTGCAGCCGAATCCGCATCAGCCGCGCCAGTCCATCGACCAGACGGGTCTCGAGCGGCTGGCCGATTCGATCCGCCAGGATGGCCTCATGCAGCCGGTGGTGGTGCGTCGCGGCCCGGATGATCCGACCCGGTATCAACTGGTCGCGGGGGAGCGCCGGATGCGGGCGGCCCGGCTGGCTGGACTGGACACACTGCCGGCGATCATCCGACAACTCGACGATCGCCAGATGGCCGAGTGGGCGCTGATCGAGAACCTGCAGCGCGAGGATCTGAATCCGATCGAACGGGCCCGGGCGTTCAAGCGGCTGATCGAGCGGTTTGATCTGTCCCACGAACAGGTTGCCGAGCGCGTGGGCATTGAGCGGCCGACCGTCACCAACACGCTTCGCTTGCTGGAACTGCATCACGAGGTTCAGAACATGCTTCGGGAAGGCCAACTCAGCGGCGGGCACGGCCGGGCGCTTCTGGGGGTGAGCGATCCGAACCACCAACGGGCGATGGCGCGTCGCGCCGTGGCCGGGGGATGGTCGGTGCGGATGGTCGAAGCCGCCGTGCGTCGGGCGGGCAAGGCCGACGGCGAAAGCGCCACCCGACGTCCGCGCTCGCCGCATCTGGAAGACCTCGAGCGCCAGCTCACCACGCAATTGCAGACAAAGGTACACATTCGCACCGGCCGCCGGAAAAACAGCGGTACGCTGATGATCGACTTCTACGACCTCGACCAGTTCGACGGGCTGCTCACGCGGCTGGGGGTGAACCTGGATTAAGCGACCGGTTCGCCACGGCGACACGGCGAGCGCAAGGGTCGTCGGACCCGAGCCAGGGCGCCCGACAGGATCAGCAGGACGGTCGCCGGTTCGGGCACATGGCCGGCGTTGGGCGCGGCGGGGGTGAGCTGAATGCCCGGATGATCGACAAAGCGGAGGTCGGCGTCGACCGGGCCGGTGGTGTGGGTGTGGCGGTAGTCGTGGGGTATGGCCAGCGGATCGCGCATGACCGCATCACCGGCGGCCAACGGCAGCGGCGTTTCGCCGGGCAGCGCTTCGACCGGCCAGTGGTTGATCGAGCAAGTGACCACGTCGAGCACGCCCGTCCAGTTTTCGGGCGGCGGGGCCTTGGCGCCGAAGTGGTTGTGATGATCGAACAGGGCGAACCGCCGCGCCGCGCCGCGCCCGGTGAAGCGCAGGTCGGCCGGCTGGATGAGCACATCGCCGGCGCCGCGCAGACTGTCCGGCCAGGGGCCATCGTGAAGGACGATGAAGTCCGCGCCGGTCGCCTCGAGGGCCAGGGCTTGGAGGATGATGCGCTCGGAGCCCGGCCGCGCGTCGAGAATCAGCAGTTCGACCGGCCCGGCGCGGTCGGCCAGATCGAGTTCGACGTAAGCCGGCATCGGCCCGGCCGGACCGGTGAGGATTTCGGAGATGACCGAAGCCGCCGCGGGGCGGAAGGCGAAGCATGGCGCGGCAATCGCGATTGCAACCGCCCAGCCACAGCCACCCACCCGTGACACGACCGTGCCCCGTCCGCCCATCACAGCTCCTCGCTCTGAGGCCGACAGTTTAGACCAGTGACAGGGGTATGTCACGCCATGGGCGCCGCAGCGGGCGGGGCGGTATGCAGGGCGAATGGCCGACAAACCGGTTTTTAGCTTGCGTCAAGGGTGTTTATGTGCTTTAGTTAGGTGAATTCGAGGCCCGGGCCGGGGATGATGTGATTCACCGGTACGGCCGGTCATTCTGTTGGGAGTTGCGAGAGATGCCTTACCGAGCCATTCGTGCGTCCCGCCGAGCCGCCGTGCTTGCGGTTGCCGTGGCGATGGTGGTTTTCGCCGCCGCCGATCCCGCCGCCGGCCTCATCGTGCGAAACCAGCAGGCGAACCACACCGCCCCCGCCGGCGATCAGGGCTTCAGCCATGTCGGGCGCTTCGGCACGACCGGCGGACCCAACAGCGGAACCTACCTCGGCCACATCGGCGGTTTCAACTGGGTCCTGACCGCCCATCACAACGACACCCCCGCCGCCGCGTTTCACATCGCCGGCCATAGCCTTAACCAGATTTCCAGCCAGCGCATCGGCGGCGGCACGACCGATCTGCGCCTGGTCAAGCTCGACGGCGGCGACATCGGTTTGAACGCCCTGACCATTCGCTCGGCACCACTGGTCACCACCACCGCCATCACCATGGTCGGTTATGGCGTCGCCGCCGCCGGCCCGGAGCAGGATTTCAACGAAGGCGGTGGACCCGCCCTCAACGGGTTCGACTGGACCAGCACCAGCACCCGTCCCAAGCTCTGGGGCAATAACGACATCTCGGCGGTCGGCCTGACGGTCAACGGCACCAGCGCGTTCCGCGCGATCTTCCAGGACAACGGCGACCCGAACCAGGCCACCTTCGCCGATAAGGATTCGGGCTCCGGCGTGTTCATCGACAACGGCGGCGTGTGGGAACTGGCGGGCATGGCCTTCGCCATCGGGCAGGTCGATCCGCTGCCGCCCCGCGACCGCAACGACTTTTCCAGTTCGGTCTATGGTGACACCAGCGCGATGGTCGACCTGACGCAGTACCGCGACGCGATTTACGCGGCGATTCCCGAACCGGCGAGCGTTGCGCTGCTGGCCGCCGGGGGCGCGGCCTTGCTGTTCCGCGGGCGCCGGCGGCGACGCGCCTGACCCCTCGCATTGTCTGCGTGCGATCAGCGCGGTAGGGTGTGGAGGTCAATCCACGGGCGGCGTTCCGGGCGTCCGCCGTGACCGGTGCATTGGGGGTGCCGCGATGATCAAGTTCCGCTGCGGATCGTGCAAACAGAAGATCGCCGTGCCGGATGAGTACGCCGGGCACACCGTCAAATGCCCCGGTTGCACCTCGGCCCTGTGCGTGCCGGCCATGCAGGCGGTGGCGTCGTCGGGGCAATCGACCGGTTTGCCCGAACCCCCGCAGGCTTCACCGAGCCATGAACCGACCAGCGCGCTGGCGCAGATGGCCGCCGAGGCGCTGGACGACCCGGTGGATGTCCCGCTGGCCGCCACCGCCCCGGAAGACATCGAGCAACAGCGGGCCGATCGACGCCCACGCCGCAGCGTGCTGGCCGGGGATGGCGATTCGGAATCCGAACCCCCCGCCGATGAGCCGGCCGATGACGCCGCCGCCCGCGCCGCGGCGCAACAGGCCGAACGGGAAGAACCGTCGGAACCGGCCGGCCCGCGCGTTCGGCCCGCCGAACCCGAACCCCAGGCCGACCCGCAGGTTCCCCCCGCGCCCCGGCCGGTTCGACCCGATCCGATGCGCCACAGCCACCGGGCGCGGATGAAGGTTCCGGCCTACTGGTTCCTGATGATCGGCGGCTGGCTGTGCATGGTCGCGGCGGTCGGGTGCCTGACCGCCGCGGTGGGCACGGCGATTGTCAACGTCTGGCGCGTTCTCGATGAACCGAACGTCGCCGCCGCCTCCGCCGTCCGCGCCGCGGCGTTGGCCCAGTTGGCCTGGCTGGTGATCGCCGCCTTCGTCGCCGGCCTGCTCGGCGCGATCGCCCTGGTCGTCCGCCGCACCGCCATCAACACCTGGCTGCTGCGCCATCACTTCATCGGGCATTGA
>CAYNCM010000075.1:0-15582 GCA_964395825.1 uncultured Planctomycetaceae bacterium
GCCGGTCGTTTCCAACGACCGGCCGCACCTTTTCAACGCACCCGGGTAAAAAGGCCGTGGTACGTTTGATCCGGTAACGTTGGGGCTTTTCGTGCCCGCGCGGAGCAATCCCGATCCGCGCAAGGCGCGCGACGTGATGTTTTCCGCCGGCTGACCAGCGCGATGATCGGACCCATAGCCGGCGGCTCATAGCCGCCGGTCCGGCGGGCATGGCCCGCCGGCTGACCAGCGCGGTGATCTGACCCATAGCCACCGGTCCGGCCTTTGTCCTAGAATGGCCGGCCAAAGGAGCAGCACCATGATCGCACCGCTGACCCCTGAACAGCACAAGTGGGTTGACGCCACTTTCGCAAGCATGACTCCGGCCGAGAAGATCGGTCACCTGATGTGCCCGTCGTTCGGCGAGAAGAGCGAACAGGAGATTGCTGACCTGGTGGGTGAAGTGCCGGTGGGCACGGCGTTCTTCAGCGACTGGAGCGCGGACAAGGTTGAAAGCGGCGTGTCGGTTCTGCAGAAGCATACGCGGATTCCGCTGATGATCGCGGCGGACATGGAGCGCGGGCCGATGTTCGGCACGCAGTTCACCAACGCCATGGGCTGCAGCGCCGCGCGAGCGGGCGCGCGGATGACCGAGCGCGGCCGCATCACTGCCCGCGAAGCCCGCGCCGTGGGCATTCACTGGTCGTTCGCGCCCTGCGTGGACATCAACTACAACTTCCGTAACGTCGAGACCGGGCTGCGCGCCTGGGGCGACCGCCCCGAGCAGATCATCGAAATGGTCGTGCCCCTGATCGAGGGCATGCAGGAAGGCGGGCGTTTGGCCGCCACGGCCAAGCACTTTCCCGGCACGGGCATGGACGACCGCGACCAGCACCTGTGCACGGCGGTCAATCCGCTGGGCGTGGACGAGTGGATGGCCACGTACGGCAAGGTGTGGAAGGCGTGTTTCGACGCGGGGGTGATGGCGGTGATGCCGGGGCACATTTCGCTGCCGGCGTGGGAAGGGCTCAGCGACCGCCCGGCCGACGCCATGCCCGCCACGCTCAACGCCGCCCTCCAGCGTGACCTGCTGCGCGGCGCGTTGGGCTTCGACGGCGTGCTGGTGTCCGATGCCGGCGTGATGGTCGGCTGCGCCAGCCGCGTCCGCAACGAGGACATGATGCTGACGAACATCCTGACCGGCGGTGACGTGTTCCTGTTCCCCGTGCTGCCTCGAGATTTCCATAGCATGATGCGGGCCCTGGACGACGGGACGCTGAGCATGGAGCGGGTCGACGAATCGGTGCGGCGGGTGTTGGCGATGAAAGCCCGTCTGGGCGTGGCCGAGTCAACCGGCGGCGAAGCGCCGGATGGGCAACACCGCGCCGCGGCCGCGAGGCTCGCCGCCGACATCGCCGAACAGAGCATCACCCTCCTTCGCAACGACGGCACGATCCCGGTCCACCTGCCCGACGGGGCGAAGGTGCTCACGGTGACGATCAAGAACAACACCGATGTGCGCGAAGCGTACCGCTGTCCGCCGCTGGAGGCGGTCGACGCGGCCCTGCGCGAACGTGGCTACCGGGTCGATCACCTCGAAACGCCCGCTCACAGCGACTTGCAGCAGGCGGTCAGGGATTACGACTGGATCTTCTTGAACCTGCACAATCCCATGCACTCGATGATCGGCAACATGCGCCTGATCCACCGCATGGCCATGTGCTTCTGGGAAGCGTTCTGGGTTGGCCACCCGAAGGTGACCTGGACCAGCTTCGGCAACCCGTATCACCTGTACGAGTTTCCGCACTGGCCGAACATGCTGCTCACCTGGGGCCACAGCGAGACGATCCAGCAAGCGGCGGTGAAGGTGTGGCTGGGCGAGATCGAAGCGCAGGGCCGCTGCCCGGTGCGCATGCCCCTCGAAGCCGGTCCGTGCGAAGCCCCGCAGATGTGCACGGCGATCGACCTGCCGCGGACGCTGTAGCCCGGCGGCGGGGGTGCCACGGCTGGCCGAAGACGGTCAAGCCAGGGCACACGCCACGCACGGGGTTGATGGGTGCGGCGCAGGAGTCACAACGGGCGCCGGGACGCGAAGACACGAAGAAGCAACCCTCTTTGCGACTTCGTGTGCTTCGTGATGCATCGGCCGCCGGGGTTGCGGGTGGATCATGCCCTCGGCGCTACTGGCGACGCGGCTGGCCGGTGTGGCGGGGCGGGGGCAGGTTCTTCAGGCGATCGAGCACGGTGTGGCGGTAGCGTTCGGCGTGACGGACATATTGCGGGTTGTTCTGCGTGTCGGCGTATTGTTCGTCCACCAGTTGGCGCACGTGGTCGGCCCGCTTATCCGGGTCCGGGTGGGTTTGCAGCATTTCCAGGCCCCCGCGCTTGCCCGCTTCCCGCTGAAGAATCTCCATCACCTCGGCCTGCGCCATCGGATCGTAGCCCAGCCGGCTCATGTAGCGCAGGCCCAGCGTGTCGGCTTCGTATTCGTGGCGGCGCGAGAACTTGAGCATGTACAACGTGCCGCCGACCTGCGCGCCCACGCCCAGCACCCGCAGCCAGTCTTCGTCCTGCGTCTGGGCCGCCACCCCGATCCCCGCCAGCACCACGCCCAGCGCGAGCTGCTGGCCCATCTGGTCGTTGATGTGCTTGGCCGTCACGTGGCCCACCTCGTGGCCCAGCACGCCGGCGAGCTGCGCTTCGTCTTCCAGTTGCACAAGCAGGCCGCGCGTGATGAACACCTTGCCCCCGGGCAGGGCGAAGGCGTTGAGGACGGATGAATCGAGCGCGTGAAACTCCCACGGCAGGTCGGGCCGCTCGCTTCGCTCGGCCAGGCGATGGCCCAGATCGCGCACGTAGCGGATGATTTCGGGATCGGGAATTTTCCCGCCGTAGCTTTCGAGGAACTCCGGCGCTGCCTCTTCGCCGAGGTTGACCTCCTGCCGCGTGCTCAGGACGTTGAACTGCTTGCGGCCGGTGGCGGGATTGGTCACGCAGCCGCTCAACCCCGCCAGCGTCGCCGCCAGCACCAGCGCCGTCACGAGCCGTCTTCGCGGAAATGTTCGCATGGCAAGCTCCCGTCTTGGACCATTATACCGACGCGGTCGCGCTGGCCGCCATGGCCGATCATGCAAACCTTGCATCGGCGGTCTATCATGCCCGCGTGAGCGACGAACCGCATTCGGCCGAGAACCGCCGAGAACCGCCGGCCTGGACGAACGGCGATCTGCGCGATCCCCACGCCGCCGAAGACAAGGCCCACCGCATCCAGCGGATGTTCGACGCCATCGCCCACCGTTACGATCTGAACAACCGGCTGCACTCGTTCCGGCGCGACCAGGCCTGGCGGCGCCGGGCGGTGCGGACCTGCCGGGTGAAGACGACCGACGTGGTGCTGGACGTGGCGTGCGGGACGGGCGACCTGGCGATCGCCTTCGGCGCGGCCCGGGCGGAGCGGGTGATCGGCGTGGATTTCTCCCAGGCCATGCTCGCCCGCGCCGCGGACAAGGCGGCCGGTCGTCCGGAACTGCCGCTGAACTGGATCGGCGGCGATGCGCTGCGCCTGCCGATCGCCGAGGCGTCGGTGGATATCGTGTCGATTGCGTTCGGTTTGCGGAACGTGTCGGACCCGGCCGCGGCGATCAGCGAGTTCGCCCGGGTGCTGCGACCGGGCGGGCGGCTGATGATCCTGGAATTCACCACGCCGGCTAATCCACTGATTCGCGCGGCCTACCATGTCTACTTCCACCACGTCATGCCCCACACCGCCTCGTGGATCAGCCGGGACGCGGCGCGGGCTTACCGCTACCTGCCGCGATCGGTCACGACGTTCGCCGGTTCGGCGGGCATCACCGGCATGATGCGCCGGGCGGGATTACAGGTCGTTTCCGTCGAGCCGGTGACGTTCGGCATCGCCACGATCTTCCTGGCCCAGCGCACGGCACGGAATCGGCGGTGAGGCGGACATGGGGGGATTTTTTCAGGGATTCGCCTTGACCGGCCGCTGTGGTGTGTTATGAAAGGGTATAGCGCAAGCCGGCTGGATCGAGAAATCCATATCTTGTGTTTGCGTTGTGTTGTGTAATTCGGAGGATTGGCGGAGCGCACCGTTCCAGGTATTGGAGGAGCGGGCTTTTTCGTCCAGGGCGGGCACGTCCCGCCGATGGCGCCCCAAAGCCTGTCCTGGAACACCGCATCCGGGAGGAGAGGATCCGAGGAGGAGGGGTATGCGCGGCGGGCGGATTTGCGAATCCGTCCGCTTTTTCAGTGCGCCCAGGTCCGGGCCACCGGACTTTTTCAACCGTCGACAACGAGTCTCAATCGCTCGAATCGGATCGCGATCGGCCGGAGCGGTTCGCCCGTATCATGCGCCTCGGCCGCGACGGTCGATTCGACCGGTATCCCGCAGCCAAGGGAGTTGAACATGAAGATCGCCCTATCCAGCGAGCAGCCGAACCTCGACGCGCCCGTCGATCCCCGCTTCGGCCGGTGCGCGTGCGTGCTGATCGTGGAAACCGATGACATGAGCTTCGAGGTGGTGCCCAATCCCTATGTGGATGAATCCGGCGGGGTGGGCACACGTCTGGCGGCCCTGGTCGCCCGGCAGCAGGTCGAGGCCGTGCTCACCGGCGCGGTGGGCCTGAACGCTCACGAGGCGCTGGACGCCGCGGGCATCGCCATCATCACCGACTGCGGCGGAACCTGCCGCGAGGCAGCCGAAGCATACAAGGCCGGGAAGATGAAACCCACCGCACCGGGCGTTTCGCGGGATGGGTCGTCTGGTGGGGGCGAAACAGCCACGATGGGCCGCGGGCGGGGCGGCGGCGGTCGGGGCATGGGGGGTGGTCGCGGTCGAGGGCTCGGGCCCTGCGGCGGCGGACGCGCCCGGCGGCATCGTCACGGTCATCGCGCGGACTGATCGGCCACACGATTGCAAGGCGAACCCCGCATGAAGATCGCCATCGCCAGCGGCAAAGGCGGCGCAGGCAAGACGACGATCGCCGCGGCGCTAACCGCGACGGCCGCCGAGCAACACCCGCGCGCTGCGTACCTCGATTGCGATGTCGAAGCGCCCAACGGTCACCTGCTGCTGAAGCCGGACCTCGCCCGGCGCAGCCCGGTCGAGCGCCTCGTGCCGGTGGTCGACGCGGCGCGATGCGATGGTTGCGGCGCCTGCGAACGGGCGTGTCAGTTCGGGGCGATCGTGTGCATCGGCGACCGCGCGCAGGTTCATGCCAACCTGTGCAAATCGTGCGGCGCGTGCGTTCGCGCCTGCCCGCAGCGGGCGATCGGGGAAACGGCCGAGACGATCGGCATGGTTGAAACCGGCCATGCGGGAACGCTGCGATTCGCCCACGGCGTGCTGAACGTCGGCCAGGCCCGGTGCATCCCCGTGATCGATGCGGTCAAGGCGACCATTGCGGCGGATGAACTGGTCGTGGTCGACTCGCCCCCCGGCACGTCCTGCCCGATGGTCGCGGCGGTGCGGGATGCCGACCGGATCATCCTCGTCGCCGAACCCACGCCGTTCGGCCTGGCGGACCTGACGTTGACGGTGCAGGTGATCGCCTCACTCGATCGGCCCGCGGCGGTGGTGGTCAACCGCTGCGACCTGGGCGATCGGCGGGTGCACGATTTCTGCCGGCAGCGCGGCCTGCCGATCATCGCCGAACTGCCCCAGTCGACCGCTCTGGCCCGGGCCTACGCCGCCGCCGACCTGCCCGGCATCCGCCAAGCGATGGGCATGGTCCCCCAGCGCCTGCTGGCGTGGGCCGGACAAGACGAACTGCGGAGCGCTTCGTGATGGTCGAACTGGTCGTCATCAGCGGCAAGGGCGGCACGGGCAAGACGTCGATCACCGCGGCGCTGGCTTATCTGGCCGCGCCCGTCGTGCTGGCCGACTGCGATGTCGACGCACCGGACCTGCATCTGCTGGCCGATCCGGTGATTGAGCAGTGTCATGCCTTTTCCGGTGGCAAGCGGGCGCGGGTCGAGGCCGACGACTGCTGCGGTTGCGGCCAATGTGTCGACGTCTGCCGGTTCGATGCGATCCATGCGGCGTCGGGTAACGCGGTGGTGGGCATGACCTGTCACGTCGACCCGCTCGCCTGCGAAGGATGCGGGGCTTGCGTGTCGGCGTGTCCGGCGGGCGCGATGCGATTCGAGCCGGTGACCCGCGGCGAGCGCTATCGGTCGCGCACGCGCTTCGGGCCGATGGTCCACGCGCGCCTGCATCCGGGTGAGGAGAACAGCGGCAAGCTCGCCAGCGAAGTGCGGCGCGCGGCCCGAGAGGTTGCGGCCGAGCGCGGATTGCCGCTGATCCTCGTCGACGGTTCGCCGGGGATCGGCTGTCCGGTGATCGCCTCGCTGATCCGGGCCGATCACGCGCTGATCGTTGCCGAACCCACGCCGAGCGGTCAGCATGATGCGCTGCGCGTCATGGAACTGGTATCGAAACTGAGCGTGCCCGCATCGCTGTGCGTGAACCGGTTCGAGTTGAATGGACCGTTGGCGGAGGAACTGGAAGCCGAAGCGCGATCGCGGGGCGTGCCGCCGGTGGGGCGCATCGGCGAAGACCGCGCGTTCGTCGACGCCCAGATGCATGGCCGATCGCTGATCGAATTCGCCGAGACCCCCGCCGCCAGGGATCTGCGTCACCTGTGGTCGACGCTGTCGATCCGATGCGGCCTGATTCAAGGAGTTACTGATGAAAGTCGCCGTTCCCGTTGACGCCGGCGTACTGGCCGGTCATTTCGGTCGCTGCCGGCAGGCCGCGATGTTCACCGTCGATCCGGACACCGGGCGGATCGAAGATGAGCGGACGCTCGACATGCCGCCGCACGAACCG
This sequence comes from uncultured Planctomycetaceae bacterium, assembly GCA_964395825.1. Classification (GTDB taxonomy): domain Bacteria; phylum Planctomycetota; class Phycisphaerae; order Phycisphaerales; family Zrk34; genus JANQFT01. The sequence goes on from CAYNCM010000075.1 coordinate 6,827, forward strand.
GGCGTGTTCCCCGCGTGGATCGCCGAGCAGGGCGCCGACGTGGTGATCGCCGGCGGCATGGGGCCGCGCGCGTTGATGCTGTTCGCCCAGGCCGGCGTGCGCGTGGTGGTCGGCGCGATGTCGATCGCCCCGCGGCCACTGGTCGAACAGTTCCTGGCCGGCCAACTGGCCGACGGCGCCAACCTCTGCGGCCACGGCCCGGATCATCAGTGCAGTCATTGACGCGCGCCGGCCGGATGGATCGCATGATCCACCCGACTTCTGGAATCTCGCCTCTCGCCCGCACCCGCCGGGATCATCATCCCGACTGTTTCGTGTGCAGCGCGGAACGTTCGTTCGGTCTGCGCGTCGACTACCGGCCGCGCGCCGCCGGCGGCGGCGTGGAAGCCGACGTTGATTGCCCGCGACCGTGGCAGGGCTACACCGGGACAACGCACGGCGGCATCGTTGCCGCGCTGGTCGACGGGGCGATGACCCACTGCCTGTTCGCCGAATCGATCGTGGCGGTCACCGCCCGGCTGGAGGTGCGCTACCGCCATCCGCTGGCGATCGACCAGCCGGCCCACGTCGTCGCCGAAATCGTCCGCCGCTCGGCGCCGTTGTACATCATCGAGGCCCGCATCACCCAGGCTCGCCGCCTTCGCGTCACCGCCACCGGCAGCTTCATGCGGCAGAATCGGTAAGTGACGCCCGATCGGCCAAACCATCGCCCGCCCGTGGACGTAGTGAAACGGGGCCGATTCGCCCGGCGGTTGACCCGGTGGGGGCGGATGGCCGATACTTGACTGACGGATGAACCGCACGATGGCGACAACCCGGGCGGCGAGTGTTTCGGTGGCCCTGGTGGGGCTGGCGGTGTCGTTGCCGCTGGGCGTGGCGCAGGCGGCGGGCGACCCGGCCGTGGGCGTTCGATCCTGCGAAGCTTTCCCCCGCCGCGAACGCACCGTGCAGCGCATCGGGCACAGCCTGACCGACGCGGCGCGGCAGTTCTGCGGTCAGCAGACGATGCCCGCGGCGCCGCTGTCGCGACCGGCGTGCATCGCCCCGCCCGCCGGACCGCGGGTCATCGAGGCGCCCCCGGCCGCCGCGCCCGCGCCCGTCCATGCCGTGGCGCTTGCCGCGCTGAGTCATCTGCCCCCACCGGCCGATTTCTGATTGCCGCCTGTTCGTCAACGTTCTGTTCACGTTCGACAAGCCATCAGGAATCGGAGGCCCGTCATGGCCGTTCTGAATTCGATCAGCAAGGTATTCACCAAGATATTCGGTTCGCGCAACGAGCGCCTGGTCAAGGCGTATCGCCGCCGCGTCGATCGCATCAACGCGCTCGAAAGCGAAATGCGCCCGCTCACCGATCCCCAGTTGGCCGAGCGCACCGCCGAACTCCGCCACACCGTCGCCGAGAGCGGCATGACGGAAGAATCGATGTACGAAGCGCTGGCGATCATGCGCGAAGCGATCGATCGCCACATCGGCATCCGCAATATTTTCAACCCCGCCTACCAAGACCAGTTCGACCCCCGGGAGCTGCCCGATGAAGCGAGGCCGTTGTACGAGAAGACCGCCGAGCTGATCGACAACACCGAACCGGTTCGCGTGCTCGGCGGGGAAGAGCCGGTCGCCTCGTGGCTGAACGTCGACATCGATCCGAAGTTGTACCAGGCGGTGCGCGAGATCTATCCCGAGAGCCGCCCGCCGTTTCGGTGTCGGCCGTTCGACGTGCAGCTCATCGGCGGCATGGTGCTCAGTGAAGGCAAGATCGCCGAAATGAAAACCGGCGAAGGCAAGACAATCGTCGCGCCGCTGGCCTGTTTTCTGGCGGTGATGGAGGGCCTGCGGTGTCACGTGGTCACCGTGTCGGACTACCACGTCCAGCGCGACCGCGACTGGGTCTTCCCCGCGTTCAACAAGCTGGGCGTGAGCGTCGGGGCGATCCACCCGTTCCACATGCAGCCGCTGGAAATGAAGCAGGCCGCCTACGCCTGCGACGTCGTGTACGGCACCAACAGCGAGTTCGGCTTCGACTACCTGCGCGATAACATGAAGCTCGCCACCGTTGAACAGGTCCAGAAACGCCGCAACTTCTGCATCGTCGACGAGATCGACTCGATCCTGATCGACGAAGCCCGCACGCCGCTGATCATCTCCGGCCCGGCCCGCGACGACGCGCCGCAATACGTGCAGGCCAACAACGTCGCCGAGCAGCTTGTCGCCCTTCAGCGCAAGGCCAACCAGGACACCGCCCGGCGCATCCGCGAAGACGGCTTCATCGCGCGACAGGCCAAGCGGTGGCGCACCGGCGAACAGGCCATCGAGAAGGTCATCAGCAAGTTCCGCGACCTGGGCGCCGACTTCCTCGATGAGAAGGAAGCCGACCAGATCGAGCACGTCCAGTACTACGTCGTCAAGCGCGAGCAGAAACAGGCATCCATGACCGCGTTCGGCGTGGAGGAAGCCCAGAAGATCGTCGGCACCCGCTTCTACGTGGTCGGCAACGACATGGGTTGGGACCACCTGATCAACAATGCCCTGCGGGCCCACACCGCCTACGAGAAGGACCGCGATTACGTGGTTCGCGAAGGCGAGGTGGTCATCGTCGACGAGTTCACCGGGCGACTGATGATCGGCCGGCAGTGGTCGGACGGCCTGCATCAGGCCGTCGAAGCCAAGGAAGCCCGCCACGGCGTGAAGATCAAGCAGGAAACCCAGACCCTCGCGACGATCACGCTGCAGAACTTCTTCAAGCTGTACGATCGCCTGGCCGGCATGACCGGAACCGCCATCACCGAGGCGACCGAGTTCCTGGAAATCTACCGCCTGGACGTGCTGTGCATTCCCACGAACCGCCCGGTCGTCCGCGCCGATCACGATGACCTGATCTTCCTGTCGGAACCGGCCAAGTGGAACGCGATCATCGAGGAGATCAAGGAAATCGCCGAATCCGGCCGGCCCGTGCTCGTCGGCACCACCAGCGTGGAGAAGAGCGAAGCGCTCAGCCAGCGTCTGACCAAGAAGCATGGCCTGGACCACGAGGTGCTCAACGCCAAGCAGCACGAGCGCGAAGCGAACATCATCGCCAGCGCCGGCCAGCAACACACCGACAATCGCGGCAAGACCGTCGGCAACGTGACCATTTCGACCAACATGGCCGGGCGCGGGACCGACATCCGCCTCAGCCGCGAGGTCACCGAACTCGGCGGGCTGCACATCATCGGCACCGAGCGCCATGAGGCGAGGCGGATCGACGATCAGCTCCGAGGCCGCGCCGGACGGCAGGGCGACCCCGGTTCCAGCCGGTTCTTCATCTCCATGGAAGACGACCTGATGAAGATGTTCGCCGGAAAAACCACCATGAAGGCGCTGGGGGCGCTGGGCATGAAGGAGGACGACGCCATCGAGCATCGCTGGATCACCCGCAGCGTCGAACGGGCCCAACGCAAGGTCGAAGAACGCAACTTCGAGATCCGCAAGAACCTGCTCGAATACGATGAGGTGATGGAATACCAGCGCAACCACTTCTACGGCACGCGGCAGTCGGTGCTGGAAGGGCGAGAGATTCAGCCGTTGATCTTCGGCTACATCGCCGAGTCGATCGAAGATGCCGTGGCCAGATACCTCGACCCGGACTACGCCTACGAACAAGCCTCCGAGGCCGTGCGGGCGCTGCTGGACGTGCACATCGACCCCAAGAAGTTGCGCGGCGACAAGCTGGAGGATGTCCAGGGGCGCATCCGCACCGACGCCAAGGCCGACGTGCGACAGCAGATCGAAACATCGCTGGGCGAGTATCTCGACCCCAACCTGCCCCCAGAGGCCTGGGACACCAAGGGCTTGAGCCAGTGGGCGATGAGCCGGTTCAAGGTGGACCTGAAGCAATCGCAGATTCGCGAGTCGAACCCCGATGAACTGGGCGAGCAGTTGACCGAGGCGGCGTTCGAGTTGATCGACCGTCGGCCGCTCGACGCCCTGGCCAAGTTTTACGAACCCGACTACGCCGTGAACGAACTGGCCGGCTGGGCGAAGCAGAAGTTCGGTCTGGAGATCGAGCCGGACGAGCTGTCGGCCCATCGCAACGAACGCCCTGGCGAGGCCCAGCAGCGCGTGGCCGAATTGATCTTCAACAAGGCGCAGGACGCCTACCGCCTCCGCGAGATTGAATACCCCGTGCAGTTCGTGCTGGATATGGCGTTCGGGGCCGCCCGACAGGGCGCCGACGCCAGCGCCTGGGCCGCCGATCAACTGGCCCAATGGGCCAACGCCCGCTATCGCCTGGACTGGAACGCCGATCTGGTTTCCCGGCGCACCGGCGATCAACTCCACGAGGAATTGCTCGACGCCGCCCGGCGATGGAACGGCGAGGCGCTCGATGCCTGGCTGGAGGAGACGACCGCCGCGGCCGGTGACGATCCCGGGAAACTGGCCGAGTCGTTCGAGCAGCGCTTCGGCGCCCGGCCCGACGCCGAGGAACTCCAAGCCGCCGAGGATCGCCGCGCCGCGCTGCGCGAACGGGCGCGACTCGTCCTCCGTAGCGAACTGACCCAACTGGAGCGCTATGTCCTGCTGCAGATCCTCGACCAGACGTGGAAGGATCACCTGTATGCGATGGACCAGCTCAAGGACTCGGTCGGCCTGCGCGGGTTCGGCGAGAAGGACCCGAAGATCGAGTACAAGCGCGAAGGGTCGCGCATGTTCACCGAGATGCTGCGCAGTGTGCGCGACAAGGTGACGGACATGATCTTCCGCGCCCGGCTGACGGCCAACGTGCAGATGCGCAACGCCTACGAGGGCCAGCAGGCCCAGCACGAAACGCGCGACACGACCGGCGTCAGCGCCCGGGATCTGGCCGCCGGATCGGCCGAACAGCGGGCCGACCTCGAAGCCGCCCAACGCGCCGGCGGCGGGGGGCAGGTCACCGGGACCATCACCCGTGATCAACCCAAGGTCGGTCGCAACGACCCCTGCCCCTGCGGCAGCGGCAAGAAATACAAGAAATGCTGCGGGAAGAACGCTTAGCCCATGGGTATCTGCGGCTTCAGCTTCGGCAAGGATCTCGTGCGGCTCGACTATCCGGTCGCCGAGTCCGTGCGCTCGGTGCTGCCGATCTGCGATCGGTTTGTGTTTGCCGTCGGCAAGTCCGACGATGGCACGCGCGAACGGGTCGCCTCAATCGACCCGAAGGTGCAGATCATCGACACCGAATGGTCGAGCAACCGGGTCGACGGCACGGTGCTCAGCGAAGAGGCCAACAAAGCCCTTGCCGCGGCGGAAGCGACCGGTTGTGACTGGGGTTTCTACATTCAGGCCGATGAGGTCGTGCATGAAGACGATCTGCCGCCGATTCGGTCGGCGTGTGAGCATTGGCCGGATCATGCGGAAGTCAAGGCACTGCTGTTCCGTTACCTGCATTTCGTACTGGACTACCAGACGACCGACCCGTGGATGTATCACAAGGCTTCGCGGATCGTGCGGCTGGACGGTTCCTGCCGAATCGTCGGCGACGCGTGCGGCCCGGCGCTGAAGCACTACACCGGCAACCAGGCCAACCGCGACGGCTATCTCGACAAGAACTTTCTCGGCACGCACGTGCGGTGGGCGAACACCCCCGGAAGCGCCTCGGGGGCGCCGGCCCGCATCTTCCACTACGGCTGGGTGAAAACGCGCGAGCAACTCGAGACGAAGTTCGACATGGTGCGCCAGCTCTGGTGGGGCACGCTGGATGAGGAAGAACGCCGACGCCGCGAGCAGAGCAAATTCGGCCGATTCCTCGGTCGCTACCCGATCCTGAAGAACTACACCGGCTCCCACCCGGCCGTGATGGCCGACCGCATCGCCAATCATCCGAAATATCAACCGAAGCGCAACCGCTGGCTGAACCCGCGATTCTACGCCGAAGTCCTCCGCCACGGCTTCCACGGGTAAGTCTCGCGCAGGGCGATCTTTGCGACGATCTACCCCCGTACCCGCGAACGGAATTCCTTCGACCCCTTCGTCCCCGTGCCGGTGATGCGGTACAGCGTGCCGTCGGCGGTGTCCGACTCGGCGCTGCCGCCGGCGGTGGTGACGTACAGTTCATCGAGATTCGCTCCGCCCCAGCAGCAACTGCTCACCTTCGCCACGGGCAGGTCGATCCTGTCGACCTGCTGGCCGTTGGCATCCCACAGGTCTATGCGCGATCCGTCCCAGCGCGTCGACCACAGGCGGCCTTCGGTGTCGATCGTCATGCCGTCCGGCACGCCCGCCAGGTCGGTCGAGTCCACGTGCACGCGGCGGTTGCGCAGCTCGCCCTTGGCCCGGTCGTAGTCGAAGGCGTAAATCGTCTTGCCCGGCGAATCGGTCCAGTAGAACGTTTCGAGATCACCGCTGAACGCCATGCCGTTGCTGCACGTCGTGCCGCGCCACAGTTCGGCGATCGCGCCGTCGAGGTCCACGCGGAACAAGCCGCCCGTCCCCCCGGCGTCGTTCTTCCGGCCCATCGTGCCGGCGAACACGCGCCCGGCCGGATCGGCGATCACATCGTTGAACCGCGGAATGCCCGGTTGTCGAAAGTCGATGACCGATTCGATGCGGCCATCCTCGTGGCGCAGGGCGACGTCCGTTTCGCGGAACAGCAGCAGCCGGCCGTCTTCCTGAAACGTAAATCCGCCGATCGCCTCGGAGCCTTCGTGGATCATGCGGTGTTCGCCGCTCGACGGGTCGTACTGGAACAGGCGGCCGTTGGGAATGTCTTCCCAGAACAACAGCCCGCGCCGGTCGTCCCACAATGGATTCTCGCCGCAGGCGCAATGGTAATTGGCGATCGGTTCGATGTTCATGCGTGGGTTCCCCGAATGGCGGTTACGCATTGCCGAACAGGTCCGGCGATGGCGTGGCTTGGGTTTCGCGGGCGACTTGGCCTTTTGGCGAGCGGTACGGTTCGGCTTTCTTCTTCGGCTTGCCGCGCTGGATGCCCTTGTCCGACAACTCACTGACCAGCGTCTTGCCGGTGCGGGCGCTGTATTCGATGCGCTCGGTGGCCCTGGCGGCGTAGTCCTTGCTCAATTCGCAGCCAAACCATCGGCGCTTGAGCCTGGCCGCCACCGCCAGCGTCGTGCCGCTGCCGACGAACGGGTCGAAAACGATATCGTCTTCGTGGCTGGACAGTTTGATGACGCGCTCGAGTAACGATTCGGGCAGTTGGCAGGGGTGCCAGCCCTGGCGTTCGCCGAACGTCCCGCACAACCGCGAAAGGTACCACGTGTCTTCCTCGGGATGGAAGTAGCGCTCGATGCCCTCGGCTTCGACTTCCTGCGGACGGAGGTACCACGTGTCGTCGGGAAGCTTGCCTGTGGGGTTGGCCCGGCGGTCGCCGTAGGTGGTCTGGCGGGCCGAGGGAACGGCGACTTCGCGGCGGTTGAAGGCGAACGGCGGGGCGCTGACCTTCCACTTCTCGAACGCCGCGGTTCCCACGCAGTAAAACAGGTGCGCGTGGGAGCGGTTGAACTTCGCTTTGCAGTGCTGCCCGAACGTGTAATGCCAGATGATCCAGTTGCGGAAGACCAGTTGTCGCTCGTGTTCGAGAGCCTTGAGGTGCAGGCGGGTTTCGGCGGCGTACTCATCGCCGATCAGCACATACAGCGACCCGGTCGGCTTGAGCAGGCGGGCACAGGCGGTGATCCAGCCCCGCGTCCATTCGACGTATTCATGGTCATCCCGGGTGTCTTCGTATTCATCGTACTGGTAGCCGATGTTGTACGGCGGATCGGCGAAAATCAGGTCGACCGAGTCTTCCGGCCAGGCGGCCATGGTTTCAAGGCAATCGCCGACGGCGATGGTGTTGGCGGGCGGTTGGTTGGCGTTCATGGTCCGGGATTGTATGACAATCGACGCAGGGGCGCAAAATCATCCGAGCCGTCGAATGCAATTTCGTTGACGGTCAAGCGGGCGGAGTTCAGCGGCCGATATCGCGGGGGTCTCCACTTCGCGGGCGGCGCCGCTCGCCGGCCGGTGGATGAACTGCCGAGGGGCCGGGCGATCGACGTGCCGATGGACCATTCGCCTTTCGCTTTCCGCCCAACTTGGCACACGCCCGTTCGCCCGCTATCCTGCTTAGCTCTTCCCGGCCCCGTCTGCGGCGGCCCGGGTCCATGCATCAGGCCAAGCCAGAGGGACGCACCCCATGCCCACGACTGGAACCATTACCCAGGTCATCGGATCGACCTTCGACGCGGAATTCGCCGTCGACGAACTGCCCGACATCTACAACGCCGTGACCATCGACAGCGATGAGGGCGAGGTGAAAATGCACCTGACCGGCGAAGTGCAGCAGCACCTCGGCGGCGGCAAGGTGCGGGCGGTGGCGCTGGGTTCGACCGACGGCCTGAAGCGGGGCATGGAAGTGGTCGACACCGGTTCGCCGGTCACCGTGCCTGTGGGCGAGCCGGTCCTCGGGCGGGTGTTCAACCTGCTCGGCCGGCCGATCGACGAGCGCGGCGACCTCGAAGGCGATGTGCAGCGCCAGCCCATCCACCGCGAGCCGCCTGAGTTCATCGAGCTTGACCCCAAAACGCAGATTCTCGAAACCGGCATCAAGGTGGTCGATCTGCTGTGCCCGTTCGTGCGCGGCGGGAAGATCGGCCTGTTCGGCGGGGCGGGCGTGGGCAAAACGGTCATCATCCAGGAAATGATCGCCCGCATCGCGCGCGAGCACGGCGGGTATTCGGTGTTCGCCGGCGTGGGCGAACGCACGCGTGAGGGCAACGACCTGTGGCTCGAGATGCAGG
>CAYNCM010000076.1:0-7091 GCA_964395825.1 uncultured Planctomycetaceae bacterium
TCCGCGCGTGATCTCCGGCGGAGCGCCGGGGACCAGGGGACAGGACGTCAGGGGGGGGGCGGGCAGGGCCTGGGCGTCGGACGGTCCGCCGTGCTGGTGGTGAACCACGAACGCGCCCATCGCGGCGACCAGCACGAGGGCCACGGCCAGGGCGGCGGTTTTCGGCGCGCGGTGGGCCCTGGGGTGCGGGGACGGATCGTTGCGTTCAACTCCGCCTTCATCTTCACGCGCCTTCGCCGGGAAACGGCGGCGGGTAGCGCTGCGGTCCGCTTCCCGGGAAGAACAGGAAGCCGGCGGGGGAGCCAGGGGGGCGGGGGTATTGGACGCCTTCGGCGACGGGACTGTTTCGCGCGGTGCGTTGCGCGAAGGTTTGGCGAACGCTTTGGCGGCGCGGCCTCGGAATTCGTGCAGCGTTCGCCGATCGTCGGCATCGAGGGCGTCGTAATCTCCCTCTTCGGTGCCGGGCGGGTCGTGGGTTGCCGCAGGCCCGCCGGCGAGAACTTCACCGGCCAGCGCGGCGTAGTCGGCCGCGGCGGGACCGCGCGGATCGTAATCGAAAATCGTCATGCCCGTGGCCGGACATTCTTGAAGCTTCACGTTGGCCCGGACGGCGGTGGCGAACACGTGCCGGGGCAGGGCGCGGCGCATTTCGACCATGATAAGCCGGCTCAGCCGCGTGCGGGCATCGTAACGGCAGCCCACCGCGCCCAGCAGGCGGATGTCGTGGCCGAACCCTTCACGCATGTCGTTGAGGGTGGTTAGCACGATGCCCAGCCCGTCGAGGGCGAGGATCGACGTTTCCACCGGCACCAGCGCGTGCGTCGCGGCCAGCAGGGCGTTGCCGATCAGTCGATTCCCCAGGCTCGGCGGACAGTCGATGACGATTTCATCGAAGCGATCGGACACTTCGACCAGCACCTGCCGCAGGCGTCCGCCCTGCGTGGGGCGCAGATCGTGGGCGACCGAGTCGAGCTTGCCGCTGGCCGGGGCCAGGTAAAGATGGTCCACGGCGGTGTCGATCGGTTCCAGTCCGCCGCCGGCCACCAGCGCCTCGGCGAGACGGTGGTCTTCGGTGATCCCCAGCCAGCGGCTGGCCGCGGCCTGGCCGTCCAGGTCGACCACCAGCACCCGTCGCCCCCTTCGGGCCAGCGCGGCGGACAGACTGACCGCGGTGGTCGTCTTGCCCGTTCCTCCCTTTTCGTTGACAACAGCGATGATCGGCATGGGCGGGCACCTTCCGGGATGAACGCGGTGGCCGCGGCTCAAACGGCGGACCGCTCAATTTCGGGGGGTGCGTTGAGGATGTCGGATCGCGCCTTTCTGAAGGGCGCGGAGGAGGATGTCGCATATAACCGCCGCGGACGGAAGCGCGAAGGTGGGAAAACCAGCGGAGGTGCGGAGGGGTTAACGGTTGGGACGGTTGTGCCGAACGCGCATCACTTGAACCCTCACTCGGCCCACACGCCGCGCTGGGCGGCTTTGGCCTCGGCTTCGGCGGCTTTGAACGGTTCGGCCAGGCGGCCCTCGCCGAAACGGGTGATGTACTTCGACATGCCCTGACGGACCAGCTCGACGTTGACGCACTTGTCGCCGACGAAGGCGTAGACCAGCAGCAGTCCCCCGCGCAGGGCGCGCGGCTTGCCGGGCTTCTCGAATTCAATGCGCACATCCTTGCCGTAGACCATCGAGGCCAGCGCTTCGCGGGCGGCTTTGTGGCCGGCTTGGTCGTCGCGGTTGGGCGTGTCGACGTTCAGCAGCCGCGCCCGCATTTCCATCGGCACCGGCGGGCGGTACTTGAAGTTGAACATGTCCCCGTCGTCCACACTGAGCACCGGCCAGGTCGGCACCGGTCTGGCGTCGGTCTCGACTTCAGCGTAAGCGGGCCGGGTGATCGTCATGCGGCCGACCGCGAAACCGACAAAAACGGCGGCGAGCAGACCGAGCGTGATGCGGGTGGTCATGGTGGGAGTCCTTTTGGGCAGCGGCCGCCGCGCCGCACCGTTGAACCGGGCTTCCGCGTTCGGCCTATTTGCCGGCGTAGTCGATCACGCGGCTGATTTCGCTTCGGAGGCTGCGGCGTTCGACGACGCGGTCGATGAAGCCGCGCTGCAGCAGGAACTCGGCGGTCTGGAAACCTTCGGGCAGTTCCTCCTTGATGGTGTTGGCGATGACGCGCGGGCCGGAGAACCCGATCAGCGCGCCCGGTTCGGCGAGGATGACGTCGCCGAGCATGGCAAAGCTGGCGGTCACGCCGCCGGTGGTCGGATCGGTCAGGACGCTGATGTACAGTCCGCCGTTGCGGTCGAGGCGGGCGAGGGCGGCGGAAGTCTTGGCCATCTGCATCAGGGCCAGGCTCGATTCCTGCATCCGCGCCCCGCCGGCGCAGCAGGTGATGATCAGCGGCAGGTTCTCGTCGTCGGCGTGCTCGATGGCGCGGGTGATGACCTCGCCCACCACGCTGCCCATCGAACCCATGATGAAAAACGGGTCCATGCAGGCCAGCACGACCCGCCGGCCCTTGATGTAGCCCGCCCCGGCCACCACCGCGTCATTGAGCGATGTCTTTGCCTGTTCCTCGGCCAGACGCTGCTTGTACGGCTTGCGGTCGTGGAACTTCAGCGGATCGGACGGGGTGATGTCGGTCCACATCGGCTCGAAACTGTTGGGATCGCACAACTGGCCGACGCGCGCATTCGCCGCCACCCGGTAGTGGTGATCGCATTCGGTGCAGACGTTGAGGTTTTCTTCCACCCGCTTGCGAAAGACCATCGCCTCGCAGGCCGGGCAGCGCATCCACAGACCCTCGGGCACGTCGGCCTTACGCGACTGATCGATCACTTCCTGCCAGCTTCGTCCGGGAACCTGGGTCATGGGCGTCTTGAGCGGTGAGTCTCGAGGGATGCGTCCTGAGCGGTGCGTCCTGCGCCGCAGTCCTGGTCCACAAGCATGATACGTCAAAACGCGGTTCGGGGAATACCTGCAAACCGATATCCCCGCTCACCCTGCCCCCAGGACACAAGACTCAAAACGGTTTCAGGCGATCTCGAAAATCGACTGGGTCCGCAGGACAAAACCGCCAGGGACCAGCAGGTGGTAGCTCTGGGCGTGAATTTCGCCCTTGAACCGCTGCAGGTCAAGTATGGACAGGTTGGTTCCGCCGTCCTCGTCGGGCCATTCGTGGGTCATGGCGCCGGTTTCGGCGGCGAAATCGCGCATTTCGGTGAGCGTGGCGCTGTAGAGGTTGTCCGAAAGATTCTCGGTCTGCACGGCGGCGACGAAGCGGACGGCGTTCTCGATGGACTGGTCGTGTTCCTTTTCACCGATGCACGGCAGCGTGTGCAGCAGGCCGCGCTCGGGAAGCTGAAGGTCCTGGTCGGTGACGACTTCGGTAACGCACTGGCCGCCAGCCTGGAACCGCATGGCATGGCCGCCGGGCATGATCCAGGCTTCCAGCTCGTAGGTGGGCTGGCGGATGGTGCGCCGATCCTGAATGCCGAACAATTCCGGATGCAGGGCCCGCTGGTAAAGCAGAAGCCGGAACATCTGTGTACTCTGGGACTTATTACCGATACTCATGGCCAGTAACTCCAAATTAGCCGGTCATTGTATCCAGATATCAGCCGATTGCAGCGCCAAAGTTCTCACTTTTGTCGGTTTTTTCCCCACCGGGGGGAGGGGACGGGCTTTGCAGGCCGACGCGGCGGCGGGCCGATAAACCTTAAGCAGCGCCTCGGGCGCCCGCGGGCGTCCATGTGCGCCGATGGGACACTTTACGTATGGGCATCGGAAAGGTTTACAACATTCTCGGCGGAATCGACCGGCCGATGGTCGACCGTGCGATGGCCGATGCCCTGCCCACCGCCGACGCAGAGGCGGCCGGACGGATGGTTGAGATGTTGCTCGAGCGGGGCCGGCCGGTGGGGTTGACGGGCCTGGTGCAAGGTTTCGGCGATCTGCCCGAAGCGGCGCAGGAAGCGGTGGTGGCGGCGGCGGGCCGGCTGGAATCGACCCTCCGCAAGGCCTGCCGGTCGAAACAGGTGGCGGTGCGGCTGAATGCGATCGAAATCGTGCGGCGATCGGCGAACGGGCGGTACGCCTGCCTGCTGGTCAGCCAGCTTCACTCGGAACAGCCGACGGTGGTTCGCGCCGCGGCGGCGGCCCTGCGCTCGCTGGCCGAAGCGGTCATGGCCGACGGCGCCCCGGCCGACCGGGCGGCGGCGGTCGCGGCCACGGCCGATGCCTGTACGTTCTTCCACCGGTATCGGCGGCGGGATGTGCTGCTGGCCGCGGCGACCCTGGCGCCGACGCGCGATCCGGCCCTGCTGAGTATCCTTGGCAACCGACACGTGCCCAGTCACGGGGCGATGGTCGAGTTGATCCGCCAGGCCGACGATCCGCCTATCTGCCGGGCCATGCTCGCGCTGGCCACTGAGCGCGGTTTGGTCGCCGCGGTCAGCGAGGGCCTCGACCGCACTCACACCCGGGCCAACACCATCGAACTGCTCCGCCAGGGATCGCTCGTGCGACTGGCCTCGGTGCGCCGGGCGATTCGGCGCATTCGCCAGCCTCGGCGACTGCTGCCGACCTACCGTCGGCTGGCCGAACTGGCCCCCGATGAACTGCGCTTCATGCCCTGGTGGATCGACATGCTGAACGTTCCGGGCCAGGCGAAGGCCGAGGCGCTGGGACACGTCGCGGCACTGGGTGACGGGCCGACGCGCCTGCTGGCCCTGCGCAAGCTCAGGCGGATCGATCACGATGCGGCGAAGCGGTTGATCGGGGCGATCTGTTTCGACGCCGAACCGCGCATCGCCCGGCGGGCGCTGGATGACCTGGTCGCCTGTCGATGGGATGGATTGATGGAACTGACGGTGCGGCTGGTCGGTTCGAACCACGCGGAAGTGCGGGCCATGGCTGAGCGGCAGCTCGCCCCGGTGGGCTTCGAGCGGCTGTGGCGAAGCTGGCAGCGCATGACCAGCGATCAGCGTCGGGTGGTCGGGCGGGCGCTGATCAAGATCGACGGTCGATTCCACCATCGCCTGGCCGGGCGGATGCACGATGCGACCGCCGATCTCCGTTTGCGGGCGTTGGCGATCGCGCGAACGCTGGGGCAGGAGACGTACTTCGAGCAGGCGCTGCTCGGCCTGGCGCGGGATGCCGATGCGCGGGTGGCTTCGTCGGCGGTCAAGGCGCTGGCGGCGATCGGCGAATCGGACGCGGCGGCCGAGGCGCTCGAACAGGCGCTCGACCACGCCGACGATCGCGTCCGGGCCAACGCCATCGAGGCGCTGGAGCAGTTGCGGCGGGTGGGTCAGGTGCGTCAGCGCCTGCTGGCAATCGCGAGCGGCCGGGGCAACCGCAGCCGGGCCAACGCCATCAAAGCCATCATGAGCGCCACCGGCGAGCCGGCCGTCGAGGCCCTTTCCGACATGCTCACCGACACCGACGCCCGCCACCGCACCAGCGCGCTGTGGGTGACCGAACAGTTGAGGGTGTTGCGCCTGGTCGATCGCGTGGCCGACGTGGCGAGGACCGACCCGCGCCACGAGGTCCGCCGTCGCGCCCTGCGCGTGCTCCGACACATGGCCGCGGACCGGGAACTTGCCAGGGCCGGATGATCCAACGGAGTGTTGCGATGAACGTGCTGGCGAAACTGCCGGAAACGATGGACCAGTTGCTGGTGATGCCCCGGCCGCAGTGGCTGGGTTCGCCGTGGGTCAAGGTGGCGGCGGGACTGTTGCTGCTGGTGGCGCTGTCGGGCTTGTGGCGCGTGGCGAAATCGGCCTGGCGGCGAGCGGCGGGGCGGGCCGAGCCGATCACGCTGTTCGTGCGGGTCGCCGGTCAACTGGGGCTGGGCTGGGCGGACTGTTGGGTGCTGTGGCGGATTGCCCGGCAAGCCGGCCTGGCCAGCCCGCTGACGCTGCTGCTGAGCGGGTCGACCCTCATCCACCATGCCGGCCATTGCGCCGAGCAACTGCCGACCGACCGGGCCCAGCGCCTGGTCCGCCGCGCCCGCGCGATCGGGCGGAGGCTGACTTCGTAACGGAACAGGCCGGAGGCGCACCTTGTGTGCTTGCCTCGCCCCGGTCTGTTCGCGGACCGCCCGTCCTGGCCTTCGGGACAACGTGGGCCGCCCGCGGTGGATGGATGGGCTTATTGCATGCCGGGCGGGGGACCGTACTCCGGGCCGTACTCGGGGCCGGTGGGGCGGCGGTCGCGATCGCGCGGGCTGCGGGAACGGTTGGCCCGTTCCTCGCGTTCGCGCTGGCGTTCGGCCCGGCGGGATTCGGCTTCGGCGGCGCGGCGGGCTTCTTCGGCCTCCCGCATCGCCTTCAGTTGCGGGTTCGACTCGATGATCATCTCCTCGACCTCACGACGGCGGCGGGTGTCCTGAACCAGATGACGCGAACGGATTTCCCCGCCCGGCCCGAGGTACAGCAGTCGCGGGCTGGGCCGTTCGATCATCCCGACGCGCGCCCGGTGGCGGAAGTCCAGGTCCACCATGTGCGTGCCGGTGGAGAAGTCGATCGGGACCGCCTCGACGGTTTCCATCGCTTCGCCGAAGCGCCCGGTGTCGGTGGGGGCGGCGGCGACCAGCGGCTCATGCTTGGAAGTGACCGAGCCGATCGGATCGCCCGCGGTCACCGAGAACCTCGCCTTGCGCCACGTGCCGCTGGAGAACTGCCAGATTTCAATCGACGCCTGGCTGAACGGCGGTTTGGAGGCGCTGGTCAGGAACAGGTAGCGCTCGCGCAGCGTCTGCACTTCGACCCAGTCCGACCAGGGACTGAACAGTTGGAACCGGTCGCCGAACTTCTCATCCTGTTGATCGGTCAGGCTCTTGCGGTAGAGCGGATTGGTGATCGAGACCCGCATGCGATAGCGGTATTGCTTGCCGGGATCGGCGTAGAGATCGTTGGCCCAGATTTCCACGTCGTCGGCGCTGACCAGGTCGATGTTGCCGGCGGCGCGGCGTTCGGTGGGGCGGGTGAAGTCGGGGCCCATCTCGCCCGGCGGCATGCCTTCGAAGTATCCGGGGGGCGGTCCCATTTCATTGAAGCTGGGTCGCGTGGGGGTGCGCACGCGGGTGG
>CAYNCM010000076.1:7101-15532 GCA_964395825.1 uncultured Planctomycetaceae bacterium
GGCCGATCGGGTTCGGGCGGGGACCAGGTGCGTCCGCCTTGCAGTTCGTATCCGGCGGGCTGGACGATCCGGGCCTGCTGCTGGCGGATGGTCATGGCCATGCCACGGGCATCGCGGCCGGGGTCTTCCATGTCGCGGTAGCTGGGCCGGGCCGGCGGCGGGGGCACGAGGGTCGACTCGCCCCATTCGCCATTGGCCAGGCGCTGCTGGCGCTGGACCTGCACATCGACGAGGGCCAGCGTCTGCTGCCACCAGGAGGGGGGAATCTGCTGGCGCAGACCGGTGGTCGACTGGTTGAGCGACTGGCGGAGGGCTTGGGCGTCGAAAACGGCCGCGAGGGCGACCCATTGCAGGTCATACGGCGGTTGGCCGACCATCGCCGCCAGTTCGGGCTGGCTGCGGACGGCGGTGTCGGTCAGCGTGCCCATGTCGGGCCGGGCAACGAGGTATTGCGGGGCGGGAATCTGCGGCTCGTGGTAGCGGACGATGATCGTGCCGTCCTCGCGGACCTCATCGCCGATCGGACCCTCGGGAATGCGGAACGGCTGGGCGGAGGCGCTGAGGCTGTCAAACTGCCGGGCGGGGGTGACGGGTTGCTCGATGCGGCGTCGCATCTGCTCGGTGTAATCGGGCACGGCCCACTGCTTGAGTTGTGGATCGGGTTCGGCATCGTCGAGTTTGGCGTTGAGGCTGCGGGCGTCGCGGGCCAGCCTTTCGCCGATCTGTCCGGGCGTGACCGTCATGCCGCCAAGGGTGGCGGTATGGGGATCGCGCACGACGAACAGATAGATCACCGCCAGGAGCACCACCGCGATCACCGTGAGGAGGATTTTCTCAACGTGGCGTTCGAAGAAGCTGATGTTCTTGAACTTCATGACTGATCTCCGTGGGGTTCACGGTGAGCGGCTTCGGCCGCGGGTCGGATGCAGGCGTTCGGTCAGCGGGGCCGGCCCAGGCCATCGGGGCCCATGCCGCCGGGATAGCCGCCCGGGTAGCCTTCCATACTTCGTCCGGCCGCTTCGCCGGCTTTCGCTTCGTATTCCGGGTCGAGCGTCGGCAGGCCCAGTTGATAACGCACCGGATCAGGCATCAGCCCGGTGTCGTAAAAGCCCTTCTGCTTGAGGTAGTCCACCTTCGCCTGTTCGTGGGTCAGGTTGGCCAGCGCGGTGTCGGTGGGGTTGGTCCGGGCATATTCGTCGATCGCCACTTTGGGCGTGTGCCCGACCGTCCATCGGCGCATCCACAGCGTCTCCACCTGCAGGTTCAACTGCACCACGTCCACGTTCTGGCCGTAAAAATATCCCTCGGCGAAGTGCTGGTACTCGTTGACGTCGTCGACGCTCATCACGATCGGGGTCATGAAGTTGATTCGGCTGATCGCGTCGAGCAGCAGGGGAATGCGCCGGGCGTCGATGATGACGCTCAGGTTGGCCATGCGCACGTCGTACAGCCTGTTGCACACGCGCCCGGTGGGCGAGGCGGCGAAGTTGCGCGGCAGGCTGTCCGAGCTTGAGGACGAAGCGGTGGGGGTCGAAGCGCCACCCCGCACGCTGGTCTGCCGCTCGGACACGCCGATGTACTGCGGATCGATCGTCATTCCCAGCACCCGCTTGACCGGCAGATGGGGCACGCGGGCTTCGGGACTCGGGGTGGCCAGGTGATTGGCCAGGTTGATCGCCTGGACCAGATCCTGCTGAATCCACAGGCCCATCTGGCCTTCCCACACTTCACCGATGGCCGGCTTTTCGGTCCGGCGGGCCCACTCGCCCATGTCGAAGATGCCCGGGGCAAGGATGACGCGGTTTTGCCGTTGAGGCGGCTCGGCGTAGAGGCGGATTTCCGCGGCCCGGTTGGTGATCAGTTCGCGGTGGGCGGTTGCCTTGGCCCGGGCCAGTTGCGCTCGCTCGGCTTCCAGCAGCGTGCCCCCGCGGGCCGAGATGAAGTTCTGCTCGGTCAGGGCCAGGTGCTCGCCGATTTCCTGATCCGTCGGGGGCGTGCCGGCGCCGAGTTGCTGGTACAGGCCCGGCTGATCGGGCGACTGGTTGTAGAACCCCTGCGTGTAGGCCATGATCGCCGCGAACAGGCGGGCGTCGGCCAGCGGTTCGGGAAACAGCCCCTCGACCAGCGGCCGGTGATCGTTGCGATTGAAATCCACGGCCAGCTCGAACAGGTCGTGGTAGCCGGTGGCCATTTCGCGGAAGATGCCTTCGAGCTGCCGCACGTCGGCTTCGTTGATCGGGCGGCTGATTTCGATCGGCTCCGCTTCGCCTTCGGCGGCGATCGCCTCGACCGATCCGCGCTCCAGCCGCTGCAACGCCGTGCGCAGCGATTCGGCCTCGGCCATCTCCTGTCTCAGCGCGGCGCCGGCCGGGCGGGTGATCACCACGTAAAACACCGCCGCCAGAGCGATCACCAGGAGGCAGATGACGGTGACCAGGTTCGTCCTGGCCCAGTGGATCAGGTTACTCATGGCCGGGTCTCCGGGCTGGTGGCGTCGTCGGCGGCTTCGAGTTCGGTGTTCGCGGCCGGCGGTTCGGGCGGGTCCTGCCGGGCTTCGGCGGGCAGGCGCACTTCCACCACCCACTCGATCACGAAGCGCTTGTCGCCGCTGCGGTCTTCATTGGCCAGCGGGGGTTCGGGCACCGCGTTGATGCCTTCGATGTCGACCGGGCGCCCTGGGCCGCCGGGCTGGGTCATGCGGTCGCGGTCGAAGCCGCCGGGAATGCCCCCCGGGATGCCCCCCGGGATGCCGCCGGGAATGCCGGTCGAACGGCGGCTCGAACTCGGCCGACGCTCGATGAGGCGATCTTCGGTCTCCATCGCCGGGCCGATGTTGGTCAGCGAAACCGATTCGGGCGGAATGCGATACAGCGCGCCGGCAGGCTGGCCGTTCTCCTTCAGCCACTTGATGAAGGTGGCGTCAAGGAAGTCGAACGCGCCGCGTCGCGGGGTGACGCCGGTGAGGGTGATGCGATACTGTCCGGCGGTCGTCGTCGTCGCGGCGGTGGTTGGGGGGGGCGTGGTTTCGCGGGTCGAGTCCACGGCGCTGAAGCGGGAGCCTTCGGTGGCCGGCGGTTCGTAGGTCACCGCGAGGCTGTTGAGGAAAATCTGTCGCCGTTCGGGGCGCGGGATGCGTTGGATCTCGTCCACGTCGTGGGTCAGCAGTGGTTTCTGCGGGTTGATCGAGGCCATGGCCTGGTTGATGTCGGCCAGCACCCGAGGCCAGACGTCTCGGTAATCGAGCATCGACTGGATGTTCTCGATGCGGCTGGTCGGATTCTCCTGCCGCTTGATCTCGTTCCACTGGCTTTGCAGATCCTGACCGCGGTCGACGGCCTGCTGGGCGATGCGGCGTTGCTCGAGGTTCTCGCGGGAGTGGTATTCGCCCCGGGCGAGGATGGTGCTGATATAGGGGATGCCCGTGACCAGCCCCGCCAGCAGGGCCGCGGCGATGAAGATCGGCTGCTTCGCCCGCCAGACCTGCTTGTGCACGATGGGACTGGGCAGCAGATTGCACGCCACCGTTTCCAGACCGATGCCCTGCAATGCCAGACCGTAAGCCGGGGCCAGGCTCGGCGTGTTCTCCGCGAAAGTCGCGGCGCTGCGGCCTTCGACCTCGATCCGATGGAATTGGTCGAGCCGGCTGACGTCCATCTGCAACTGCTGCTTGAGGAACGTCTGCAACCCCGGCAGGCGCCACGTGCTGCCCAGCCCGATCAGCCGCGTCAGTTCCACGTCGCGGTTGAGCGACTGGTAATAGCCCAGCGACTTTTGCACTTCCTGGACCAGGTCGACGAACACCGGGCGCATGGCCTGGAAAATCTGCCGGGCATACTTGCTCGTGCCCGCTTCGCGCTTGAGCTTTTCCGCCTTCGAGAAACTGAGCTTGAAGCTCTTGACCAGCGCCTGCGTGAAATGATTGCCGCCGATCGGGATCGTGCGCGACCAGACCCGGCCGGCGTCGGTGATGACCAGGTCCGTCGCCTGCGTGCCGATGTCCATCAGGATCGTGCCGCCTTCACCGGAGGCCAGATCGGTGTCGAAGTTCAGCGCATTGAACACCGCCACCGGCGAAAGGCTGATCGCATGGACGTTGACGCCCATGTTGATGAAGTTGCTCAGCCAGGGCATCAGCCGTTCCTTGGTCATCGCGAAGATGCCCACTTCCACGTCCGGCGAGTCGGGGTCCTGAAACGTCTGGTAGTCCCACTCGACCTGCTCGATGGGGAAGGGGATCTGCTGGACGGCCTCGAAACGAACGATGTCGGGAATCTTCTTCGGTTCGACCGGCGGCAGCTTCGCGAAGCGCGCGAAGGCCATGTGCCCGGGCACCGAGATCACCACCGTGCTCTTGCTGATGTTATGCCGGGAGAGGAACTGATCCAGTCCCACGCGGATCGCCTCGTCGACGTCGATCTCCGGCGTGGTGAGAATCTTCTTGAACGGAATGACGTCGAACTCAGCCAACGAGGCTTCGGCGCCCTGGCGTTGCAGCCGGATCGCCTTGATGGCATTGGAACCGACTTCAATGCCCCAACAATCCGTCGCTTTAGGCATGAACTTGCCTCCAGAGGTTGGTCGCCGAGCGGGCGATCATGGCGCAAACCACCGCGGCGGGCATTCGGCTCAAACCGCTTTGGCCGGGCTCGAGTGGCGCCGGCAGGCGCCGCGATCAACTCCGCGAGTGAGCATCGTGAATGCGGGAACCGGCCGGGGCGGGCCTGGAACCAGTGTCGCAGGCTCTGTTGCCGCTTCATTAGAACCGCACAACCCGCGATGGTCAAGCAGGTTGGACGCCCCCGAACCCTTGAGCGAGCACCGGGGCCGACCGGCGGGGCTGGCGGTTGTTCCGGCGGCCCGGTCCATCGGGTAAACTGACCGGGCCAGCGCGTTCCCGTCTGACGTTGACCACCGACGGAGTTTGCCCATGGCCGATCAACCGACCGACCTTCAGCCGTTGCTGCGGATCGTGGCCGCCGGCCGGCCGCTCGACGAGGCCCAGGCCCATCGCGCGTTCGAGATCATCATGACCGGCCAGGCGACCGAAGCCCAGATCGGAGCCCTGCTGGGCGCGATGCAGGCGCGGGCGGGCGGTCCGGTCGTCGACGAAATCGCCGGCGCCGCAAGAGCCATGCGGCACCAGGCCACCGCCGTCGACGTGCCCGAAGGCATCGACGTGATCGACACCTGCGGCACCGGGGGCGATCACAGCGGCACGTTCAACATCTCCACTACCGCCGCCCTCATCGCCGCCGGCGCCGGGGCCTACGTCGCCAAGCACGGCAACCGCTCGGTCACGTCCAACAGCGGTTCGTCGCAGGTGCTCGAAGCGCTGGGCGTCAACCTTGCCGCCGGCCCCGAGTGTCTCAGCCGTTGTCTGACCGAAACGCACCTGTGCTTCTGCTTCGCCCCGGCGCATCACCCGGCCATGAAACACGCCATCGGCCCCCGCAGGGAGCTGGGATTCCGCAGCATCTTTAACGTCCTCGGGCCGCTGACCAATCCCGCCGGCGCCAGACGCCAGGTGATCGGCGTGTTCGACGATCGACTGACCGAACCGATCGCCGAGGTGCTCGGTCGGCTTGGCGCGGTGCATGCGATGGTCGTGCACGGCAAGTCGCTCGCCGCCCCCGACACCACCGAAGGCGGCCTGGGCCTGGACGAAATCACCACGACCGGCCCGACGCGCATGACCGTGCTCAAGGACGGTCAGATCAGCACCAGTGAACTGCATCCGGCGGACCTGGGCCTGGCCCCGGCCCGTGTGGCCGATCTGCGGATCGACAGCGCCCAAGCCTCGGCCGACGTGGTGCGACGCATTCTCGGCGGGACGCAGGGCCCGGCCCGCGACATCGCCGCCCTCAACGCCGCCGCCGCACTCGTCGTCGCCGAGCTCGCCGAAGACCTCGCCGCCGGACTGCGCCTGGCCTGCCAGACCCTCGACAACGGCAAAGCCCGCCAGTGCCTCGACAAGCTCGTCGAAATCACCAACGCCTGACCAGGGCCGCCCAGGCCGCGCCCCGAGCGCAGCGAAGGGCCGGATCGAGCCGGCGCTCAATCCTCCGCCCGCTTCAGTAACACGAACTTGCCGCCGGGGAACTGGTACGGGCTGACCTTCGCGCTGAAATAATCGACCACCGTCCGTTCCAGCAGCGCCAGGAACTGCCGCAGGTTCGTCTTGGTCGGTTCGGCCGATTCCTGCACCGCCTTGTTGATCGAGTTGATGCACGTCCACAGATCCTGGTGGAGTTTGGGATCGTGCGTGGCGAAGGGGAGCGTACTGAAGAAGTTGGCCGCCTTCACCGCCGCCGTGCGCAGGCCCGCCTGCTGGTTGCGTTGCTCGAATTCGTAGCGGCTGCGCACCTTCATCATGTTGGTGCGGAAGGTGAATTCGCTGAGAATTTCCGTGGTGTAGATCACCCCGCCGGGAACCAGGTGCCGGTGCAGATTCGCCAGCGCCCGGTCGTACTTGTCATCGTCGGGAATGTGAAACAGCACGTGGGCGATGTTGATCAGGTCGAACCGCTCGCCGAGGTCGAGGCCCGGCTCGGTGATGTCAGCGCAGGTGAAGCGGAGTTCCGTGTCGTCGGTCGACCGGTAGCGTTCGGTGAGCGTGTCGATCGCCGCCTGCACGAAGTCCACGCCGTCAAGCAGCGCCGGTTTGAAATGGCGCTGGTAGAACTCGATGTACCGGCCCGATCCGCAGCCGACGTCGAGCACCTTCCGCCCGTTGATCGCCACGCGATGATCTTGAAGGAACTGCACGTGCATCGGATCCGTGGTCAGCGGGTCCAACTCCATGCCGTACGGTGCGCCGCGCTGGCCCTTTTCCGTGGTGAAGTAGTTCGGCCATTCCTTCTCGTAATAGGTCCGAATGTCATCGTTGGTCATGACCATGGTTCGGTTCCCCTTCACGCGCCCGGCAGGCGCTGTCCAATCGCTTCGAAGAGTTGTTCGGTGACTTTCGCCCAGGTGTGCTCGGCGAGGGTGTGCTGCCGGCCGGCCTCGGCGATCGCCGCAAGCCGCGCCCGATCGTCCAACATCGCCCGCACCTTCCGTTTCGCTTCGGGCAGGTTGCCGAAGGTGACGATCTGCTTGCCGTCTTCGTACAGTTCGTCCAGGCCCAGCCGCCACGCCGCCAGACACGCCGTGCCGCTGGCCGCGATTTCCATCGGCTTGATGTGCACGCCCACCTCGTCCTGCCAGCGCATGACGCTCAGCCCGAAGTGCGCCCGGTTGTACGCCGCCGACTGCTTGTCGTAATCGACGAACCCTTCGCTGGGCGCGTCGCAGCCCCAGGCGCTGTAATCCACGCTGCCGAACATGCCGCAGCGGAAGTAGCGGCTCAGCCAGACGAACACGAACGCACGCTGGAAATGCTCGATCCCCCGGATCGCCTGCACGAACGGCACGTACGCCGTGTGCTGGTTCAGCAAGGCGTCGATCGGCCCGACCAGATTTTCGTCCTGCCGCGACAGTTTGACGAACCGGTCGACCATCGGCGTGTCGCGCTCGGCGAGTTGCAGGTCGATCATCGTCTCCATCACTTGCCGCACCCCGTCCCGCGCCTCGGCGCCGAACGACTGGAGATACGGATCGAGTTGACCGCGCACCTCGTCGGCCAGCTCGCGCCGGATGCGGTCGACGTCGGGTTCATCCTTCTTGACTTCCTCGAGCATCGCATCAGTCGGCTCTTTCGCCCAGCGGTCGCCCCCGCCGGCCGAATACATGATGTCGAACTCCGCCTTCGCGCCTTCGGTCGGTTTGAACACGTCGGGGTTCACGCCGTAGCGGCAGGGCAGTACGGTTTTTTCGTTGAACCCGAACAGCCCGGTCATCTCGCGGGCCGATCCGATGTTGTTCACGAAATGGAACAGCCAGGGGCTTTGCAGCACGCCGGTCTTGAACAGCGGAATGATCCCGCCGTCCTGCGCCCGTTCGGGCGTGTCGAGCCAGATCATCAGGTGCGGTTTCTTGATCGCGTCGAACAGCGTGACCGGTCGGCCGGCGTCGTTCATCAGCCCCAGCGTGCTGACCGCGTTCGCCCACATGCCGATCGTCAGGTCGATGCGGTTGTGCTGGATGAACGCGGCGAGCAGTTGAGTCAGATCGCCCTGGATCGCCTGCCGCTGATCGCCGGCACGCTGCGATAACTGCCACAGCGGCGC
The DNA here is from genome assembly GCA_964395825.1 of uncultured Planctomycetaceae bacterium. Lineage (GTDB taxonomy): Bacteria > Planctomycetota > Phycisphaerae > Phycisphaerales > Zrk34 > JANQFT01. Next base: position 15,270 of record CAYNCM010000076.1, read on the forward strand.
CAGTTCCAGCGTGAGCACGTCATGTCCCGACGCCCGGCAGCCGGCGGCGATATCCAGAAAAATGCTTCGAGAATTCGTACCCGGTTGAACGAGAAAAAGCAGGCGCATCCGTGCTCCCGGCAGAAAAGGCCATCCGTGCATGCGCAAAGATTCCGCCCTGCTGTTATCGGCCGTTCGCCCCGGATTCGTACAGCAAGATTCGGCGAAGCGTTACGCCCGGCGGCGGCGGGTGCGGTCGGTGATCCACTGGCGGAGGCGCGGTT
>CAYNCM010000077.1:0-15457 GCA_964395825.1 uncultured Planctomycetaceae bacterium
GGTCAGTCTTCTTCTTCCCTCGGCTTGTACTGGGCGACGATGGTCTGTTGGACGTTCGGCGGGACGGCTTCGTAGTGGCTGAACGACATGGTGTACGAGCCCTGTCCGCCGGTGACGGATTTGATCTGGCTCTGGTAATTGCCCAGTTCGCCCAGCGGAGCCTGGGCGCGGATGGCGATCATGCCGCCGGGCACGTTTTCCTGGCCCTGAATGCGGCCGCGCTTGCCCGACAGGTCGCCGGCGATGTCGCCCATGTTCTGCTCGGGAACGGTCACTTCCAGATCCACGATCGGTTCGAGCAGCGAGGGCTTGGCCTTGTTCACCGCATCGACGAACGCCCGCTTGCCCGCGGTGACGAACGCCACTTCCTTTGAGTCCACCGGGTGGTACTTGCCGTCGTACACGCTCACGCGGATGTCCTGCATGGGATAGCCGGCGATGCAGCCGGACTCCATCACCTGGCGCACGCCCTTCTCGATCGCGGGCAGAAACTGCTGGGGAATCGCCCCGCCGAAGATGTCGTTGACGAACTCCATGCCCGGCCCGCCGTTGGCCTTGGCGAATTCCGAGTCCTCCGGCAGCTTGATCACCCGCAGGTACACTTCGCCGAACTGACCGGCCCCGCCGGTCTGCTTCTTGTGGCGGTGGTGGCCTTCGGCTTCGCCCTGGATGGTCTCGCGGTAGGCGATCTTCGGCGGGCGCGTTTCCACTTCCGCGTTGTACCGCTGTTTCATCTTCTCCAGGCACACCCGCATATGCAGGTCGCCCAGCCCGCGGATGACCGTCTCCTTCGTCGCCGCCGAGCGCTCGACGGTGAAGCAGGGATCCTCGGCGTCCAGCGCCGACAGGGCCTTGGAAATCTTCGTCTCATCGCCCCGGCTCTTCGCCTCGATCGCCAGACCGTGCATCGGGGCCGGGTAGGCGATGGCCTTGAACTGCCAGTCATCATCGGGCGACTCGTGCAGTACCGCGTCGAGCGTGATTTCCTCGATCTTCGCCACCGCGCACAGGTCGCCGGCCGGGGCGTCGGCAATCTCCGCGTGGTCCTTGCCCTGCAACTTGAACAGGTGGCCGATCTTGATCGGCTTGCGCTCCTCGCCGATGTGCACCTGCGTGTCCTTGGTCATCGTGCCCCGGTGAATCCGGAACGCGCCCAGCTTGCCCACGAACGGGTCGATCGCCACCTTGAACACGTGCGCGATCACCGGGCCGTCCGCGGTCGGCTCGGCGGTCACCTGCTCATCGCCCTTCACGAACGCCTTGGGGTTGCCTGCCACCGGCGACAGCGCCAGCTTCGAGAGAATGTCCAGTAATTCCTTGATCCCCGCCCCCGTTCGGGCCGACGTAAAGCACACCGGGACCAGGTGACCTTCCTTCAACGCCTTGACCATCGCCGCGGAAAGATCCTCGCTGCTGACTTCACCTTCCTCCAGGTACTTCTCCATCAGGTCTTCGTCGACTTCGACGATCTGATCGACGATCGCCGTGTGGGCGTCGGCCACGCTGGAAAAGTCGGCGTCGCCCTCGGCCTTGCCCAGCACGTCGATCACGCCCTTGCCGCCGTCGGTGGGCAGGTTGATCGGCTGGCAGACCGTGCCGAACGTCTCGCGCACCTGCTCGATGAGCGTTTCCAGTTGCAGGTTGTCGTGGTCGATGCGGTTGATGACGATGATCTTGGCCAGGTTCGCTTCCGCGGCGCGATCCATCATGCGGCGGGTCATCATCTCGATGCCGGCCGAGGCGTTGATGACCATCACGCCGTTTTCCGCCGCGCCCAGGCACGGCAGGGCCTGGCCGAGGAAGTCGGGATAGCCCGGCGTGTCGATCACGTTCAGGTGCTTGCCCTCGTGATCGATGCTGACCACCGCGGCGCTGAGCGAGCGCTGGTGTTCCTTTTCCTGCGGATCGAAGTCGCAGACGGCCGTGCCCTTGTCCACGTCGCCCATCGCGCCGATGGCGCCGGCTTCGTGCAGCAGGGCCTCGACCAGCGTCGTCTTGCCCGCCCCGGCGTGCCCGATCATGGCGATGTTGCGGATGTCCTCGGTCGTATACTTGGCCACGAAAGTACCTCCTGCCGATGTTGCCGCGGCATCTTGGCCACCACGGGTTGGTGGGGAATCGGACAGTATAAGGATTGGATGAACGGCCGCCAAGCGACCGCCTGAAGCGCGACATTCGGCCCGCGGACCGGCGTTTGATCGGCCGCGCCGCGTTCACGCTGGCAGCCCGGCACGAACAAGACCCGGCCCGGGCCGTAGGGCCAGGCGGGGCTGTCCGGACAGGCTGCGGCCCGCGCCTTTTTGCCGGAACAGGTTTTCACCGGATGCACCGCCCGGTCGCCTGCGCGCGGTCTCCCGCGGCCGTCACTTGGCGGTCTGGGGGAACAGAAAGTCAATGAACTTCTGGGCGGTGGGCTGGGGTTCGTGGTTGGCCAGGCCGGGACGTTCGTTGGCTTCGATCAGCGCGTAGTCGTCGCCGTCGACGCGCTGGATGATGAAGTCCAGGCCGACCACGGGAATGCCGATCGCTTCGGCGGCGGCGATCGACGCTTGTCGGAGCGAGTCGGACATCTGGTGGGTGACATCGTGGATCGTCCCGCCGGTGTGCAGGTTGGCGGTCTTGCGGACGGTGATCGATTCGCCGACCGGCAGCACGGCGTCCAGGGCGAGTCCGGCGGCGGCGACGCAGCGGTGGGTCTGCTCGTCGAGGGGCACGGCGCTTTCGCCCTGCGTGGCGGCCCGTCTCCGGCGGTTGTATTTGTTGAGGAGTTGTTCGACCGTGTGCTCACCGGTGCCGGTGATGATCGGCGGCCGGCGCACCGCCGCGGCCACCACCTGGCCGTCGATCACGATCACCCGCAAATCCTCACCGTTGACCATCTGTTCGAGAATCACCTCCGGGCCATGGTGGCGGGCTTCTTCGACGGCCGCATCGAGTTCGCCCGTCGTGGCAATGTCCACGCACACCCCGTGGCCCTGCTCGCCCCGCGCCGGCTTGACCACCACCGCGCCGTGCGCTTCGAGAAAGGCGTGATTGTCCGTCGGTTCACCGGCCAGGCGCTGGGCGGGCACATGGAGATGCGCCTGCTCGAACAGCCGACGGGTCACGCGCTTGTCATCGCAGCGGCTCATGGCGATGGCGGTGGTCATCTCGGTCAGCGATTCGCGGCAGGTGATGCTGCGTCCGCCGAGCGTGAGGCGGAAATAGCCCGCCTCGGCGTCGAGCACCTCCACGTCGATGCCCCGCCGCCGGGCCTCGTCGGTGATGATCCGGGCATAGACGTTGAGGCTTTCCTCCGGGCGCGGGCCGGCGAACAGCGGCTCGTTGATCGCGTTGCGCAGCTTCACGCAGAACACCGGCACGCGGCGGAAGCCCAGCTTCTCGTACAGCCGGATCGCCTGCGTGTTGTCGTGCATCACCGAAAGATCGAGATACTGCCGGCCGCGGGCGAAGTAATGCTCGGCCATCTGCCTCACCAGCCATTCGCCCACCCCGGGCACGCGGCATTCGGTGCTCACCGCCAGACACCACAAACTCGAACCGTTTTCCGGATCGTCGAACGCCTCGACGTGGTCGACCCCCATCACCGCGCCCACCACCCGCCGCGGCTCGATGCTCTCGGCCAGGAAATACGTCCGAAGCCGATTGGCGTGACGATCGAGGATGAACCCCGGATCGCAGGTGACCATCTTCCGCCCGGCCCACACGCGGTTGAGCGCCTCGGCGTCGGCCCGGGTCTTCACCCGCCGCAGGCGGAACGCCCGCGGGCGCTCGCGGCTGATGTGATACTGATCCGCCCACAACCGGTACGTATGCGACGGGTCGAGGAACAGCCGCTGCGGCGCCATCGACAAGGCCACGTGCGGATCACGCAGGTAAAAGGCGATGTCCCGCCGGCCCGATTCCTCGGCACACAGCGTGTCCACCAAATCGCGCGTGGAATGGAACGTGTGCGCGAAGATCAACCGCCCCCACCCCATGTCCAGGGCCACATCGCTGCGCATCTTCTCAGCATGAGGCCCGCGCGGCTGCTGCCAGTTGCGCAGCGTCGGCTGCGCCGCCCGGTCCAGCCGAACTTTCACCGCCTCTTCCGCCCGTCGCGTTGATTGCCTGGTGTTCATTGTCCGTGCACCTGTAGCCAGTATTCCAGCAGCGCGATCTGCCAGAGTTTCGAACCCCGTAACGGCGTGAGGTGCGACTCCGGATCTTTCAACAGCTTGTCGACGTAGGCATCGCGGAACAATCCGCGCTGGCGGGCGCGGCGGCTGGTCATCAGATCCCGCACGAAGTCCAGGTAAGGCCCGCGCAGACGCTTGAGCACCGGCACGGGGAAATAGCCCTTCGGCCGATCGATCACGTCCGCGGGAATCACCTTCCGCGCCGCTTCCTTGAGCACATACTTGCCCCCGCCTTCGACCTTCATCGCCGCGGGAAGCCGCGCCGACAACTCCACCACTTCGTGATCGAGAAACGGCACGCGCCCTTCCAGCGAAAACGCCATGGTCATGTTGTCCACCCGCTTGACCGGATCGTCGATGAGCATCACCGTCGTGTCCAGCCGCAGGGCTTTGTCGATCGGCGCGTCGGCGCCCGGCCGGGCGAAGTGCGCAGCGACGTATGCCCGGCTGAAATCGTCGCTGACCCATGGCCGGCGCACGGCCCGGGCGAATGCCGCGTGGTCGCGGTCGAAGAACACCGAAGCGTAATCGTTCACCGCGTCGGTCGAATCCATCAGCGGTGGATACCAGTGATAGCCGGCGAACACTTCGTCGGCGCCCTGGCCGCTCTGGACCACCTTCACGTGCCGCGCCACTTCCTGGCTCAGCAGAAAGAACCCGATGCAGTCATGGCTGACCATCGGTTCGCTCATCGCGTTCACGCACGCCTCCAGGGCCGGCAGAACCCGCGAACCCGGCGCCCGGAGTCGGTGGTGATCGGTGGCGAAGTGATGGGCGATCACGTCGGAATACTCGAACTCATCGCCCTTCTCTTCGTCGACCGATTCGAATCCGATCGAAAACGTGCTCAGCTTCTCCTGCCCGCCCTCGGCCAGCAGCCCGACGATCAGGCTCGAATCCAGCCCGCCGCTGAGCAGCACGCCGACCGGTACGTCCGCGATCATCCGGCGTTTCACCGCCCGCCGGAGCACCTCCAGCACCCGCTCCTGCCAGTCCTCGAACGTCAGCGACGCCTCCGACGGATCGGGCCGGAAGTCGACCTGCCAGTAACGTTCGGTCTTCAGCGACCCGTCCGTTGCCACCTTCAGCAGCGTGCCCGGCGGCAGTTTTCTCACGCCGCGGAAAATCGTGTACGGCGGAGGCACGACCGAATGGAACGTCATGTAATGATGCAGCGCGACCGCGTCGATCGTCGTGTCCACATCACCCGCCCGCACGATCGCCGGAAGCGACGAGGCGAACCGCAATCGCTTGTCGTCGGTGGTGTAGTACAGCGGCTTGATGCCCAGCCGATCACGCCCCAGCAGCGCTGCGCCGTTGCGGCGATGCCAGATCGCGAAGGCGAACATGCCGTTGAGCTTTTCGACGAACTTCTCGCCCCAGGCGTGGTAAGCCTTGAGCATCACTTCCGTGTCGCCGTCGGTGCGGAAACGGTAGCCGCGCTGTGCCAGTTCGCCGCGCAGCTCGCGGTAGTTGTAGATCTCGCCGTTGTACACGATGCCCAGGTCGAGCTCGGCGTCGACCATCGGCTGGTTCGATCGTTCGTTCAGGTCGATGATCGACAGCCGGCGGTGGGCGAACACCGACCCGTTGTCCTGCACCAGCCCCCGGGCGTCCGGCCCGCGCGAAACCATCTGATCGGACATGTGTTCGACCGCCTGACGATCCGCCGACGACTGCTCGAAACCAATTTCACCGCAAATGCCACACATGGTGTCATCACCTGGTATTCGCCTGCGGGAAGAAAACCACGAATCGGATTTGGAAAAGGAATCAGGTCAAACACCCGTCGCGCCGGTTACAGCGCGCAGATGAATGGTCGCAATGATAGCAAAAAAACCAAGGGAAATACAAGCTTTTTTCAAGTTCGGCGCTTCGCCCGCCCCGCGAACAGCGCGCCGATCGCCAGCAGCGCCAGCGTCGCCGGCTCGGGGATGACCGGTCCGGCCAGGTCGCCGCGGCCGGCGTTGTAGCCGTTGATGATATTCAGCGGGCCGTTTGTGCGCGACCAACTGTTCGCCGGATCGTAGTGGAAGATGTCATCGTCCCAGCTCACGTCGTAGGTCACCAGGCGGTCGGGATCGTCACCGTCGGGCGAAGCGGCGATGCCCGCGTGGTTGATCGTGATGCCGTCGCTGGCGGACGCCGTGTCGGTGTGCCGCAGGCTCAGCACGCCGGTGTTCAGGTCGAGGTCGTAAAACGCGCTGCCCGTCGTGGCCGAGTCGACCATCACGACCGAGCCGTCCGACCGCTGGGTCAGATCAACCACCGTCGAAACGGTGTACGGCTGCTGGTTGAGCGTCAGCGCGGTCGGCGAGCCGAGCACGTGGCCCGTGGCCGGGTCGATGCGCAGAGACTGGTTGTGGTTGGCATCGAGCACGATGAGCCGGCCGTCGGCGGTGAACATCGCCCCGCGGACGTCGCGGCTGTCGAGCGTCGCGCCCACGACGGTGGCCGCGGCGGTGGTGGTGTCGATCGTCATCAGCCGGCTGAACGACCCGTCGGCGACCTCGAAGCCGTACAGCGTGCCGCCGGCGCTCTGGGCCAGGGCGTCGACGTCGATCGCGGCGCCGTCGAGCGTCACCTGCCCGAACACCGACAGGTTGTCGCCGTTGTCGTCGAGCGAAAACAGCGTGGCCGGCGGATTGGACACCGGATCGCGGCTTTTAACGCCCCAGAGGGTCGCCTCGGCCGAGACGCAAAGCAGCATGGTCAGCACAAGCGTCAAAAAGGAAATACGGATCATCAGCCACGTCCTCCGGTCGAAAAAACGGGGGCGCGGCGAATCACCATCCTTCGCGCCCACTGGACTTTGAAAAATAGCCCACGGATCGGCCCGGGGCAAGAGGATTATGCCATCGCTTTTTCGCCACCGGGAAAGAGGGGCTGCGCCTCGCCCGCGGGGGGGAGGAATTCTGATCACCGGAACAGGTTGTACTTCATGATGCACCAGATCGCCTGCACGCCGTCCTGCCAGCCGATCTTCTTGCCCTCCTCGTACGTGCGGCCGGAGTAGGAAATGCCCACCTCGTAAATCCGCAGCGGCCGCCCGTCCAGGCGCAACCGCGCGACCTTCGCGGTGATCTCCGGCTCAAAGCCGAAGCGGTCTTCCTCCACCGTGATCCGTTCGATCACCGACCGCCGGAACACCTTGTAGCAGACCTCCATGTCGGTCAGGTTCAGGTTGGTCATCATGTTCGACAGCAGCGTCAGGAACTTGTTGCCGACCGAGTGCCAGTAGTACAACACGCGGTGGGTTTCGCCGCCGATGAACCGCGAACCGAACACCACGTCCGCCCGGTCGTCGAGGATCGGCTGAATGAGTCTGGGATACTCGGCCGGATCGTATTCAAGGTCGGCGTCCTGGATGATGACGATGTCGCTGGTCGCGGCGGCGAATCCGGTGCGCAGGGCCGCGCCCTTCCCGCGGTTCTGTTCGTGGTAGAGCACGGTGACGTTGCCATGCCGATCGGCCAGTTCGTTCAGCCGGCGTCGCGAATCGTCGGTCGAACAGTCATCGACGAGGATGATCTGCTTGTCGACCGGCGACCCCTGCACGCGCTCGACGATGCGGGCGATGGTGTCCTGCTCGTTGTAAACGGGAATGACCACGGACAGTTTCATGGCGGGATCCTGAGTCTTGCGTCCTGCGCCCAAGATAACCGCAAGAACCGCAGCGGTCCAAGACGATATGCTTTGTACCCAACGAGGCGCCCGATGAAGAAGAAGATCATCAGCATCGGCGTGCGGGTGGTGATCGCCGTGGCCGGCCTGGCCTACGTGGCCTACGCGCTGACCTGGACCGACCAGATGCGCTTTCCCGCCGGCTTCGACCAGGGCGAACTGACCTTCAGCCAGCCGACCAGCCTGCCGGTCCGCGTGATCGACAAGGACGGTTACGGGGTCGAGCGGGCCGACGGCCGCCGGGCGTGGGTGGAGGACCGGTGGGTGACGCAGGATGAAGGCGGGGCCCAGTTCCGCCCAGGCATTGTCACCACCTGCCGCCGGGCGGAGGTGGTGTGGCTGGTCGCCGCGTTCGCGATGGCGGGGCTGGTGATCGTGGCCCAGTCGCTTCGCTGGAGGGTGCTGATGCGCTGTCGCGGCCTGCCCTCGCCGGCCTGGGGCGTCTTCCGCCTGTACATGGTGGGCCTGTTCTTCAACAGCTTCATGCCCGGCACGACGGGCGGGGACGTGATGAAAGCGTATTACGTGGCCCGTCGCAGCGACCGTCGCACGGCGGCGGTGATGAGCATCGTCGCCGACCGATTCGCGGGACTGGTGGCGCTGGTGATCGTGGCGGCCGGCGGGGCGCTGGTGGGCCTGGGCGGCCAGGACGTCGGCCGGCGCGAGCTGGCCGCGATCGGCCTGTTCGCCGCGCTGCTGGCGGCGCTGGGGGTTGTGTATTTCATGCCGCCGCTGCAGCGCGGGCTGGGGGTCACCTGGGCGATGTCGAAGCTGCCCCGGGGCGGGCTGATCGAAGCGGTCAAACAGGCCGTCGGGGCGTATCGCCACCACAAGGGCGCGGTGGCCGGGGCGGTGTCGATCGGCGTGGCGGGGCACGTGATGATCGTCACCACCGGCATTTTCAGTGGCTGGGCGCTGGGCATGGCCACGTCGGTCGTCGAGATGGCGGCGGTCTTGCCGCTGGTGATGATGGCCGGGGCGCTGCCGATGAGCTTCATGGGATTCGGCGTGATGGAGCCGGCCGGCATCGCCCTGCTCGGCGACGGGACCGCGGCGACGAACAACCAGGTGGTGGTGATGCTGGTGCTGATTCGCCTTTACCCGATCCTCTATTCGGTCCTCGGCGCGCTGTTCCTGGCCCGGGGGCGACTGGACCTCAAATCGGTAAAGTGATCGATCGCGGAAGGCGCGGCGATTCATCCGGCGCGGGCTACTCGATCGCGCCGCGCTTTTTGAGTTGTTTGAGCACACCGGGCAGTTTACGGGCGGCGAAGATCTGTCGGACGGCCTGCCGGCCTTCCTGGGCGGGGGTGCCGGCCCAGGTGGCGCCGGCGGGAATGTCTTCGGTCACGCCGCTGCTGGCCGCCAGCGTCACCTGCGGGCCGATCGTCACGTGATCCTTGATCGCGCACATGCCGCCCATCACCGTGCCGTCGCCGATGGTCACCGACCCGCCGATCGCGCAGCAACCGGCGATGATCACGCACCGGCCAATGCGACAGTTGTGCCCGACCTGCACGAGGTTATCGATCTTCGTGCCGTCGCCGATGGCGGTCACGGCGAACTTGGCGCGATCGACGCACGAGCCGGCCCCGATTTCCACTTCATCGCCGATGGTCACCGTGCCGATCTGCGGAATTTTCAACACGCCCCGGCCATCCGGCGCGGGCACGAAGCCGAACCCGTCGGCCCCGATGGTGACATTGGGATGCAGAATGCACCGGGCCCCGATTTCGCACCGTTCGCGCACCACCACGCCCGACCACAGCTCGGTCTGCGGGCCGATGGTCGACTCGCCGAAGAGGGTGACGTTGGCCTGGAGGACCGCGCCGGAGCCGATCGAAGCGGCCGGCCCGACCCAGCAGCCGGGTCCGATGCGGGCGTCGGCGGCGATGCGGGCGGCGGGATCGACCACAGCCGACGGATGCACGCCGACCGGCGGCACGGGCGGTTCGGGGGCGAACGCGCCGAGCACGTCGGCCACGGCCTGGTCGATGCTGTCGACGAAGATCAGCGCGCGGTTCTCGCCGGGTTTCAGTTCGATGCCGGGCGCGACCAGGGCCGCGGCGGCGCGGCAGTCGGACCAGCGGCGGGCGTGTCGGGCGCTGGTGATGAAGGTGATCTGCCCGTCATCGGCGCGGTCCATCGCCTGGAAGGAATGGATCGGCCGATCGGGGTCGCCTTCCAGGCGTCCGCCAAGCTGCCGGGCGATCTGTCCGGTGGTCAAAGCCATGGCGTGGAATCACGAGTGATGCGGCGCCTTGTCCGGCGAAGACGACGCGTATCGCGGTGGCCTGGGCAAGCCGAATCCTGGGGGCTTGGCCGTGCGAGGTGGTGCCCTGCTGCACGGGCAAGCTGCGCTTGGCCATGCCGCCGCCCGATCATGGGTTCAGGCGGAGCGTGTGCGGCGCCTCGGCGCCGTCCGCGGCGCGGGGGTCAGCGATCGGCCCCGGCGGCGTTGTTGTATTCGTTGTTCAGCTTCTGGGTCACCTGGTCGGTGATGTCGAGGTCCGGGGCGGAATACAGCAGCTTGCGGACCTGGATCAGCGCGGCGACCTGTTTCTGATTGGCGCCGGTCATGTCGGGCGTCTTGTCCTTGAACAGGACAATGTCGAAGTGGTCGGCGACGGCGATGCGTTCGATCATGGCAAGGATCTTGCGGTACAACGACTCGGTCTGCATGGCCTTTTCACGCTCGATCTGGCGCTGGCGGAACTGCAACTCGACCTGCAGGCCGATCGCCATCTGTTCGATCTCTTCCTGGGTCTGCTTGTAGGCCTTGGAGTTCTCGGGCAGGACGGGCAGTTCTTCCTGCTGCTTGATCTGGATGGCCTTGCGCTGGCCCTGCTCCCACTTCTGCAGGCTGTTGATGCGGCTGGTCAGGTCGGCCTGGATGGCGGTCTGCTCGTCGAGCGACTCGAACACGCTTTCCACATCCACCACCGCCGCGGCCACCGGGCGGGCCTGCCCGCGGTTCTGCGCGTGAAGCTGGCCCAGGCCCACCGCGGTCAGCGCCACGGCACCGACCAGAACGACCGAAACGAACGAACGGGCTGTCATGTTGTCATCTCCTTATAGGGGATTCGTCTGAAGGTTTGCTGAGCGGGAATTTCCATTCTACGGCAAGTCGGCGGGAAATGTTCAAGCGTCGGTGCTCCGCGTGCTCCGTGTGTCCGCGGGGGATTGTGGTCGCAGAGGTCAGAACGGCAGGGCGATGGAGAAGCTGAACACGCGGGTGTCGTCTTCGTCTTCCTTGGCGATGGGGAAGGCGAAATCGAACGCGAACGGCGCTTCGCCGAGCATGGGCACGTTCAGGCGGATGCCGGTGCCGACCGCGGCGCGGTAGGTGTCGAACGTGATGCTGTCGTCCACGGTGCCGCTGTCGATGAACACCACGCCGCGCACGATGTCGCGGTATCGGCCGCCGGGGCCGGGACTCGACCAGATGGGGAAGTTGTATTCCAGCCCGGCCAGGAACAGGAACTCGCCGCCGACCGGATCGTCGCCCTGAGTGTCGTCGGCGGTGTTGGGCAGACCATCGGCCCCGAGGACCATGCCGCGCGGGCCGATGCCCCGGAAGCGGAACCCGCGGAACGAATTGTGCCCGCCGGCGTAAAGCCGCTCGAAAATCGGCGCTTCGTCGCTTTCAAAAATGTAGCCCACCGTCGACTTGAACCGCAGCGTGGTCTTGCGGCCGAAAAAGTCCTCGTCCATCAGCCAGTACTTGGTGTAGCTGGCCGACGCCTGGGTGAACTGGAAGTCGCTGGTGAAGAGGCCGTAGCGCTGGATGGCGAAGTCCAGCCTGGACCCGCCGTAGGCCAGCAGGTTGTCGTCGATCTTCAGCGCCGAGCGGGTCACCGTCAGCCCCAGCGCGTCCAGGTCGTTTTCGCCCTGCACCTCGTACACGTCCACGGGCGAATCGAAGCTGATGTCGCTGATGTCGATGCGTTCGAAGCGGGCGCGGACCTGGGCCGACCAGATATCACCGAACCGCTTGCCCAGCGCCAGGTTCCCGCCCAACCGTTCCTCGTCGAAGCTGCCTTCGTCTTCGAAATCGCGGGTGCGGAAGAACAGGCTGGTGTTGAGGAAGTAGTCGCTGTCGTTGATGTAGGGTTCGGCGAAGGTGACCGAATACTGGCTGACTTCGCTGCCGGGCTGGAGGCTGATGGCGAAATACTGGCCGGCGCCGCGGAAGGCCTGGCCGGTGAAGAACTCGCCGACACTTTCGGGCCAGTCGGCGATGTCGAAGTTCTTCTGCCGCAGATCGATCCCGCCGAACAGGCCCGCATCGGAGCTGATCGCCGCGCCGATGCTGATCGACCCGGTCCGCGCTTCCTTCACTTCCACCAGCGCGTCGCGCACCTCGTCTTCCGGGTCGCCCTGGACGGTGATCTTCGCTTCGCTGAACAGGGCGGACTGGCGGATGCGCCGTTCGGAATGCGCGATGCCCGGGCGATCGAAATGCCGGCCCGGCTCCAGGCCACGCAACTCACGCCGGACCACCTTGTCCTGCGTCAGCCGATTGCCCCGCACCACCACGTCGCCCACCACGTACCGCTTGCCCTCGACGATGTTCACCGCCAGGTTCACCCGCGGGCCGGACTCGGCGAAAGTGCGGACGATGCCCACCTGCGTCGAGCCGCCTTCGGCGTTGACCTGGAACCGCTCGGGCGCCTGCAGGTAGCCCAGCCGACCATACAGATTCGCCAAATCCCCCCGCGTGGCCCGCAGCTTGTCGATCGAGAACACATCGCCGCTCTTGAGCGTCATGGCGTCGCGAAGCTGATCCGGGCTGAACACCCCCTTGCCCTGAATGTTGAAGTCGATCGAACCGACCGTGTACTGCACGCCTTCCTCGAGGAAGAACACGACGTTGGCGTCCTTCTGATTCTCGCTCAGCTCGATCCGCCGGCCGACCCGCACGTCCAGGTAGCCGCGCTGCTGGTAGAACTCCCGGATGCGCGCCACGTCCTGTTCCAGTTGTTCCTTCGACAACTGCCCCTTCGAGAAGACCCACACGTATTTCTTGGTGGCGATCTTGCTTTGAATCTGCTTGTCGGTGAACGCCGCGTTCCCTTCGAAACGCACCTGGCGCACCTTCACCCGCGGCCCTTCGCGGACCCGGTAGACCAGCACGCCGGATTCCTCGAGCGTCTGCTCGTCGACGGTGACGTCGGCCAGGAAATAGCCCGCCTTGCGATACGCTTCGACGAGCTGGTCCTGGCCGCGGTTGATCAGAAACGAATCCTCCGGATCCCCCGACCGCAGCAGCACCTTCTCCAGCAGTTCCTGATCGGCGATCGCCTTGTTGCCCACCACCTGCACGTCTTCCAGCAGCGGCTGCTCGCTGACCACGTAGGCCACGTTCACCGTGCCGTCGGCGTTCTGCGACGCATCGACACGCACCTTCGAGAAGCGGCCGAGCCGCGTGATGTTCTCAATGTCCTTGGCGACCAACGCCTCGTCGTAGGGATCGCCCGGTTCGGTGCGGATCTGGTTGAGCACGAGCTGCGCACGCACGCGATGGAGACCCTCGACGGTCACGTTCGCCACCGGCCGGCCGTTCAGGTCGATTCCCTGGCCCATCAGCGCCCCCAGCACGCAGACAGGGACCAGCCGGCGGATCAGGCGGCAACGTTTCACGGCCAAGCTCCCGAAGTGCACGTTCAAAACCCCACAGATCACGTTCGCAAGACGACCGGCCAGTGTAAGCTGCGCTGTGGCGTTGAACAAGCCGACCATCAAGCCCACCGGCCGCGACCCGTTCCAGCCGGTCGCATCGCCCCCCGCCCATGGTCCGGCATCATCGCCGCGCCCGCCGGGCAGAGGTCCGGTTGCGTTGACCGCTTTTTCACACGCCGGTAGGCTGTCGGCTGGTATGGACCGGGGGCGTTTCGCAGGGAGTCGGATCGTTGGCGATCAAGCTCAGTGAACTGGCCGAACGCATCAGCGCGACGCTGCGCCCGCGCGATCCCGCCGATGGCGACCGCCCCATCACCGGCTGCGCCCGCCTCGAAGACGCCGGCGAATCCGAGGTCGCCTTCCTCGCCAACCCCCGATACGTCAGCCAGCTCGAATCCACCCGCGCTGCGGCGGTCATCCTCTCGCCCGACGTCGAACGCCCCGACCGCACCGTCCTCGTCGCTGACGATCCCTATTTCGCCTTTCGCAAGGCCATGGTCGAGCTGCACGGCTGGCGCGAACATCCCGCACCCGCCGACGGACCGGTCAGCGCCATGGCCGTGATCGATCCGTCAGCCGACATCGGCCCCAACGCCCTGATCCACCCCTTCGCCGTCATCGGCGCCAACGCCGTCATCGGCGCCAACGCCGTCATCTATCCCCACACTTTCATCGGGCCGGGCGTGAAGATCGGCGACGACTGCGTCTTCTACGCCAACGTGGTGATCTACGAACGGTGCGTGCTCGGCGATCGCGTGACCCTCCACTCCGGATGCGTGATCGGACAGGACGGCTTCGGCTACGCCACCCGACAGGGCGAACACCACAAAGTTCCCCAGACCGGCAACGTCGTCGTCGAAGACGATGTGGAAATGGGTGCCAACTGCTCGGTCGACCGGGCCACGCTCGGGGCGACCATCATCGCCCGCGGCACGAAGTTCTCCGACGCGGTGACCATCGGCCACGGCTGTCACATCGGCCGGCATAACCTGTTCGTCGGGCAGGTGGGCCTGGCCGGCAGCGTCAACACCGGCGACTACGTCGCCATGGGCGGGCAGGTCGGCGTGGCCGGACACCTGTCGATCGGCAACGAAGCCCAGATCGCCGCGACCAGCGGCGTGATGAGCGACATTCCCGACGGCGAAACCTGGGGCGGTGCGCCGGCGATGCCCCTCAACCAGGCCAAACGCATTCACCTGCTCACCGTCCGCCTGCCCGACCTGGCCGGTCGGATCAAGAAACTCGAACGCCAACTCGCCGATCTGCGCCAGGCCGCGGCCGACGATCAGAACCACAACCCTTAAACCCCTCGATCGGTTCCCCGCCACTGCCGGGCCGCCACGCGCCCTGCCTTGACAGATCAACCCGTCGGTTCCGACGGCTGGTCGCTGGAAGCCGATTCCCGACTTCTTTTCGGATTCGGGGCGGATTCGCACGGATTCTCCGCGATTCTGTCCGGAGTCGGACCGGTGGACCAAACCTCCCCTGCTCCCTCGATCCGACGGAAGCGTTATTGTGATCGCCCGTTACGAATAATCGCCCCGTCGGGGGCGTCCGGTTCGGGCGGCTGATCGTAAACCATTGATATCGCTTTGGATACAGAAAATCCAGTGTTATCGCTTTGGATACGGAAAATCCAGTGTAGAAAAAGGGGTCGGCCGGGGCTTTGCTTCGCCCGGGCTGCACGGGGCGGGGGGACGTGGCGTGCCGAACGTTTCGTGGGAAGTGCAAGGTCACTGAAGCGGTCACGCCTCGGATTCTCGGATTAACGAATCGTGGCTGAGTAAAGTTACGGCAGGTCGGGGGTCGATAAACAGTACTGCCGCCGGTCGGGTGCGGGGTGCCGGCGGCGAGGGCTGCTGGTGTGGAAGAGACAAGGGGTGGGGCTTGGTGGTGGGGGCTTCCGGGCATCC
>CAYNCM010000078.1:0-15124 GCA_964395825.1 uncultured Planctomycetaceae bacterium
TACCGGTTCATCGCGTTCAGTTCGGTGGCCATCGCGCTGCTGGGCTTCTTCGTGTGGGGCCATCACATGTTCGTCTCGGGCCAATCGAACGTGGCCGGGGCGATCTTCAGCGTGCTCACCTTCGCGGTGGCCATTCCCTCGGCGGTGAAGGTGTTCAACTGGCTGGCCACCATGTACAACGGCGCGATCGAACTGAAGACGCCGATGCTCTATGCGCTGTCGTTCCTGTGGGTGTTCACGATCGGCGGGCTGACCGGCATCTTCCTCGGCGCCCTGGCCGCCGACGTGATGCTGCACGACACCTACTTCGTCGTCGCCCACTTCCATTACGTGATGGTCGGCGGGACGGTGTTCGCCTTCCTCGCCGGGCTGCATTACTGGTGGCCCAAGATGTTCGGGCGCATGTGCAGCGAGAAGGGGTCGGTGATCGGCTGGGCGGTGGTGTTTGTCGGGTTCAACCTGACGTTTTTCGTGCAGTTCATCCTCGGCACGCAGGGCATGCCCCGCCGTTACCACGATTGGGGACCCGAGATCATGCAGCAACTCGGCTTCGGCGATAAGGTCGAGCTGTTCGGGATCTATCACAAGATTTCATCGGTCGGCAGCTACGTGCAGGCGGTGGGCTTTTTCATCATCGCCGGCGTGTTGCTGTATTCGCTGGTCCGCGGTGCCAGGGCGCCGAAAAACCCCTGGGGCGGCGCGTCGCTGGAGTGGACCTGTTCTTCCCCGCCGCCGCATGACAACTTCCCCACGACGCCCGTGGCCGGCGATCCGTACGATTTCACCAAGGTGCATTACGATCCCCAAACCGACAGCTACCACCGCGAGCCCGCCGACGCATGACCGACGCCGCCGGCCATCACGATGACCCGAACCTGGCGCATCACTTCGATTCGCCCGGCCAACAGTACGCTTCGGCGAAGACGGGCATGTGGGTGTTCCTGGCCACCGAGATTCTCATGTTCGGCGGTCTGTTCTGCGCTTACGCCGTCTACCGCCGCAACCATCCGGAAATCTTCGAGATCGGCCACCGCTTCCTCGACGCCAACCTCGGCGCGCTGAACACCGTGATTCTGCTGCTGAGCAGTTTCACCATGGCCTGGGCGGTGCGGGCGGCACAGTTGAACCAACAGCGGGCCACGGTCGTGCTGTTGTCGCTGACGCTGATCGGCGGAGCGGGGTTCATGGGGGTGAAATACCTCGAGTATTCCCACAAGATTCACCTGGGCCTGGCGCCGGGCAAGTTCTACCTGCCGAACGTGGAACACGGCGGGGCCGCTTCTTCCGCCGACACCAGACCGGCCGAACCGACGGAAGACGCCGGTCAGACGGAAACCCCCGCCGACCGTTCCCACATCGCCCCCGCGCCCGACGGGCCGGCGGGTCTGGCCGAATCGGCGCGACGCGATGAAGCCGCCGCCTCCCGCGCCGCCGATCAGCCGCACTTCGCTTCGCCCGAAGAACTCGACAAGGCTCGCATGTTCTTCAGCATCTATTACCTGCTGACGGGTCTGCACGGCATCCACGTGCTCGTGGGCATGGGCGTGATCGTCTGGTTGATCCGCCGCGCCGCCCGTGGCGAGTTCTCCAGCCGATACTTTACCCCCGTCGATCTCGGCGGCCTCTACTGGCACCTGGTCGACCTGATCTGGATCTTCCTCTTTCCGTTGCTCTACCTCATCCACTGACACGCCAGACCCCGTCATGGCCGCCAGCGGCCTTGGCGGCGATGGGCGATGACAAGACCATGTCCAACACCAGCGCCCCAACCGTTCACGCCGACTGTTCCACCCGGCCCGACCAGCCCCAGGTCCACATCGTGTCCCTGCGCACCCTCATCGGTGTGATCGTGGCGCTGCTGATCTTCACCGGGCTCACCGTCGCCGCCACCCGGGTTGACCTGGGCGAGGCGAACCTCTGGATTGCCCTGGCCCTCGCGGTACTCAAGGCATCGCTGGTCGGCCTCTACTTCATGCACCTGCGCTGGGACAACCTCTTTCACGCCGTCATCCTCCTCTGCGCCCTGTTATTCGTGGTGCTGTTCATCGGCATCTCGCTGGTGGACACCATCGAGTACCAGCCCGACCTCACCCGCACCCCGACCCGCAACGCCGCGCCGTGATGCTTCTCTCCTGTGCCCATGTGGGGGACGGATCGGATAAGGGCCAGGTTCTTCGGACTTCGCCATGACCGCCGCCCCCGACAACCCGCAAGCCCCGGACCGCCCTCGGCAACCCGCGCCCGACGTCGGCCGGTTCGGCATGAAACTGTTCCTCGCCGCGCTGGCCATGCTCTTCGGCGCGGGGATGCTGGCCTACCTGCTCGTCCGTACGCAGTGGCTCAACCCCGTCCGCCCGCCGACGCCCGCGCTGGGGACGCTCGACCTGCCCGCGGGCCTGTGGATCAGCACCGTCGTCATCGTGGCCAGTTCGTTGGTGCTGCACGCCGCCGGGCGCGCGGTGCGGGCCGGCCGGCTCGCCGCGACCGCACGAATGATGATCGCCGCCTTCGTCCTGGCGATCGGTTTCGTCATCGTGCAGGGTCCGTGCCTGTGGTTGCTGATCGACCGCCATCGTGAAATGACCGAACGCAACGTGTTTCTCTACGCCCTCATGGCGCTGCTGATCGTCGTGCACGCCGCCCACGTGATCGGCGGCATGATCCCCATGGCGGTCATCACCGTCCGCGCCGTCCGCCGCCGCTACAGCCCTGAAGATCATCGGCCGATCGCCTACCTGACCCTGTACTGGCACTTCATCGACGCCATCTGGCTGATCATGTTCGCCGTGTTCGGGTTGTTCGGATAACAAGCCCCTGCCCAAACGGCGCCGCGATATGGCCGCATTCTCCGCGTCCGTGATGATCCCCCTTGCGCAGCCCGAACGCCAGCCGCCCTCCAGCAGCAGATCGCAGATAACCTTCCGTTCTTCCAGTGCCACGGGGCAGCATGGTGAATGGCAGGCCGCGTTCGCCGCCCGGTATCCCCGCGCGGGACGAACCGGGGATATTCATTCGGGGCTACGAACCGTCACGTTGCTGCGCTCGCTGGATCAGGTCGATGAGCGTGGCGGTTTTCGCCGGCGGGGGAGCGGTGATCTGTCTGATCTGCTCGTCGGTGAAATGCGCCTGGATGAATGCGGTCACGTCGAACGTCTTCCACCAGCAGTCGAATACCTTGCGACAAGGCGCCTCGGCAAGGCCCTGGCCGGCCGTACCGCAGGTGCGGCAGTACGAGAACGGCACGTCGTGCCCGAGCATGGGACAGCGCCTGATCCGCGCATCGTGTTGGCTCAGATCGTCGGGCATGGTGAAAAGACCGCGAGCCGTTGGCTCGCGGCTATTGTAACAGGATCGATCTGGCGCGTTCGGGGGAGAGCCGTTGGCTCGCGGCTATTGTAACAGGATCGATCTGGCGCGTTCGGGGGGAGAGCCGTTGGCTCGCGGCTATTGTAACAGGATCGATCTGGCGTTCGGGGGATGCCCCGCCCCGACCCACTCCCGGGGGGGGGAGAGGGGAAAGACCGGTTCACGCGAAGGCGGCCGGCCTGGGCAGGCCTTCCAGTGGTTCGAGGAACTTGTCGATGTCTTCCTGCGGCAGCGAGTAGTCGGTCAGTTGACCGGTCAGGTACTTATCGTACCCGGTCAGGTCCATCAGGCCGTGGCCCGACCAGTTGAACAGGATCACTTTCTCCTTGCCTTCTTCCTTCGCCTTGATCGCCTCGTCGATGGCGCAGGCGATGGCGTGGCTGGTTTCGGGGGCGCTGATGAACCCCTCGGTGCGGGCGAAGGCGACCGCGGCCTCGTAACACTTGAGCTGATGGTAGGCGCGGGGGGCGAGCAGCCCTTCCATCACCGCCTGGCTGACCAGCGGGGCCATGCCGTGGTAGCGCAGTCCGCCGGCGTGAATGGGCGGGGGTACGAACGTGTGGCCGAGCGTGTGCATGGCCATCAGCGGCGTCATGCCCGCGGTGTCGCCGTGGTCGTAGAGGTAGGGCGCGCGGGTGAGCGTGGGGCAGCTTTCCGGCTCGACGGGGTGGATGGCGATGTCGGCGCCGTGAATCTTGTCGCAGACGAACGGGAAGGCCAGACCGGCGAAGTTCGACCCGCCCCCGGCGCATCCGATCACCACGTCCACCTGGCGCTCGCCGGCGACCTCGAGCTGCTTCTTCGCTTCCTGACCGATAATCGTCTGGTGGAGCATGACGTGGTTGAGCACACTGCCGAGGCTGTAGCGCGTCTTGCCGGACGGATCGGTGACCGCGGCCTCGATGGCTTCGCTGATCGCGATGCCCAGCGACCCGGGCGTGTCGGGCTGTTCGGCGAGAATGTCCCGGCCGGCCTGCGTTTGCTCGGACGGGCTGGCCACGCACCGGCCGCCCCACGCCTCCATCATCAGTTTGCGGAACGGCTTCTGGTCGAAGCTGATCCGCACCATGAACACCTGGCACTCCAGCCCGAGCAATGAACAGGCGAAGCTCAAGGCGCTGCCCCACTGGCCGGCGCCGGTTTCGGTGGTCAGCCGCTCGATGCCGAACTGCTTATTGTACCAGGCCTGCGGTACGGCGGTGTTGGGCTTGTGGCTGCCGGCGGGGCTGACGCCTTCGTTCTTGTAGTAGATCCGCGCCGGCGTCTTGAGGTGTTCTTCCAGCCGCCGGGCGCGGTACAGCGGACTCGGCCGCCAGATCTTCAGCAGCCCCAGCACTTCCTCGGGAATGTCGATCCAGCGCTCGGTGCTCACTTCCTGCTCGATGATGTTCATCGGGAACACCGGCGCAAGCATGTCGGGGCTGATGGGATTGCCATCGGGGCCCAGGGGCGGCAGCGGGGGATGCGGCAGGTCGGCGGCGAGGTTGTACCACTGCCGCGGCATGTCTTTTTCGTCGAGGAAGATCTTGATGGCGCTCATGCATCGGCTCCGGGTGCGGGACGTTCGGTGAATGCGGACAAGGGCGGTCAGTTTAGTCGATCCCTGGCGAGGCGGGCAAATCGCCGAAACGGGCGGTTCGTTGAAGGGTCCAATGGTGGATTGGGAGGACGAGCACCGGCACCACGGCACGAGGTGGAAACTGCGATCATTCAACCCCTCATCCACTTAACCATTCCACCGTCCCCCGTTATCATGCCGGTTCAGCGAAAGGAATCCACATGGCCGAACTGAAAGAGACGATCGCATTCGACGATTTCGCGAAGCTGGATCTGCGGGTGGCGACGGTGACCGCCTGCCAGCCGCACCCCAACGCCGACCGCCTGCTCAAACTCCAGGTCGACCTGGGCGAGCTGGGCCAACGGCAGATCTGCGCCGGCATCCGCCAGTTCTACCAGCCCGATGACCTGGTCGGCAGGCAGGTGGTCGTGGTGGCGAACCTGGCGGCCAGGCAGATTCGTGGCGAGGCGTCGAACGGCATGTTGCTGGCCGCCAGCGCCGCCGACGGCGAGCAGATCACCGATGTCATCTTCCTGAGCCCCGAACGGCAGGCCCCCGCCGGCGCGACGGTGAGTTGATCCCAATCGCCAAGGCGCCAAGGATGCCGGAGATTTTCTATTTGCAGATGATACGAATGACGCAGATGGATGGCGGCCATCTGAAAACCAGATCGGCGTCCTCTGTGGAGCGAATCCCCGGGCACCTGGGGGGCTTGCCTCATCGCGGTTCGGTGCGGAGCGGCGCTTACGCCTGCGGTTCTTCCGGTTCATCCTGTTGGGCTTCGACGAACTGCAGGCGCTGCCGCAGCGTTTCAAGGCTGAACGGGTCGCTCGTGAGGCGCTGACCGTCCAGTTTCTGGATGAGGCCCAGTTCCGCCTGGATCATTTTGAACATCTCATAGCGATCGGTGGTGACCGGCTGATAGTCGCTGACCTGCGTGACATACACCGTCAGTTGCGAGTCGATCGGGATGGCGTCGATCTTCGTTTGGGCGGGCGCGGTTTCCACGCCGCCGGCCTGCTCGACGCGCCGGGCCAGCGCGAACGCAGCGTCGACAAACTTCGCCTCGCGCCCGATCACCGGCAGGCGGGGCACGACCATCTGTTCGGTCCGCCCCCGGTCGAGCTGCCGACGCGGGAACGGGCCGATCGGGTAAACGTCCACGTCGTGGCCGATCGACTTGGCCAGTTCCTCCATGCCGTCCGCCGCCGCCAGATCGACGTAACGCTTCGCTTGATCCTTTAACTGGGTGTACACCTTCAGCGCCTTGACGTCGGCGGTGACCTGGTCGATCACCTCGCCGATCACCACCGGGTTGCGCGGAGCCTCGGCGTTGGTGACGCGGAACAGGTAGGCATTGCGCAGCACGGGTTGGCCGCTCGGCCTGGTGGTCACGGCGCCCTGCTCGTCGCGCTGGAAGTCGTACACCGGATCCGACAGCAGTTTCTCCTGCAACTTGAGCGGATTCTCCTGCGCGTTCAGCTCGCGGCAACTCGCCACGTACTGCGCGAACGGCAGCCAGCGCGCCGTGTCGCCCGATCCGACCTGCAGGTGGGCCTGCCCGATGCCCGCGAACGCCGAAAGCTGGCCCAGCGTGTACCACTGATCGTCCAGGCGAACCACATCAGGAAGCACGCCGAACTCCTCCTGCACCTGCCGGGCCAGTTCCTCCAGGTCCATGGGCACGTAATCGGCCGGCACCGCGCGATAGCCGTTGTCCCGCTGCAGCTTCCGCTCTTCTTCCAGCACGATCGCCGCGGCCCACTTGACGATTCGGTCCCGCTTGTCCCGCGCCCGATCCCGCGTCAACTGCTCGATGATGTCGGGCAGCACGTCCTTGAACGGCCTCGGTTGCGTGGGCGCTTCGTCTTCCGCCGCTTCGCCGTCTTCATCGTCCGATTCAGGGATGAACCGGTCGGTGTGCTGTTGGTAGTAGTGCGCCGCGTCGACTTCGTTGACCGTCACCATCGTGGCCACGCGCTGCAGCGGCACCGCGAGATACTCCAGCTTCACCCGTGCCGGCAGGCGATAGCCGAATCCATAAGGCTCGCTGCTGCCGGGCGACTGGGCCTTGTAACGCTCGAACTGGCTGGTCAGTTCCGCGTCGGACGGCTTGGGCGCGTCGACCGCCATCTTCCGCGCCCGCAGCGGCACGACCTCGACCGCCGCGCTGCTCTGCAAGTCGTTGGCGAAGTGGCGAAGCTGCGGCTCGCTCACCCGACGAATGCCCAGCACCAGTTGCTGAAGCTGCTGAACCATCTGCCAGTGGCGCATCGCCTGGTAGATCACCGAGTCCGGCACGGTGTAGTGGGCCTTGACCTGCGCGATTTTGCGCGGGCCGACCTCAAGTTCGCGGAACACCGCGTCGGTGTGCACGTCCGAGCCGTACAAACCATGCGCCTCGGCTTCGTGGAGCATCATCGCCCATCGCAGCGCCTGTTCATCCGACACGCCGACCGGGCTGGGCAGGCGCAGGTTGAACTGGCCCAGCGCGTTGAGGATGGCCAACTCGCCTTCGGCGGCGCGCGTGTCATGGACGCGCAGCTCGATCGTCTTGCCGCCGGCGGTGAGGTGGCCGATGGGGATCTTGCCCGGATCCGGCTGGAACATGCCCGAAGCATTGGGCAACAGGAAGATCACCATCAGCAGCGACCCGCCGACGGCGAGAATGATCTTGTTGTACTTGCGGAAGAATTTGAACATGAGCCGGTTGCTCCTGCGGTTCGTCGGGGTCGTTTGCCCGGCGGTTCGGTCGAGGCGGGCAAAGACGGGCAGTATAAGCGCTCGGCGCGGGGCGGTACAGCGGCCGGAGCATCGGGTTTCGGGCAGCCCTTGCCTGGGGCCAACCGATGGGGTACACTGCCGGGCTCGACGGATTGGCCGAATACCGCGTGAACCAGCAGGTGCAGTCATGGCGCACAAAAAGGGACAAGGCAGCAGTAAGAACGGGCGCGATTCCAACCCGCAATACCGCGGCGTGAAGCTGTACGGCGGGCAGTTCGCCCGGGCCGGGGCCATCATCGTCCGACAGTGCGGCACGCCCTTCCAGGCGGGCTACATGGTCGGCCGGGGTAAGGACGACAGCCTGTTCGCCCTGACCGACGGCACGGTCCGCTTCCAGGGCCGCCGGGTGTTCGTCGACCCCGTCGAAGCGGCCGAGCCCGCCGAAGCCGCCTCCTGACCCACCACACTCGGTCCCACCACAACTCAAAATGCCCCGCACGTCCGCCCCACCCGTGGCCGGGCCGTTCAGTGGCCCCGGCGGTAGGCCGGGGGCTTGGGCTGGTGATCTGTTTCCGCTACCGGATGAACAGGTATAGGTTGTCGTCACCCAAACGGTCCCCGGCGCGGTGTGGCATGGCGGCCCCAGGTCCCCCCGTCTCCGCTCGAGGGGCAACTCCCGTCCGATTGATGCGATCGCGGTGCGGTGTGGCGCAGGACGAGATATCCATGGTTGTCAAAGTCGGGTTTGTTCCGCATAATGTGGCGTGCGGCGTCGGCCGGCCCGGCCGTGGCTTGCCCGCCGCGTCTGACCCCGACGCCTTGACCCGGAGTGCCCATGGCCCGATCACGAAAGAAGCTCGGCCAGATTCTCCAGCGATGGGGCGTCATCAACGAGCAGCAGATCGAAGAAGCGCTCAACGTCGCCAAGGGATCGAGCCGACGCTTCGGCGAGGTGCTCGTCGAGTTGGACTTCGCCACCGAGGATGATGTCGCCAAGGCCCTGGCCACGCAGTTCGGCCTGGAGTACATCGACCTGGACAGCCAGGAGGCGATGAAGGCGGCGAACCTCGATCTGATGCCGACCGATCTGATCAAGAAGTTCCTCGTTCTGCCGCTGGAGAAGAACGACAACCGGATGAAGGTGCTGATCCACGACCCGATGGACCTGGAGTTGCTGGATCTGTTGCGATTCCGGATGAACTGCGAGATCGACACCGCCCTGGGCAGCCGGACGAAGATCAAGGGGTTCATCGACACGCTGCTTTCGGAAACCGAAGCGTCGATCGACGAGACGGTGCGTCAGTTGAGCATCGACCGGACGGGAGGCGGGATGGAAGAGGCGGCCGCCGGCGCGGTGGCCGAGGAAAGCGTCGACGCGCCGATCGTGCGGCTGGTGCAGAAGGTGATTACCGAAGCGGTGCACGGGCGGGCGTCGGACATTCACATCGAGCCGATGCACGACCGAGTGCGGTTGCGTTACCGGGTGGACGGCGTGTGCCACGAGCGGGACAACATTCCCAAGCGGATGCAGAGTTCGATCATCACCCGATTGAAGATCATGTCCGGGATGAAGATCGAAGAGCGTCGCGTGCCGCAGGACGGTCGGATCAAGCTGAAGGTGGGCGGGGACGTGATCGACTTCCGCGTGTCGGCTTGCCCGGGCTATCACGGCGAGTCGGTGGTGTTGCGAATTCTGCGGCCGGAGTCGGTGCGGATCGGCCTGCCGAACCTGGGCTTCGAGCCGGACCACCTGGAAGAGTTCAACCGGACGATTCGCCGGCCGAACGGCATTTTCCTGGTCACCGGGCCGACCGGTTCGGGCAAGACGACCACGCTGTACACGGCACTGGACGTGCTGAACCGGCCGGACAAGAAGATCATCACCGCCGAGGACCCGGTGGAATACAACTTCACCGGGATCAACCAGTGCCAGGTGCAGGAAGGCATCGGGCTGAGTTTCGCCCGGATTCTTCGAGCGATGCTGCGTCAGGCGCCGAACATCATCCTGGTCGGTGAAATCCGCGATAAGGAGGTCGCGGAGGTCGCCACGCAGGCCGCTCTCACTGGACACCTGGTTTTCAGTACTTTGCACACGAACGATGCTCCCTCGGCGATCACCCGGCTGATCGACATGGGCGTCAAGCCGTTCCTGGTGGCCAGTTCGATTCAGGCGGTGATGGCCCAGCGGCTGATCCGGGTGCTTTGCGATGATTGCAAGGAAGAAGACCCCGAGCCGAACCCCTACTACCTGCGACTGTGCGGAATCAACAAGCAGGACATGGCGGGCAAGAAGGTTTACAAGGCGGTCGGCTGCACGAGCTGCGGGGGGACGGGGTACCGCGGCCGGCGGGCGATTTTCGAGTTCATGGCGATGAACAGCGAAATTCGCGAGTTGGCCTTCAAGCGGGCGGCGACCACGCAGGTCCGCAAGGCGGCGATCAACTCGGGCATGAGGCCGCTGGTCACCGACGGCAAGGTCAAGATTCTCAGAGGCGTGACGACCCCCGAGGAGGTCGCCCGCATCGCGCAGGTCGAGGGCATGGTGGAACTGGACGAGGAAGAAGCAGCCACGGCAACGGCCGGCTGACCCCCCACCCGCAGTGACGGATACCCAACATGGCGACGGTTCATATCGATCGGCTTCTGGACACGGTCATCAAGCAGGGCGCCAGCGACCTGCACCTGACGGTGGACAAGCCGCCGACGTTGCGTTTGAACGCTCGGTTGCGAGAGCTGAAAACCAAGACGCTGACCAGTGAAGACACCGTGGCGCTGATGAAGTCGATCGCCCCGGACCGCGCCCAGCAGGAACTGCAGGAAGAAGGCACGTGCGACTTCGGGTTCGCTTACGGCGACCGGGCGCGGTTTCGCGTGTCAATCTTCCGTCAGCGCGGCAACCTGGCCATCGTCTGCCGCCAGATTCCCTCGACGCTGCTGACGTTCGAGCAGATCGGCCTGCCGGAGATCGTCAAGGACCTGTGCCGCCGACCCCGGGGCATGTTTCTGGTCACCGGGCCGACCGGCTCCGGCAAGACCACCACGCTGGCCTCGATGATCAATCACATCAACGAGACGCTCGACCGGCACATCGTGACCGTCGAAGACCCGATTGAGTACTACCACCCGCACAAGATGTCGATCGTCAACCAGCGCGAAGTGGGCACGGACGTGACCAGCTTCGCCGAGGCGCTGCGGCGCGTGCTGCGTCAGGACCCCGACGTGGTGCTGGTCGGTGAAATGCGCGACCTGGAGACGATCGAGGCGGCCATCCGCGCCGCCGAGACCGGCCACCTGGTGTTCGGCACGCTGCACACCAACTCGGCCGGCGGCACGATCAACCGGATCATCGACGCGTTCCCCGTCGATCAGCAGAACCAGGTCCGCGTGCAGTTGTCCGCGTCGCTGATGGCGGTGCTCAGTCAGCAGCTTCTGCCCCGCGTGGACACCCCGGGCATGATCGCCGGGTTCGAGTTCCTCGTCGTGACCCCCGCCATCGGAAACCTCATCCGAGAGGCCAAGCCGATGAGCTACATCGACTCGGCCATCCAGACCGGTAAATCGGTGGGGATGCAACTGCTCGACGACCACCTGTGGCGGCTGTACGAACAGGGCAAGATCAGTCCGGGCGACTTGGCCGACCGCTGCCGCGACACCAAGGGCGTGACGGAGAAGATTCACCGGGCCGGCGGCCAGATCGGCCGGGTGGAATTCGACCAGGATCCCGGCGAGGGCAACGGCCCACCCCCCGCAAGCGGATAACCTCCCGGCCGGACCCGCGCTCACCACGAAACCCCGACCGCCAACGGGGCCCGTCGGCGCAACCTGAATTTTACGAATCCCAAACGCTGCTCATGCGTGCAAACAAAACCGGCATACAGATAGCTGAAAGTGACCTGAAAACTCGGTGTCCTTCGTCATAATCAATAAAAATCCCCTTGTTTGCCGTGCTCATGTTGTGGAATAATCAAGTGGAGGATGAGAAACGGGTGAAGCCGGAGCGCGGGGGCGAGTGGCGGAGCGCGGGGGGCGAGTGGCGGAGCGCGGGCGGCTGGTTTGGCGAGCGGGGGGCGAGTGGCCGAGCGCGGGCGGCTGGTTTGGCGAGCGGGGGGGCGAGTGGCCGAGCGGAGCGTATTTCGGGATCTGGAGGGCCATGCCTGGGACGGGGGAACGGGAAATTCAGCGGGTCTTGAACGACCGGGAGTGATACGAATGGCCGAAGCGACCAGCAGAGCGAGCGACGGGAAGAAGCCGGGCCCGGACGAACTGCGCGGCCGACGCCTGGGTCGGGTGCTGACCAAGATGGGCAAGGTCACGCGCGAGCAGGTCCACGAAGCGCTCGATCTGCAATCCCAGCGCAAGCTTCCGCTGGGCCAGTTGCTCGTCGAGTTGGGCTACGTCACACAGGACGACGTGAATCAGGCCCTGGCCGCCCAGGCCGGCATGACCACCGTCGATCTGGACAAGCTGGAGATCACCGAGGACGTGGCCCACATCCTGCCCGCCGAGACCGCCCAGGCTTATCAGGTCATGCCGCTGAAGTACGAATCGGACACCAACACGCTGACCATTGCGCTGAAGAATGCCGACAATTTCCGCGCCGTCGACGACCTGCGTCTGCTGATGGGGTACAACGTGCACACGGTGGTCGCCAACGCCCAGCAGGTGGACGATTACATCGGCCGGTTCTACGGGTCGGACGATGAATCGATCGCGTCGCTGATCGGCGAGATGGCGTCGGACGAATCGCTGATGGGCCTGAGCGACCGGGGCGAGTCGATCGACCTGGACACGCTGCTGGCCGCGGCCGAGGACAACAAGGTCAAGCGCCTGTTGAACCTGGTGCTGCTGCAGGCGATCAAGGATCACGCCTCGGACATTCACTTCGAGCCGTTCGAGGATGAGTTCAAGATGCGTTATCGCATCGACGGCATTCTGTACGAGATGATTCCCCCGCCGCGCCACCTGGCCCCGGCGATCGTCAGCCGCATCAAGGTCATGAGTAACCTCGACATCGCCGAGCACCGCATGCCCCAGGACGGGCGCATCGAGTTGATGGTCCAGGGCAATCCGGTCGACCTGCGGGTCAGCGTGTTGCCGACGATGTTCGGCGAGTCAGTGGTGATGCGTGTGCTGGACCGGTCGAACGTGCAGCTCGATCCCGAGAAACTCGGCATGCGCGACGACGACCTGGAGACCTTCCGCCAGTTGATGCGCAAGCCCAACGGCATCATCATCGTCACCGGCCCGACCGGCAGCGGCAAAACCACCACGCTCTACGCCGCCCTGAACGAACTGAACAACGCCGACGTGAAGATCCTCACCTCCGAGGATCCGGTCGAGTACGACATCGACGGGCTGATCCAGTGCCAGATCCAAGAGGAGATCGGCCTGACGTTCGCCCGCTGCCTGCGCAGCTTCCTGCGTCAGGATCCGGACATCATTCTGGTCGGTGAGATTCGTGACCTGGAGACGGCCCAGATCGCCGTGCAGGCCTCGCTGACCGGCCACCTGGTCTTCAGCACGCTGCACACCAACGACGCCCCGTCGAGCGTGGCCCGTCTGCTGGACCTCGGCCTCGAGCCGTTCCTGGTCACCGCCACGCTCGATGCGATCGTGGCCCAGCGGCTGGTCCGGCGCATCTGCACCCACTGCAAGGAATCCTACGAGCCGACCGAAGAGCAGTTGCTCGAACTGCAGCTTACGCCCGACGACGTGGAGGGTCGGGTGTTTTACCGCGGCACCGGCTGCCCGCACTGCAACCACCAGGGCTACCGAGGCCGGGTGGCGCTGTTCGAGATCATGGTCCTCGACGATGAGTTGAAGGAACTGATCATGCAGCACGGCTCGACGAACGTGCTGCGCAACGAAGCCCGCAAGCGAGGCATGAGAACCCTGCGCCAGGCGGGTCTGCTGGCGATCTACGACGGCATTACCAGCATCGACGAAGTCGTCCGCGAAACCATCATGGAAGAAGATTGACGGAAGGCACAAGGCACAAGTGGCCTGGCGGGTGACGCGAAGCGTTGACGCCGCCGAACGAACGTCACGGAGCATCATCATGCCGACTTTCCAGTACGAAGCGCTCAACCAGGCCGGCCAGCCCCAGAAGGGCGTGATCGAGGCGGCGAACAACGAAGACGCCATCAGCCGCATCAAGGCCCAGGGCTTTTTCCCGACCAACGTGCGGGAGAAGAAGGTCCGCAAGAAGACCGGCGGCGCCGCGTCGGCCGGACCGGCCCGGAAGAAGAAGGGCAGTGAGATCACCATCAACATTGGCGGGGTCAGCAAGAAGTTGATCACCCAGTTCTCCCGCCAGATGTCCACCCTGCAGGACGCCGGCCTGCCCATCCTGCGCTCGCTGAACATTCTCGCCGAGCAGCAGAAGCCCGGCCTGTTCAAGAATGTGCTCGAGCAGGTCGCCGCCGACGTGGAGGGCGGATCGTCGCTGTCCGAAGCGATGGCCAAGCACCCCAAGGCCTTTGACCGCCTGTATACCAAGATGATCGCCGCCGGCGAAGTCGGCGGTGTGCTGGACATCATCCTCCAGCGCCTCAGCGACTTCATGGAAAAGGCCCAGGCCCTGCGCAAGCGCATCATCGGCGCGATGATCTATCCCATCGCCGTGGTCAGCGTCGCGGTGCTCATTGTCGTGGGCATCATGTACTTCGTGATCCCCAAGTTCGACGAAATCTTCAAGGACTTCGACTCCCAACTGCCCGCCTTGACCACGTCGCTGATCAAGATCTCGCGCTGGGTGGCCGGACAGACCGAGTTTCCCATTCCCGGCTGGGTGGTGATCCTGTTCAGCCCGCTGGTCTTCTGGGCGCTGATGCGCCTGCTGCGCGCGAGCAAGGGCGGCCGGGCGTTCCTCGACCGCGTGAAGATGCGCATACCCGTCATGGGCAAGCTCATGCGCGCGTCCAGCATCGCCCGCTTCACCCGCACGCTCGGCACGCTCATCAGCGCCGGCGTGCCCATCCTCGAAGCGATCACCATCACCCGAGACACCGTCGGCAACGACGTGTACGAAAAAGCCTTGCAGCGCGTGCACGACTCGATCCGCGAAGGGGAAAGTTTCGCCGAACCCCTGCGCGAAAGCCGCGTGGTCGACCTGCTGGTGGTCAACATGATCGACGTGGGCGAGGAGACCGGCGAACTGGACAAGATGCTCTCCAAGGTCGCCGACAACTACGACGAGGAAGTCGACAACATGGTCCGCGCCATGATGAGCCTGCTCGAACCGGTGATGGTCGTGGTGCTGGGTTTGATCGTGGGCACGATCGTCGTGGCCCTGTTCCTGCCCCTGCCCACCCTCATCCAGGGCGTGATGAAGTGACCGCGGCGCGGAAGTGGCAACCAAGAACGCGGAACTGAAAACTGCGAGGCATGACGATGCGTCAATCTGACCCCATGACCGATGGCCGGCTTTGCCGCCGGCGCCCCGGCGCCCGGACCGCTGGACCCGCCGGCGGGCGG
>CAYNCM010000079.1:0-15122 GCA_964395825.1 uncultured Planctomycetaceae bacterium
AGGCCGGCTCGGAAGTGTCGGCGCTGCTCGGGCGCATGCCCAGCGCCGTCGGTTATCAGCCGACCCTGTCGACGGAAATGGGGCAACTGCAGGAACGCATCACCTCCACCGACAAGGGCGCGATCACCAGTGTGCAGGCGATCTACGTCCCCGCCGACGATCTGACCGACCCGGCGCCGGCCACCGCGTTCAGCCACCTCGATGCGTTCGTGGTGCTCAGCCGCGGCATCGCCGAAAAGGGCATCTACCCCGCCGTCGATCCGCTCGACTCGACCAGCAACATCCTCGATCCTGTCATTCTCGGGCAGGAACACTACGAAGTGTCCCGCCGCGTGCAGCAGACCCTCCAGCGCTACCGCGACCTGCAGGACATCATCGCCATTCTCGGCGTGGACGAACTGAGCGAAGAGGATAAACTCACCGTCGCCCGCGCCCGCAAGATCGAGCGCTTCCTCAGCCAGCCGTTCTTCGTCGCCGAGCAGTTCATCGGCATCCCGGGGATCTACACGCCGCTGACCGACACGATCGACTCGTTCCGCCGCCTGTGCGATGGCGAGGGCGACGACCTGCCCGAAAGCGCGTTCATGTACGTCGGCACGCTCGACGATGCGAAGTCCAAGGCTGAGCGGATGTCCGCCGACGCGGCGTAGCGCGACGCGGCGCGGCGCATGAATTTGTAAAGCCCACCCATGGCGGCGCTGCTGTCCATCATCACCGTGCGCCTGCTGCCACTGCGAGACTTGGCCGACGCCCAACGCGGCGACGCCGGACGGGGGTTGATGGAACTGATGATCGGCGATGTGCAGCTTTTTCAGCCTCGTCAGCGCGTCGAGATTGAACTGCAGGCTGACCGGCGCGACGATCTGTTGTTCGCTTACCCGCCCGCCTTCGCCCGATCGGCGGGCTCAAAGGCTGAGCCTGCGGCCATCGCGATGAGCCGATCGGTCCGGGCCGAACCTTGCGAATTCCCCGGCGTTGACTATCATACGGGGCTCTTCGGGCGGATACCCAAGTGGCCAAAGGGGGCAGACTGTAAATCTGCTGGCATACGCCTTCGGAGGTTCGAATCCTCCTCCGCCCATTTCGAGTCAGACGAAGCCACCCGATGGCAACGGGTGGCTTTGTCCTTTACTGAGCGGGACTCACGGCGGCGATGCGCGCAGGCATGAGCACCGTGGACCGCGGGGCCGACCGCGCATGGGCTTGCGTTTTCTCGGCCAAGCCATAGCCTGTTGCCGGAACCGGAGATTCCTCATGGCCGAGCTTTTTCGACGTTTCGATGCCAACCCGCTGCTGACGCCTGATCAGGTCAAACCCAGCCTCGAGGGGCTGGTGATCCGGTGCGTGTTCAATCCCGGCGCGTTTCGCTACCAGGGTCGGATCGGGCTGTTGCTGCGCGTGGCCGAGTTCGCTCCCGACGACGAGCGATACCTCCGCGTGCCGGTGGTCGGCGAATCGCATGAAATCGAGATGCTGGAATTCGACCGCGCCGAGGTCACCGCCGAAAGCCCCACGGTCATGGAGCACCGCGGTCACAAGTACCTCACGTCGCTGAGCCACCTGCGCCTGGCCTGGAGTGATGACGGGACGCACTTCACCGTCGACGATGAACCGACGCTGATCGGCGAAGGCCCGCTGGAGGGCTACGGCATCGAGGACTGCCGGGTGGTGCGGCTCGACGATGTGTACCACCTGACCTGCACGCAGGTGTCGGCGAACGGTGTGGGGGTGGGGCTGATGACCACCGCCGACTGGCGCCGCTTCGAGCGCCACGGCATGATCGTCCCGCCGCACAACAAGGACTGCGTACTGTTTCCGAAGAAGATCGACGGGCAGTACGTCTGTCTGCATCGGCCGACCGGCAGCGACATCGGGGGCAACTACATCTGGCTGGCCCGGTCGCCGGACCTGGTGCATTGGGGCGGCCATGCGTGCATCGCTCACACCCGGGACGGCCGGTGGGACGGGCAGCGCATCGGCGCCGGCGCCGAGCCGATCGAAACCGACGCCGGCTGGCTGTGCCTCTACCACGGCGCCGCGGACGGCCGATACTGCCTCGCCGCTCTGCTGCTGGATAAGGACGATCCGGCGAAGGTCATCGCCCGCTCCGATGAGCCGATCCTCGAACCCACCGCGCCTTACGAGATCGAAGGCTTCGTCAACGCCGTGGTGTTCACCAACGGCCAGGTGATCGATGGCGACCGGTTGATCGTCTACTACGGCGCCGCCGACCGCGTGACCTGCGCCGCGACCGCATCGATCAGCGCCATCCTCGACAGCTTGGGGTGATACGATTGCCTGTCCACCGCGGGCGACGCCGGGCTGCGACCACGGCCCCGCTGTCATGAACGGCGGCGGGGTCGCGCGAGCCGGAGCGGGGCAGGCATCAGTTCCGATTCAACCGCCGGTAGACCAGGCCCACCACCAGCAGCAGCAGAATATTACCCAGCCAGACGAACACGCTGGTCGCCGCCGCGGGCAGTTCCCACGGGTTTTCCTTCATGAAGTTCCCGCCGCTGGAGATCATCAGCATCGACATGATGATCGGCAAGAAGCACCAGAAGAAGATCGCCAGGGGCACCTGCCTTCTCAGCAGCATCGCCATCACCGCGGCCAGCAGCATCACCAGCACGCAGTTGACGCTCATCGCCGCCCGTTCGTGCAGGCGGGCCCGGATGCTGTGGTGCAGTCGCTGAATCACATAGCGCACCGCGAACGCACGACCGCCGTATTCCAGTTCCTCGCGCAAGCGCGGGATGGTCTGCGCTTCTTCGACCACCGTGTGGTACAGCGCGGCGCTGTCGTTCGGATCGACGTCGTCCATGATCGCCTGCCTGAGCGCCAGGGGCTCCAGATCGCGCGTCGCCAGGCGGCCGGCCGGTGTGGGAAGCTGCTGGTCGATCACTTTCACATCATCGAAGCTGATCAGCAGGCGCGGCTCGAAGGTGATTTCATCCACGTCGATTTTGATTCGGCCGCGCTGCGCTTCCAGTCGCTGCCGCACGCCCATGCCCCGCCCGATGCGCATGAGGATCGGCTGATCGTCTGACGCGGTCAGGCGCACGTCGTTTTCCCCCGCCGTGTGCGCCGGGGCGGCCAGGCGATAGATTTCCTCCCGCGGGCCGAGCATCTCCAGTTCACCCGCCTCCAGCCGATCGACGATGCGGGCCACCGCCCGGCTGACTGACAGCCGCTCGAGCAGTTGATCACGGTAGATGCGCACATCGGCGTTCAGCTCCGGCCGGGCGGCCATGTCGCGCAGTTGTGTCAGCGACATGAACTGCGGTTCCTGTTTGAACGGCAGCTCGATGTCGTGGATCTGGAACTCGCGGTTGCGCTCGTCGAGGAGGATTTCGCGGTGCGGGTCCTTGCCGGTCGGGTTGATCAACCGCACCACCGCCGAGATCGCATCGCCCGTGCGGTAGATGTCGACCACCGCCTTTTCGCTGGTGAAATCCTGTTCCAGCCGGCCGGTTCCCACGTCGATCTTGCCCGCCGCCACGCCCTGCAACCCGATCCGCCGATATGGTCCGCCGGGCCGGTCGGCCACGTCCAGCACCGCCGCCGCGTCCGCCCGGAGCACCAGCTTGGACCGGCCGCCCATCGTGTATTGCACCGTGTCCCGCCGGCGAAGCTGCTGAATCACCAGCCGCGTCACGTCCCGCTCGACCAGGTCGGTCACCTGCTGCCAGAACCATGGCACCACCCAGTTGCTCAGCACGAACATCACCAGCGTCAGGCACAACCCCGTCGCCAGCACCGGCACGCACAGGCTGCGATAGCTGAGGCCGCTGGCGCTGCAGGCGGTGATTTCGTTGTCCGCGGCCAGGCGGAAAAACACCAGCGTCGATGCGAACGCCGCGGCGAACGGCAGGGCGTACGGCAACGTGGCGGGCATGAGATAAAACACCACCTTCACCAGTTGCCAAGGTCCGAGCAGGCCTTCGGTCATCGGCGCGAACGCGAAGCCCAGGCTCAACACCATCACCAGCACGCCCGTCGCCAGCGCCCCCAGCTTCAGCAGATCCCGCAGAATGTATCCGTACAACGTCAGCGGCATGGCAACAGGGTATCGCGGATGGGGTTTGGGGGACAGGGTATGGCCGTTCGGCGGGAAGCGTGTTTCCCACAGCGGCCGACCGGTGGAACGCGCCTATCCCCGATACCCCATCCCCGATACCCTATAGCCCATGAGTGAATCTCCCCTTGCCGTTGCGGTGATCGGCGTGGGCCGGATGGGCCGACACCATGCCCGCATCTACCATCAGCTTTCCCAGGCCGAGTTGCTGGCCGTGGTCGACGGCGATGAGGACCGCGCCGGCGCGCTGGCCGATCAGTACGCCTGCGATTGTCTGCCCGACGTCGAGGCGCTGCTGGAGAAATACCCCCAGTTGCAGGCGGTGAGCATCGCCGTGCCTACCGTGTATCACGAGCAGGTGGCCGAGCCCCTGCTGACCCGCGGCATCGCCTGCCTGATCGAAAAACCCATGGCCCAGTCGGTCGAGGTCGGTAAGCGCATCGTCGACACCGCCCGCCGCCACCAGACGCTCGTGCAGGTCGGCCACACCGAACGGTTCAACCCCGCCGTGCGCGCGATCAGCGACTGGGACATCACCCCGCGCTTCATCGAGTGCGACCGCGTGAGCCCCATGACCTTTCGCAGCGTCGACGTGGGCGTGGTGTTCGACATGATGATCCACGACCTGGACATCATCCTGATGATGGCCCGCTCGCCGCTGACCGACGTGCAGGCCTGCGGCGTGGCGCTGCTCGGCGAACACGAAGACGTCGCCGACGCCCGGCTCGTGTTCGAGGATGGCTGCGTGGCCAAGATCACCGCCAGTCGGCTGGCCCTGAAAACCGAACGCAAGCTCCGCGTGTTCAGCGAAGACGGCTACATCAGCCTTGACTATGCCACCAAGAGCGGCATG
Source organism: uncultured Planctomycetaceae bacterium (assembly GCA_964395825.1). Taxonomy (GTDB): domain Bacteria; phylum Planctomycetota; class Phycisphaerae; order Phycisphaerales; family Zrk34; genus JANQFT01. Next base: position 4,932 of record CAYNCM010000079.1, read on the forward strand.
TCCATCCGCCGCACCGGCAACATCAGCACCCTCCACGAAATCCGCGATCAACTGGCCGCCGGCGCCGACCTCAGCAACCTCGATTACACCGACCTGGTCAACATCGAGGAACTGACGATCAACGATGAAGAACCGCTGACCGCGGAACTGACCAATTTCCTCCGCGCCGCCGCCGGCCAGGCCGCCCCCGCCGTCGACGCCGACGCCGGTTTCGCCGCCGTCGACGTGGCCGAACGCGTCGTGCAGAAAATCCGCAGCCACCAGTGGGCCGGCCTGGACCTCGATCGGCTGGTGTGACGGCCGTCGCGCCAGGCACACCACGTCAGTCGGCGGGCCACGCCCGCAGGACCGGCGGCTATGAGCCGCCGGCTGTGTGTCTGATCACCGCTCCTGTCAGCCGGCGGGCCACGCCCGCAGGACCGGCGGCTATGAGCCGCCGGCTGTGTGTCAGATCTTCAGTGCCGTGCCCCGGGTGGCCGATGTGGGTATGGTGGTGTCGATGCACGGACCGAAGGTAAACATGACGCTGGGCGGGTGGGGCCATTATCCGACGGCCCTTTGCGCGGTGATCCGGCCGGGCAGCCTGGCCGAGGTGCGCTGCGCGGTGAATCGGTCGGACCTGGCGCACGTGATCGCCCGTGGTCTGGGACGGAGCTACGGCGATTCGGCGGTGAACGCCGGTGGGGGAGTGATGCTCACCGATTCGCTCGATCGCCTGCTGGGGTTCGATCCCGAGACGGGCATCGTGGAGGCGGAGGGGGGCGTGAGTCTGCAAACGCTGCTGGACGTGTTCGTGCGGCGCGGGTTCTTTCTGCCGGTGACCCCGGGCACGAAGTACGTGACGCTGGGCGGGGCGATCGCCGCCAACGTCCACGGCAAGAACCACCACTGCGACGGGTCGCTCGGCTCGTTCATCGTCGATCTGCAACTGCTGACCGCCTCGGGCGAGACGATCAGGTGTTCGCCGGACGAAAACGCCGACGTCTTCGGCGCCACCATAGGCGGCATGGGGCTGACGGGCGTGATTCTCTCGGCGCGGATGAAGCTCAGGCGGATCGACACGGCCTACGTGAACGTGGATTACCACCGGGCGAGCAACCTGGACGCGGCGCTTGAGCGGTTCGAAGCGGGCGATGGCGTTTATCGGTATTCAGTGGCGTGGATCGACTGTCTGGCGCAGGGCGAGTCGCTCGGTCGCAGCGTGCTCATGGGCGGCAATCACGCGGCGCTGGACGATCTGAAAGCCAGGCAGGCCGAGCGACCGCTGCAGCGGCCCGGCAAGCGCACGAAGACCGTGCCGTGGCCGATGCCCGGCTGGGTGCTTAATCCGCTGACGGTCAAGGCGTTCAACGCGGCGTTCTACCGAAGCCATCCCAACGGGCGCAAGGTCGAGGATTACGATTCGTTCTTCTATCCGCTGGACGGGGTCAATCACTGGAACCGGATGTACGGCCGGCGGGGGTTCATTCAGTATCAACCGGTGCTGCCGCGTGAATCGAGCCGGGCGGCGCTGGTGAAACTGTTGGAGATGCTCACCGCGAGCAAGCGGGCGTCGTTCCTGGCGGTGCTGAAAAGCTACGGGCCGGCCGACGAGGGGCTGCTGTCGTTTCCGATGTCGGGGCATACGCTGGCGCTGGATCTGCCGTACACCGGCCGGGCGCTGGAGGAACTGACCGAAGCGATGGACCGGATCGTGCTGGACCACGGCGGGCGGTTGTACCTGGCCAAGGACGCCTGCATGAGCCGGGCGACTTTCGAGGCCGGCTATCCGAGGCTCGACGAATTCAAGGCCATCCGGGCGCGGCTCGATCCGGCGGGGCGGTTCCGTTCGTCTCAGGCCCGGCGATTGGGTATCGTGGAAGGGCCATGAATCAGAACGTGCTTATTCTGGGAGCGACCAGCGGGATCGCCCAGGCGGTGGCCGATCGCCTGGCGGCCGACGGCGATCGCCTGTTGCTGGCCGGGCGCAAGCAACAGGAGCTTGAGCGTCTGACCGCGGACCTGCGCACGCGCTACGACATCGCCGCCGACTTCGTGCGGTTCGACGCCCTGGCGTTCGACGAGCATCCGGGGTTCATCGCGCGCTGCATCGAGCAACTCGGCCAGCTCGACGGGGTGGTGCTGGCCCACGGCTACCTGCCCGACCAGGACGAAGCGCAGGGCGCGTTCCACGAAGCGCATCGTACGATCGACGTGAATTACACCTCGGCGGTGAGTCTGCTCGAACCGGTCGCGGCGCATTTCGAGGGGCAGAAGCGCGGCTACATCTGCGGCATCAGCTCCGTCGCCGGCGACCGCGGGCGGCAGAGCAATTACCTGTACGGCTCGGCGAAGGCGGGCCTGAGCGCCTACCTCGGCGGGTTGCGCCATCGTCTGGCGAAACGCGGGGTGAACGTGATCACCATCAAGCCCGGCACGGTCGACACGCCGATGACGTTCGGCCGGGTCAACGCCGATTCACCGCTGACCGCCAAACCCGAGCGCGTGGCGCGGGACATCGTCCGGGCGATCCGCCGCGGCCGGCCGGTCGTGTACACCCCGTGGTTCTGGCGGTGTATCATGGCCATCGTCCGCAACGTGCCCGAAAGGCTGTTCGTGAAGACGAAGCTGTGATCGGTCCGAACGCAGAGGCGCCCAGGAGAGCGTGGGCAGGATTCACAGGATCGACCGGATCCGGTTGCCGGGTCTTTCAAACGATTCGGTTCATTCTGTTGATCCGGTCCCCGCCAGACTGAATGATCTCTGCGCGTGTGCGGTTCAACGTATTGGAACTTGTAGGTCAGGGATAGGCGAAGCGCATGTCACAACTCAAGCGTGTGCTGGTCACGGGCGGGGCGGGGTTCCTGGGCTCGCACCTGTGCGAGCGCCTCGTGCACCAGGGCCACGATGTCATCTGCCTGGATAATTTCTTCACCAGTCAGAAGTCGAACATCTGGCATCTGCTCGACGAGCCGAATTTCGAGCTGATCCGACACGACGTGACGCTGCCGGTCTACCTGGAAGTCGACGAGATTTACAACCTGGCCTGTCCCGCGTCGCCGGTGCATTATCAGCACGACCCGATCCAGACGACGAAGGTGTCGGTCAGCGGGGCAATCAACATGCTGGGCATGGCCAGGCGCGTGGGGGCGAAAATCCTCCAGGCGTCGACCAGCGAAGTGTACGGCGACCCCAGCGTTCACCCCCAGCCGGAAACCTATCGCGGCAACGTCAACCCCATCGGGCTCCGCGCCTGCTATGACGAAGGCAAGCGCTGCGCCGAGACGCTGTTCTTCGATTACCACCGACAAAACGGCGTGAACATCCGCGTGGTCCGCATCTTCAACACCTACGGCCCGCGGATGCATCCGTTCGACGGGCGGGTGGTCAGCAACTTCATCCTCCAGGCGCTGGCTGGCGAACCGATCACGCTGTATGGCGACGGTTCGCAGACCCGCAGCTTCTGTTACGTCGACGACCTGGTTGAAGGCATCATGCGGATGATGAACGGGCCGGACGATTTCGTCGGGCCGGTCAACCTCGGCAACCCCGGCGAGTTCACCATCAAACAGCTTGCCGAGAGGGTCATCGAGCTGACCGGCAGCGAGTCGACGCTCGAGTTTGCTCCCCTGCCCGCCGACGACCCCACCCAGCGCCAACCGGACATCGCCCTGGCCCGCGAGAAGCTCGACTGGCAACCGGCCATCGACCTTCGCGCCGGCCTGGCCAGAACGATCGACTACTTCCGGGGGATCGACCTGTCGAAATATCGCAAGCCCACCAACAATGTGATCCGGTGAATCGGAGTTCCCGCTCGTGTCATCCAGCGTTCTAGTTACCGGCGCGGCCGGGTTCATCGGGTCGCACGTCGCCGAACGGCTGCTCCTTGAGGGACGCGAGGTGGTCGGCTTTGACAACTTCTGCGATTCTTACGATCCGGCGATCAAACGCCACCACGCGGCGATGCTGGCGGAACAGGCCGGCTTCGAGATGATCGAAGCCGACATCCGCGACACCGATGCCGTGCGCGAAGCGTTCGAGCACACCCGGCCGGGCAGTGTCATTCACATCGCAGCCATGGCCGGGGTTCGCCCGAGCATCGAGAATCCCAGGCTCTACACGGAAGTGAACGTCAACGGCACGGTGAATCTGCTCGATGCGGCGACGGCGGCGGGCGTGGGGCGGTTCGTCTTCGCGTCCAGCTCCAGCGTGTACGGCAACAACCCCAAGGTGCCCTTCGCCGAAACCGATCCGGTCGATCATCCGATCAGCCCCTACGCGGCGACCAAGCGCTCGGGCGAACTGATCTGCCACACCTACCACCACCTGCACGGTCTGCCCGTAGCGTGTCTGCGGTTTTTCACCGTGTTCGGCCCGCGGCAGCGACCGGACCTGGCCATCGGCAAGTTTCTGCGGCTGGTCCGTGAAGGCCGGGCCATTCCCGTCTTCGGCGACGGTTCGACCAGCCGGGACTATACCTATGTTGACGACATCGTCGACGGCGTCATGGCCGCCCACGAGCGCATCGACCGGCATGGTTACCGCATCTGGAACCTCGGCGGCAGCGACCCGCAAACACTGAGCGATCTGATCGCGGTGATCGAGCGGGTCACCGGGCGCAAGGCGCGGATCGACCGTCGGCCGCCCCAGCCGGGCGACGTGGAGCGCACGTTCGCCGACCTGACCCGCAGCGGCGGGGAACTGGGTTTCGGCGCGAAGGTGTCGGTGGAAGAGGGTGTGCGTCGGCAGTGGCAGTGGATGCAGGGCGTCTGAGGGCGGTTTCGCCGCCGTCTGAAAACAAACACGCCCCACCGCGAAGGGCAGGGCGTGGTGTGAGTGTTTGATTTCGGGGGTGTCGGTTATGAACGCCGACCGGGCCGCTTGAGCATCACCAGGCCGCCGACGGCCAGCAGGGCCAGTGAGGCGGGTTCGGGAATCTGGCTGAAGGTCTGGATCACTTCGCTGATGTGGGCCGACCCCTGCACGCCGCCGGTCAGGGAGATGTCCTTGACCACCCAGATTTTCTTGACGGGGGTGAAGTAGGTGTGTTCGGAAAGCTGCGTGAAGCCTGGGCTTTTGGTTGCGTCGAGCGAAGCGAGGTTCACCGCGCCGGTTTCGGTGGGCGAACGGTCCCAGATGGTCTCGGCGACGTTCACGCCGCCATCGCCCGCGGCGGTCGGACCGGTCAGCACCAGGCCCGCATCTTCGATGTACCAGTCGGGATAGTTTTCGTCCACCGCCACGGTGAATCGGATGGTGGCGTTGACTGTTTGGCCGCTGAAGGCGTTGAGCGACAGGTTCAGCCGCATGACGTGATCGCCGGTGGCGGTTTCCGTGCCGACGGTCACGAGGATGGCCGACGGATCGGGCGCCAGCGCGCCGCCGGAGGCCCCCGAGCCGATGGGCACGACTTCGAAGTCGCCGAAGATCTTGTCCCCGGAGATCAGCGTCTGTCCGCCGCTCAACTCGTCCAGGTAGGCCGAGTCGTCTTCGATGAACGTCGCCGATGCCGAAGACACGGCGACCGCCACGGTCAACGCCGCGAACATCGCCACGAGGCGTTTACTGCGACAAAACACATGCTTGAACTGCATAGCTGCTTTCCCTTCCTGCCCCGATCGGTCGGCGAGCCGGGCGCACCGAACAACGCGGGGAATGAAAATACCATTATTCTGTCGACGGGGAAGCTCTCTCTCAACAGAGCGGTGGCCCGTCTCTCTCTTCAGTCGGCGCCTCGGCAGGCGAACCGACAGGCTAATAATGCCACAGATTCTCCGAAAAGCAAGGAAAATCTGCCCGGTCGGGGATTTTTCCTCGTGCCGGACAACCGGCTCTGCCGGGCTATCTATCGGCGAAACAGCCGTTTAGCTTCAATGGCCCGGTTCCAACCCGCCCACCGGCCCGCAGGGGCGCCGATCCCCGCCGAGCCGCGCCATGCACCGCCTGGACCACAGGCCCGCTTCGCCCGATATACTCCGCTCACCCGGGCCGCCGGCCCAACGCCAACCCCACCAAGGAGCAACCATGCACATCACCATGGTCGGAACCGGATATGTCGGACTGGTCACCGGCACCTGCTTTGCCAACACGGGCAATGATGTCACGTGCCTGGACATCGACCCGCGGAAGATCGACATGCTCAACGGCGGCGAATCGCCGATCTTCGAGCCGGGCCTCAGCGACCTGATCAAACGCAACACCAAGGCCGGGCGGCTTCACTTCACCACCGACAAACAACGGGCCTACGGCGGAGCGGAGATTATCTTCATCTGCGTCGGCACCCCGCCCGACCAGGCCGGCCACGCCGACCTGTCCGCCGTCCTCACCGCCGCCGCGGACATCGGCCAGGCCATCGAGGAAGGACCCGGCAACACCGTTCAGGCCCGTCGACCGAAGATCATCGTCGTCAAATCCACCGTGCCCGTGGGAACCAATGCCCGCGTGCGCGAGGAAATCGCCCGACAGACCCACAAGCCCTTCCACATGGCCTCCAACCCCGAGTTCCTCAAGGAAGGCGACGCCATTCACGACTTCACCCACCCTGATCGCGTGGTGCTCGGCGTGGCGGATAAGCAGATCGGCCATACCCTGCGCGAGCTGTACGAACCGTTTGTCCGGCAGGGTAATCCCATTTTTGTCATGGACATCGCCTCGGCCGAGATGGTCAAGTACGCCGCCAACACCATGCTCGCGACCAAGATCAGTTTCATCAACGAAATCGCCAACCTCTGCGAAGCCTACGGTGCCGACATCGACGAAGTCCGACGCGGCATGTGCAGCGATACGCGCATCGGCAACCAGTTCCTTTATCCCGGGCTGGGCTACGGCGGATCGTGCTTTCCCAAAGATGTGCTGGCGTGTATTTCGATGGGACGCAAAGTCGAATCGCCCGCCGCGCTGCTCGAAGCGGTCGACCGCGTCAACCAGACCCAGCGTGAGCGTTTCATCGCCAAAATCGACCGCCACTTCTCATCGCGCCGGACCGCAGGCGAAGCCGCAGGTGCCGATCAAACCGCCCCCGCCGACCTGTCCGCCAGGCGATTCGCCGTTTGGGGCGTGGCCTTCAAGCCCGGCACCGATGACATCCGCCAAGCCCCCGCCGTCACGCTCATCGAACAACTGCTCCAGCGCCGCGCCACCGTCGCCGTGTTCGACCAGGTCGCCCTCGGCAACTGCCGGCAGGTGTTCGGCGATCGCATCGAGTATGCCGACAACGAACTCGATGTGCTCGACCAGGCCGACGCCCTGGCCATCTGCACCAACTGGGGCGAATTCCTCCATCCCGAATTCGACCAGATGATTCAGCGTATGCGCACGCCGCTGATTTTCGACGGCCGCAACCTCTACCGTCGCGAACTGATGGCTGAATATGGCTTTGTCTACTACTCCGTCGGCCGCGCCCCGGTCCGCCCCGCCCCCTAGTGCCGTGTCTGCCGTTGATCTTCGGCGGGAAGTTCAGCCGCCAGCCGTAGGCGAGCGCGGTGTCGAAGCGCTCCCCTGCGGGTCGCGGCCAAAACCGATGCCCGAATCTTGGGTGCAGACGCAATACTAGGAAACGTCGGGCGGACTGGTCCCGGCGAAGCGCCGCGAAGGCGGAAGCCCGGCGCCGGTGGATCAGCACCGCCCTTCCGGATGGTGCTTCCGTTCAAAGGTGTGATGGGGAATCCGTAATCGGCTGGTCGGGAATCGAACCCGATTGAAAACGCGCGGCTCCCGCCGCCAGCCGCTGACCAATCCGCGGCCCAGCCGAGAAAGCAAAACGAGAAACATAACCACCCCCGCGCCCCACTGCAACTCGCCTCTTGCCAAACGACCCCCGTCGGCCGACGATGTCAATCGCTCTCGCATCGACGACCGACCCGGAGCCTCAGCCATGAACCCCACCGCCCGTGACATCGCCAGGATGATCGACCATTCGCTGCTCAAGCCGACCCTGACCGTTGGCGACCTCGACAAAGGTCTGCAGGTCGCCCTCGAGTACGACGTGGCCAGCGTGTGCATCATGCCGTTCTATCTCAAGCGTTGCGCCGAGGCCCTGGCCGGCAGCACCGTCGAGCCGAGCACCGTGATCGGCTTTCCCCACGGCGCCCACGCCACCGCCGCCAAGGCCGCCGAGGCCGAAAAGGCCCTCCGCGACGGCGGAACCGAACTCGACGTGGTCGTCAACATCTCCATGGTCCTCACCGGCGACTGGGACTACGTCCGCCGCGACATCGCCGCGGTGATCGAACCCGCCCACGCCGCCGGCGCCAGGGTCAAGGTCATCTTTGAAAACTGCTACCTGGCCGATGAACAGAAAATCCGCCTGTGCGGAATCTGCACGGAGATGAAAGCCGACTGGGTCAAGACCTCCACCGGCTACGGCACCGGCGGCGCGCTGGTCGAAGATATCCAACTGATGCGCCAACACATCGGGCCGAACGTGCAGGTCAAAGCCGCCGGCGGCGTGCGCGATCTGGACGGCCTGCTGGCCATGCATCGCGCCGGCGCCACCCGCGTGGGCGCCTCCGCCACCGTCGCCATGCTCGACGAAGCCCGCCAACGCTTCACCTGACCCTCCGGGGGCAACGGTCCTGATTGTCAGGCATTGCGCGGCTCGACCGTGCGGCCACGACCATCCCGGCACGACAAGGTCAATGCCAGCCGTTTCGAAGTACAATTCAAGTGCCCAGCTCCATCTGGACCGCGAGCGCCGCCGAATCAGGCGGCAGGTCGCCCGCGACGGACGGCGATTGCGCCGGCTCACCACGGCTGACCGACTGCGACAAAAGCAGGGCTGCCAGACAAAGGCAGTGAAACGGTGCGCGTTCGGTCATGACAGGGTCTCCGAAGGATCGTGGCTGATTTGCGGGTATAATTCATGCGGGTGCCGGATCGCGGTGGGCACGGTAAGTGCCTCCTTCCAGGGCACCCCCCTTCTGGTCCAGATAGTCCTCGTCATCGCAGTAGTTCTTGACCGCGAGCTGCTTGCCGGACCTTTCCCGGGCAATCATCGAAGCCGTATTCTCTCATTCGGTCCTTCATCGCCACCAGCTTCACGCCCTTGCCGCGCTCGTTGCCCAACGGCCAAGTCCGCAGAATGTTCGGCGCGAATTTCGTTGACGTAAGACGCTGTATTTTATGATCTCACCGGTTGACAGAGTTCGAGCAGATCGCCCACGTGCGCGGTGGCCAGCGCTTCGACCGTATCGGCCGCGCCGTAGTAGATTCTCACTTCGCCATCGTCTTCCAAAATCATGCCGCCGGGGAATATGACACTGCCGCGGAAACCGTCGATCTCGTAGTCGTATTCGGCTTTGAGAATCGGCTCGGGGCACATGCCGATGACTTTCGTTGGGTCTTCAAGATCGAGCAGCATCAGCCCGCCCATGTACTCTTTGTGCCAGCCCTTGCCTGCTTCCCAGCCCTTGAGCGGGCGGTTCTCATCCTTGTACACCGCGTGGAAAGTGGTCAGCCAGCCGTGTTCGGTCTTGACGGGCGGCGCGCCGGGACCGATCTTGCAGTTGCAGAACGGCACGTCCTCCAGGCCGAGCACCAGCTCGGTGTCGCCCCAGTAGCGCAGGTCGGGCGAGGCGGAAAACCAGATGTCGAACATCTCGGGTCCATGACGTCCATACACTGGGAACGGCCGTTCAAGACGTGCATAGCGACCGCCGATGCGTTCGGGGAACAGCACCATGTTGCGGTTATCCGGCGCGGACAGCGACAGAATTTCGTAAGCGTCGAAGTCGTCGGTGACCATGACGCCGCCGCGTACGCCGTGGTGCGTGTCCACCGCGAAACACATGTACACGCGCCCGTCGAGAACGGTCAACCGCGGATCGTAGGCGCGTTTGATCTCGTCGGTCTGCAAAGCGAACCACGGAGTTGGCTTTGGTGTCCAGCGGAGACCGTCGTCGCTGACGGCGATACCGATGTTCGTCCCGTGCCCGGGGCTTGCCCTCTGATGCGGATCCGGACTGAACCCGTAGTCGTTTCGGAACACCATCACGTATTTTCCCTGGTACTTGCACACACCGGCGTTGAAGACCAGCGAGGAATCGTATTCCAGATCGCCGGCCTGCAGAACCGGGTTGCCCGGATGCTTGCGAATAACTTGGTTCGGTTTTTTCATCGTTTACTCTCTTTACCGGGCGGATCGCGTTCAATCAAGAGGGACATGAGTCGTCTGATGGGCCGGTACTTCGACGCCGGGTTCACCGGCGAGCGGGC
>CAYNCM010000080.1:0-14961 GCA_964395825.1 uncultured Planctomycetaceae bacterium
ACGAGGTCTGGGCCGCCATCGACGACCCGACCAAGCACGTGGTCATGCAGACCGCCCCCTCGCCCCGGGCGGGCATCGGCGAATGCTTCGGCCTGGAGCCGGGTCAGCCGCTCACCTTCGAGATGAACACCGCCCTGCGGCGATGCGGCTTCGACAAGGTCTTCGACACCAACTTCACCGCCGACCTGACCATCATCGAGGAAGGCACGGAGTTGCTCCTGCGCCTGTACAAGGCTCTGGTCGAGAAGGACGAATCGGCCGCCCTGCCCCAGTTCACCAGTTGCTCGCCGGGCTGGGTCAAGTTTCTCGAACACTTCTATCCCGAGTACATTCCCAACGTCTCGACCGCCAAGAGCCCCCAGCAGATGTTCGGCGCCCTGATCAAGACCTGGTACGCCCGGATCAACGACATTGATCCGAAGGACATCGTTTCCGTGGCGCTCATGCCGTGCTCGGCCAAGAAGTACGAATGCAACCGCCCGGAGATGTGCGACTCGGGCTACAAGGACATCGACTACGGCCTGACCACGCGCGAGCTGGGCAAGATGATCATGGAAACCGGCATCGACCTGCCCAGAATGCCCAAGAGCGATTTCGACGATCCGTTCGGCACCGCCACCGGATCGGGCGTGATCTTCGGGGCGACCGGCGGCGTGATGGAGTCGGCCCTGCGGTGCGTGATCGAACTGGTCACCGGCCAGAAGGTCGAGAGCATCTTCGAGCACGCCGACATCATCCCCATCCGCGGATTCGAGGGCGTGCGCTATATGGAGCTGCCGATTTCGGAAGTCGGTCCGGTGCCCGAGCTGATCGCGCACCTCGTGCCCGACTGGAACTGGCTGAAAGGCGCGACGCTGAAGGTGGGCGTGGCCCACGGCACGGCCAACGCCAAGAAGGTGATGGAAGACATCAAGGCCGGCGGCAAGTTTTCCGAGTGCCACTTCATCGAGTTCATGGCCTGCCCGGGTGGGTGTCTGGGTGGCGGCGGTCAGCCGATTCCCACCAACCCCGACATCCGCGCCGCCAGGGCCAAGGCCATCTACTCCGAAGATCATGCGTACGAGGTCCGCAAGAGCCACGAGAACCCGGCCATCACCCGCATCTACACCGAGTTCCTCAACGAAGGGCCCTGCGGACACCTGTCGCACAAGCTGCTGCACACCGGCTATACCGCCCGCGGCAAGTTCATCCCGTAAGTACGGGGCCGGCGGACGACGACGTTCGCGTCGTTGTCCGTGCGCCTTGCTCGATCGCCGGGCGCCACCCCCTGTCCGCCATGCGGCAAGGGGGGCCCGCCGCGCCTGACCGCTGAACGCCCTGGCGCACGAAGCCAGTTGTGTGATGCCGGGACTTCCACACGGAGCCCGGCATCTTTTCTGTGATCTGGTAAAGTATCGCCGTCGACCAATCAGGGGTGTACGACATGGTGACCCGGACCGCCGAAGATTCCGCGCCGCTGAAAACGCTGCTTGCCCAGGTCGAGTGCTTCGCCGACCTCGACGCCGACAGTCTCGGTCGGCTCGAACGCGGCATGCGCACCGAGCGATACGCCGCCGGCGACACCGTCTGCCGCGAGGGCGATCCGGCCGCGTGGATGTTCATCGTCGAATCCGGCGAACTGGCCGTGATGAAGACCACCGATGGCGGGGCGCCCGTGCAGGTCGCCACGCTGGGCGCCGGCGACTTCGGCGGCATGATGAGCCTGTTCGAACGGCAACCGCGCTCGGCCACGCTCATCGCCCGCGCCGATGCCGTGCTCTGGGTGCTCGACCACGAGACGTTCAATCAACTGCTCGATGACAGCGCCACGCTCTCCCGCCACGTGCTGGCGTTCTTCAGCCGCCGCCTGCGCCGCGACACCGGCGACCTGGCGGCGACGCTGCGTTACGTGTCGGTGTCCGGCCTGGACGAAATCTACGCGGAGTGTTCGCCGGAAGAGCGGCTCATTCTCGACACGATCAACCGCAAAGTCGCCGCGGCCGAGTCGCTGGGCAGCCTGATCGACTTCCTGTTTGAATCGCTCCGCCGCATCTCGCCGACCAACCGCGTCGCCCTGGCGTTTGTCGAGGAAGAAGCCCACCGCGTGGTCGCCCATTACGCCCGCGCCGACTATGAGCCGCTGTTGCTCAAGCCCGGTTACGCTGAGGATCTGACCGACAGTTCGCTGGCGAAGGTGATCGAATCCGGTCGGCCTCGGGTCATCAACGATCTGCAGGAATACCTCGCCGCCCATCCCCGCAGCACCAGCACCGCCCTGGTCGTCCGCGAAGGGTTGCGGTCCAGCATGACCTGTCCGCTGACCGTCGACGGGCGCAACGTCGGTTTGCTGTTTCGCAGCTCGACCGAGCCGAATGCCTACGATGCCCACCAGGTCCGCCTGCAGCAGGCGATCGCCGAAAGCCTCAGCCAGGCGGTCGACAAGGCCTTTCGCATCGAGCAACTCACCGAGGCCAACCGCGCCTACACCGAGATGCTCGGCTTCGTCAGCCACGAACTGAAAAACCCCGTCGCCTCGATGGTCATGGACGCCAAGCTGCTGGCCCAGGGGTACCTCGGCGACTTGACCGACAAGCAGAAGAACAAGATCGAACGCAGCATCGTCAAGGGTGAGTACCTGCTGGCCCTGGTGCGCGAATACCTCGACCTCGCCCGTATCGAAAGCGGCAACCTCAAGCCCACCTTCGCCGAAGGCGTGGACTTGATCGAACAGGTGGTCGACCCGGCGATCGACATCATCGACCCGCAGCGCGAAGACAAGCGCATGACCCTTGAGAAGAACCTGCCCGACGGCCCGCCCACCGTCGCCTGCGACGTCGACCTGATGAAGATCGTCATGGTGAACCTGGTCGGCAACGCGATCAAGTACGGCTCGGAAGGCGGCGTGGTGCGCATCACGATTCGGCATACGCCCAGGCAGTTCCGCGTGAGTGTATGGAACGAAGGGCCGGGCTTCAGCGACAGGGAAAAGCACAAGCTTTTCCGAAAGTTCAGCCGACTCGACTCGCCGGAGCTGCGCAAGCAGAAGGGCACGGGCGTTGGGTTGTATTCGTGCTGGCAGATCGTGCAGTTGCACGGCGGACACATCCGCGCCCGGTCGATGGAAGGCCAGTGGGCCGAGTTCTACTTTTACATCCCCCAGCCGCCGGGCCATGCGCGTTAGAATACTTTGTGGGATCGTGATCGAATCATCCTCAAGGAGATCAACATGGCCAATCATCGCATCGTCGGCATCAAGGTATCCGATCGTGTCCGCAACGCCGGCGGACTGCAGAACGTGTTCACCGAGTATGGCTGCAACATCAAGACCCGCATCGGCCTGCATCCGGTTGACGGCAACTACTGTTCGCCGAACGGGCTGGTGGTGCTGGAACTGATCGGCGACGACGCGATCTGCGACGAACTGGTCGGCAAGATCAAGGCCGTCGAAGGCGCCGAAGTGCAGGAGATGATTTTCAAGGTGGATTGACCGGGCGGGCTTATGCCCACCCCTCACCACGGGGGCTTTGATGAACAGGTCAAGCCCCGGCGCGCTGCGCCCGAATCCGCCGGTAGGCCTCCATCGCCGCGGGAAACGGTTCGAGCGCGCGCTCGAAGATGCCCAGCGTATAGGCGATGGCCAGGCCGTAATTGGTCACCGGCACCCCCGCCCGGCGGCAGCGCAGCAGGCGGCTGAGCATCGAACGCCGATTGTGCACGCACGCCCCGCAGTGCACCACCAGCTTGTAGCTCGACAGATCCTCGGGGAAGTCGTGGCCCTGGTAGTGGTCGAAATCGATCTGCCCGCCGATGTACTGCCGCATCCAGCGCGGAATCTTCACCCGCCCGATGTCATCGCCGATCGGGTGATGCGTGCACGCCTCGCACACCAGCACCCGGTCGCCCGGCTTCAGATCGTCGATCGCCAGCGCGCCGCGCACCAGTTCGGTCAGGTCGCCCTTGTACCGCGCGAACAGCACGCTGAAACCCGTCATCTTCACGTCCGGCGGCACGTCGGCGCTGACCTTCAAAAACGCCTGCGAATCGGTGACCACCAGCGCCGGCGGACGGTTCAGACGTTCCAGCGCGTCGCGCAGCTCTCGTTCCTTGACCACCATGCAGTACGCATCAGCGTCCAGCAGATCGCGGATCGTCTGGACCTGAGGCAGGATCAACCGCCCCTTCGGCGCTTCCATGTCGATCGGCACCACCAGTACCACCAGTTCGCCCGGCGGAATCAGGTCGCCCACGATCGCCGGCGCGTTGACGAAATCGTCCGGCGCCGCTTTCACCAGCGCCTCGCGCAGATCGAGAACCCCCGTGCCCGCCGTCGCCACCGTCTGCACCCACGGAACCTTCATTTCCTTGAGCCGCGCACACAAACCCGCCGACGGCTTCGCCTCGTCCGCTTTGTTGAACACCACGATCGCGGGAATATCATCCTCGCGCAGTCGGTCGAGCACGCTCTGTTCGAAATCGTCCCACTGCCCGGCCGGCGAAACGATCATGCCCACGTCCGTACGATCGAACACCGCCTTCGTCTTGGCCACCCGCTGCTCGCCGAGCGCCCCCACATCGTCGATGCCCGCGGTGTCGATGAACAGCACCGGCCCGACCGGCAGCAGTTCCATCGGCTTTTCCACCGGGTCCGTCGTCGTCCCCGCCACATCGCTGACGATTGACACGCTCTGCCGCGTCAGCCCATTGAGCAACGAACTCTTGCCGGCGTTCCGCCGACCGAAGATCCCGATGTGCAGCCTGTTTCCCTTGGGGGTTGATTGCATGGTGGTGTGCGGTCACCGGTCCAATGGTTCAAGGGTCGTAAGGGCCGGGGGGTGTCCGACCATGTAACCACCCAACCATTCAACCGTCATGGGTCCTTGATCCCAGTCGGGTGACGGCTTCGGGGCTGATGAGCTGATCGAACTGGGCTTCGGTCAGATCGGTCAGATCAAGGGTCACCTCACGAATGGTACGTCCGTCGCGGGCGGCGGTTTGGACGATCTTCTGGCCGGTTTCGTAGCCGACCGTGTCGACCAGCGCGGTAATCGACGCGGTGGCCCCGGCGACCTGCGCGGCGCAGCGGTCGGGGTCGGCCTCGATGCCCTCCACGCAGCGCCGGGTGAACACCGCGCACGCCCGGCGAAGCAGATCAAGCATCGTCAGCAGACTGTCGGCGACCAGCGGCATGAACTGGTTCAACTCCAGATTCCCCCCGCTGCACGCCTGCATGAGCGCCTGGTCGTGTCCCGACGCCGCGATGGCGCACTGGGCGGCGGACTCGGCGATCACCGGGTTCACCTTGCCGGGCATGATGGAACTGCCGGCCTGCACCGCGGGCAGGCGAACCTCGCCGAGCCCGGCATCCGGCCCGCTCGACATCAGCCGCAGGTCGTTGCTCACCTTCAGCAGGTTACTCGCGAACGCGCGCAGCATGCCGGACACTTCCACAAACGCATCGGTGTTCTGCGTGGCGTCGATAAGGTTCTCCGCGCGGGCCAGGCCCAGGCCGGTGATGTCGCGCAGATGTTCGATCGCCCGGAAAATGAACTGACGCGGCGCGCCCAGGCCCGTGCCGATCGCGGTTCCGCCGAGGTTCACCACGCGCAGGCGTTCTTCGCATTTGTAGATGCGCCAGCGATCCCGGGCGAACGCTTCGGCGTACGCGCCCATCTGTCGGCCGAGCGTGGTGAGCACGGCGTCCTGCATCTGCGTGCGCGCGACCTTGACGATGTCGCCGAACTGCTTTTCCTTTGCCTGAAACGCATCGACCAGCGCGGTGACCTCGCGCTCGAGCAGGCGAAGCTGGCCGATCGCCGCGACCTTCAGCGCGGTAGGGAAGGTGTCGTTGGTCGACTGGTGAAGGTTCAGGTCGTCCAGGGGGTGGACGGCGGGAACATCCCTCCCTTCGGGGGGGATAGAAAAAGGGGGATGTCGAGGCGTCGACCCGTCCGCGGGTTCCCCAGCCGATCCCTTCGGGACCACCTGCCCCCGGGGGGCGGGGGTGCCGTCACCTTGCCGGGCTTCCGGCTGCCCGGGCTCGGTCTGCCCCGCGGGTGGAAAAGTGACCGGCGCGCCGAGCAACTGCATCGCCCGATTGGCCAGCACTTCGTTGACGTTCATGTTCGTCGACGTGCCGGCCCCGCCCTGCAGGGCGTCGACGATCACGTGGTCGTCCAGTTTGCCCTCGGCCATCTCAGCGCAGGCCTGTTCGATGGCCGCGAAAGTGTGCCGGTCCCACCGCCCGGACTCGTGATTGGTTCGGGCGCAGGCGAGCTTGACCTGGCCGAAGGCATGGACGAGGGGGCGACTGATGGGTCGGCGGGCCAGCGGGAAGTTGTCCACCGCGCGCTGCGTGTGAATGCCGTACAGCGCACCGGCCGGCACGGCCAGCTCGCCCAGCAGATCGTGTTCCGTTCGATACTCGGCCATGAATTAGAACCGTCAAGGCGCCAGGGACGTCGGGCGATCTCAATTGTAACTCAAACGAACTTTGGCGATCCTGGCGCCCTGGCGGTTTGATCGTTTCAGAAGTACAGATCGCGCCGGTCGGTGGTGCGGATGGTCTGGAGTCGCCTGAGCAGTTCCTGCTTGCGTTGGTTGTCGGGCATCTGGTCGAGTTGCTGCTGGATCATCTGCTCGCCGACCTTGCGGGTGGGGGCGCTGGCGTAGTCGACCAGGTATTCTTGGAACGTGGTCAGCGCGTTGGGCGTGCACAGGTTCTGGATGAAGCCGGGAATGGCGAACTCCATGAACTCCTCGCCGGTGCGGCCGAGTCGGTAGCACGCGGTGCAGAAGCTGGGGATGTATCCGTCGACGGCAAGCTGGCGGATGACTTCGTCGAGGCTTCGGATGTCGCCGAGTTCGAACTGCTCCTTCTCGGCCCACTGCTGCTGGGCATCGCCGGCTTCGGTGTATCCGCCGAGTTCGATGCGGCTGCCGGCGTCGATCTGCGACACGCCGAAGGCCATGATCTCGTTGCGCAGCTCGGCCGGCTCGCGCGCGGTGAGAATCATCCCGGTGTACGGCACGCTGAGGCGCAGGATGGCCACGAGGCGCTTGAAGTCGTAGTCGTTGACCAGGTAGTCCTCGGGCATGTGCACGTTGGACGCCGGCCTCAGACGCGGGAAGCTGATCGTGTGCGGTCCGCAGTGGTACTTCTCCATCAGGTGCCGCGCGTGCGTGACCAGGCCCAGCGTCTCAAACCGCCAGTCGTACAGCCCGAACAGCGCGCCGATGCCCACGTCGTCCAGGCCCACCTCCCACGCCCGGCTCAGTCCGTCCAGCCGCCACAGGTAATCGCCCTTGCGCGTGTTCTTCGGGTGGACCTGCGCGTAGGTCGGGTGGTGGTAGGTTTCCTGGAAAACCTGGTACGTGCCGATGCCCGCGTCCTTGACGGTCTTGTAGCCTTCATGATCCAGCGGCGCGGCGTTGATGTTCACCCGGCGGATTTCACCCTTGCCCTTGCGCACGGTATAGACCTGCCGGACCGTTTCGGCGATGAACGCGGCGTCATACATCGGGTGTTCGCCGAACACGAGAATCAATCGCTTGTGCCCCTTGTCCTCCAGGGCTTCAACCTGCCGGTGGACCTCGTCGGCATCGAGGGTGCGCCGGATGGCGTCAGGGTTCGACCGGCGGAAGCCGCAGTAGGCGCAGTCGTTGACGCACTCGTTGCCGATGTACAGCGGGGCGAACAGCACGATGCGGTTGCCGTACACGTCGCGTTTGAGCTGACGCGCGGTGGCGAACATCTGTTCGACCCGTTCCGGATCGTCGGCGTTGATCAGCTCGGCCGACTCCTCGACGGTCAGCGGTTCCTTGGCGATCGATTTGGCGAGAATCTCATCGACGCGCTTCGCATCGGCGGGCTTGTCGATCAGGCCCTCAATGAAATCATCGTCGATGAAGTCGACGGCGTTCTTGCTCAGTTGGGCGTTCATCACGGGCAGAGACATAAAAGACCTCCCACTCAGGCGACGGGCGCTTCGGCGCGGCGCTTGAGGATATTGGGTGAATCACCGCGGCCCCGGCCGACCGTGCGCCCGATGGCCATGATGCGGCCCTGCACGCACAGGTGACATTGCCCGGCCGTCTCGGTGATGCACGCTTTGCCGGGATAGATTTCGTAAGCGCTTCGGTACGGCACCGGGGTGATGTTCGGCATGATGACGTTCGCCCCGCGCTGCAGGGCCAGTTCGCGTCCGTCGCCGGTGTTGAGGGTGGCCAGGGCGGTGGTGGCGGGGATGTTCGTGTCCGGGCGCATCAGCCGCGTGAGGGCGACGGTCTTGTAGGTCATCAACTCGTCGGCGGGCACCTGCTCACCGGGTGGTGCGGTGAACTTCTCGGGGTGTCGGCCGAGCGGGGTGGCCTCATGCGCGATGTACGGTCCCACGCCGATCATGTCCAGATCCAGTTCGCCGAACAGTTCGATGTCGTTGGCCAGATCATCGTACGTCTGACCGGGCGTTCCGATCATCACCCCTGAGCCGACTTCGTAGCCCAGTTTGCGAAGCGTTCGCAGCAGGGCGATGCGGTCGCACTTGAGACCGTCCAGCGGCGGGTGAATGCGGTCGAACAGTTCGCGGTTGGACGTTTCGAACCGCAGCAGGTACCGGTCGGCGCCGGCTTGCCTGAGGGCGAGCAACTCGTCCTCGCTCCGCTCGCCGACGCTCAGGGTCACCGCCACCGAGGACTCGTTTCTGATCCGCGCGACCACGCGGCACAGCCAGTCGAGTTCCACTTCACGGTCTTCGCCGGACTGGAGGACGACGGTGCCGTAGCCGAACACCTCGGCTTCGCGGACGCACCGCATGATTTGGCGCTCGCACAGGCGGTAGCGCGCCAGGGCGGTGTTGTCCCGACGCAGGCCGCAGTACAGGCAGCGGCGCCAACAGAAATTGCTGAACTCGATCAGTCCACGCAAATGAACTTCATCGCCCACGTGTTCGGCGCGCACGCGGTCGGCTTCGGCCCAAAGCTCTTGCAGACGCCCGGCGTCAGTCTCCCTCAGCCATTGCAGGATGTGGTCGCGGCTGATTGTCACCGGCTTGCTCCCGCGGTTGCTTTCGCAGTTCCACGGTGAAAGTGCTTCCCTGATCGACTTTGCTGCGGACGGTCGCCCGGCCCCCGTACAGGTCGGCGATCTTCTTCACGATCGACAGCCCCAATCCGCTGCCCAGAATGTTACGCGTCTTCTCGTTGCGAATCCGGACGAAATCGTTGAAAAGGGATTCGGCTTCTTCGTCCGTCATCCCGATGCCCGTGTCCGAGACGCTGATGACCACCTTGTCGTCATCGCGATCGGTCAACGTCACGTCGACCGCGCCGCCGTCGCGGTTGTACTTCACCGCGTTGGACACCAGGTTGTTCAGCACGATCTCCAGTTCGGTCGCGTCACCGGTGATCTCGATCGGGGCGTCAGCGTGCAGGGCGATGGTGATGTCGCGCTCGTCGGCGTCGGGCTGCATGGTCTCGACGGCGCGCTGGGCGATCTCGCGCACCTCGATCGGCTTGACGTCGCGGCGGCGCTCGCCCGCCTCGATCCGCGTCATGTCCAGCAGGTCCTGGATCAGCTTGCGCATGTGCTCGATGCGGATGAGCGACCGGTCGATCATCTGCTGGCGGGATTTCGGATCGTCGCCGGCGGCGCCGGATTGCATGATTTGCAGGTAGCCGCCCACCGCGTTGAGCGGGGCCTTGAGTTCGTGCCCGAGCACGCGGATAAACTCGAACCGCACCCGCCGCTTTTCCGCTTCCAGATCCCGGGCCTGCCGCATCAACACAAGCTGCGCCGACGCCTTGCGAATCGCATTCTTCAGTTCCGCCGGAGTGAACGGCTTGGACAGGAAATCGAACGCGCCGAGCTTGGTCGCGGTGACCGCGGTCTCGATCGACGCGTAGGCGGTGATCATGATTGTCAGCAGGTCGTGCGCCGCACTGTCCATCGTCTCCAGCATGTCCAGCCCGCTGATGCCCGGCAGTTTCTGATCCAGCAGCAGAATGTCGGGCGCGTTTTCGGCGATCACTTCCAGCGCGTGTTCGCCGGTCTCGGCCTGGTCGACGATGAAGCCGTACTCGGTGTCGACGTGCGGAATGGTCACGCGGAAATCCCGCAGGGCCCGGGCCACCGAAAGCCTCATGCCCAATTCGTCATCCACAACCAGGACACGCAGCGTGTTCATGATTTCCACCTTGCGGGGTGCGACGGACAGGCGGACGGTGTTCGTGTTCGCTCCACGGACAAGCCGGCGGTTGTCCGTGCCACCCGTTTCACGGCTTTCCGAGCAGGCGTTCGATTTCGCCGGTCAACTGCTCCAGGCGCACCGGCTTGGTCAGCAGGACATCGGCCTTGATCCAGGCGCGCTCCTCATCGGTGGCCGCGTCGAATTCCATGCCCGTTTCGCTTTGGACGCCGGTCACCATAATCACCGGCACGTCGGGCTTGGTCTTCTTGATGTGGTAGCACAGCGTAAAGCCCGAGTCGACGTCTTCCATCATCAGGTCGACCACGGCGATGTCGATGTCCTCGTTGTCGGCCAGGCGCTCGGCGTCGTCGGCGGTGTCGGCGGTGAGCACGGTATATCCCGCGCCTTCCAGCCACATCTTCTGCTGGAGCAGGAAGTCCGGATCGTCGTCCACCACGAGCACGGTGGCGGTCTGCTTGGCGGTCTGGGAAGTCACTTCAAATCTCCTTGGCGAGGCAGGGTCACGGTGAAGGTCGTTCCGGTGGACCCGGCGTCGGGGTCAGCGTTGGATTCGGCGCGGATGTCGCCCCGGTGCATCTTCACGATACCGTACGTGACGGCCAGGCCCAACCCCGTGCCCTTGCCCATCGGCTTGGTGGTGAAGAACGGATCGAAAATGCGATTGAGGTTTTCCTCGGTGATGCCGGTGCCGGTGTCGGTGACGGTGATGCGCACGCGGCCGTCCGCTTCACCGGTCGACACGCTGAGCGTCCCGCCGTCCGGCATGGCGGCGAAGGCGTTGGAAAACAGGTTCGTGAGCACCTGGATCATCTGGTCGCGGTCGAGTTCGGCCAGGGGGTTATTCAGGTCGTGCTTGACCGACACCATCACGTTGGTCGGATGGGCCAAGGCCCGCAGGGCAGCGTCGACGAGGTCGCGCACGTTGACCGGTTCGCGCACGAGCTTGTTCTGCCGCGCGAAGTCGAGCAGTCCGCCGACGATCTTGCGGCAGCGCGACGCCTGGTCGACCACCATCTGCAAGTCCTCGCGCAGCTTCTGGTCCTTCGTGTCTTCCAGGAGCAGGTGCGCGTACATCAGCACCACGCCCAGGGGGTTGTTCACTTCGTGGGCGATGCCCGCGGCGAGCTGACCCATGCTGGCCAGCTTTTCCGACTGCACGAGCTGCTCGCGCGTCGACGCCAGTTCGCGGTTGGTGTCGGTCAGCTCGTCCATCGTTTCGCGCATCATCTCGATGGTATGGGGCAGGCACATTTCCACCTCGGCCAGGCCGCGGTGAATCGCGATGGCGTGGTCGAGGCAGGTGTCGTACCCGCAGGCGCCGCAGTTCAGTTCGTCCTGGGGTTGGGTCTTGCCGAGGCGATGGAGAATGGCGGTCAGTTCCTCTCGGCTGGGCATGGGGACGCGCTGGTCGTTCGCATCGTACTTGCGGGCCAGGTCGAGGCCGTCGAACTGCCGCATGTGTTCGCGCCAGCGGTCGCTGTCGACCAGCGTGGTGCGGATGCGGGCGAACTGGCTGACGCGGGAGCGTCGGGTGAACAGGGGTTCGGCGCTGGTCGAGCCGGCCCCCATGATGCACCCGTTGCAGCAGAGCACTTCGAGCAGGCGGGCGTCGAGGTTGCCGGCTTCGAACTCGCGGATGGCGGCGGGGAACTGCGTGCGGCCGTCGGCGGTGACGATCTCGCCGGTCATCAGGTCTTCGTGCACGCCGGCGGTTTGCAGCAGGCCGCGGCTGATGGCGAACACCGCGCCCATCCCGCCGTGCGGTTCGTCGAAGTCGCTGGGCTCGATGCCGGCACCGGTCAGCGCGTGCTGATTGAACAGGGCGCGCAGCTCGACGAAGGTGATGGCCGCGTCGACTTCATCGTCGAGGAAGTCGCTGGCCGCTTCGCTCTTCTTAGCGATGCAGGGCCCGATGAACACGATCTTCAGATCGTTGCCGTGGCGTTGCCGCAGCATCCGCGCGGTGGCGACCATGGGCGAGACGATCGGGGCCAGCCGATCGACCAGTTGAGGGTGGTAGCGTTCGACATAACCGACGATCGCCGGGCAGCTCGTGGCGATGTAGCGGTGTTCATCGTCGGCGTCGAGCAGCTTGCGATACTCCCGGGCGACCAGGTCCGCCCCGAAGGCCACCTCATTGACCTGATCAAACCCGACCTTCCGCAACAGGCCCACGACCACGGGATAGTCGAGGTCGGCGAACTCGGCGGGGAAGCTGGGCGCGACGATGGCCGCGACGGTTGCTTCGCTTTGCAGCAGGGCCTGAACCTCGTTGACCGAGTCGAGCACCTGCTTGGCGCCCTGGCTGCATACGCGGACGCAGTTGCCGCAGCCGATGCATCGTTCGTGGATGACTTCGGCCTGGCCCTCGGCGATGCGGATCGCCTTGGCCGGACATTCGCGGACACAGGTATAGCACACGCGGCATCGCTCGCGAATGGTCGTGACCAGCGGCATGTGCTCGGCGTACATCATTCGTGCGACCGGGAAGAGCGCTTAGTTCACCTCGCGGCGGTCGATGTAAGTCGTGTGCAGCAGTTCGTGGCTCTTGTGGCCGAGCGGAGCGCCGAGGAACTCCTCGTACAGCCGCTGGATGGCCCGGTTGCCGTGACTGGTGCGAACGGTTTCATCGCGGTCGAGTTTATACAGGGCCTTCATGCGGCCCCGGACGGCTTCGGGGTCGGCGGTGTGGGGCTGGCCGCCGCCGTTGATGCACCCGCCGGGGCAGGTCATCACTTCGATGAAGTGCAGGTCGTCGCGGCCGTGACGGATCTGCTCGAGCAGTTGCCGCGCGTTGGCCAGACCGCTGGCCACCGCCACGCCGTACGTCGTGCCCTTGATGTCGACCTTCGCTTCCTTGACGCCTTCGAGTCCGCGGACGGATTTGACATCGAGGTCTTGAAGTTCCTCTCCGGTCATCAGGAAGTAGGCGCTCCGGATGGCCGCTTCCATCACGCCGCCGGAGGCGCCGAAAATCTTACCCGCGGTGGAGCGTTGTCCGAAGGGGGTGTCGGCGGCTTCGGGATCGAGGGCGAGCATGTCCACGCCGCGCAGGCGGATCAGCCGGGCCAGTTCGCGGGTGGTCAGCACCGCGTCGATGTCCGGCGTTCCGTTGCGGGCCATTTCGGGTCGCTCGGCCTCGAACTTCTTGGCGGTGCAGGGCATGATCGACACGCTGTAGATGTTCTTCGGGTCGATGCCCTGCTTCTCGGCGAAGAAGCTCTTGACGATCGCGCCCATCATCTGCTGCGGGCTCTTGCAGGTCGATACGTTCTCGCGGAACTCGGGGTAGTGCTGTTCGACGAACTTGACCCACCCGGGCGAGCAACTGGTCAGCATGGGCAGCTTGCCGCCGTTGTTGATACGATCGACCAGCTCGCTGCCTTCTTCCATGATGGTCAGGTCGGCCGAGAAGCTGGTGTCGAACACGCGGTCGAAGCCCAGACGTCGCAGGGCGGCAACCATGACGCCGTCGACGTCGCGGCCGGCCTTCATGCCGAATTCCTCGGCCAGCGTCACCGACACGCTGGGGGCGTGCTGAACGATCACGAACTTGTCCGGATCGTCGAGGGCGGCGGTGACCTGCTTGATGTGGCTCTGCTCGCGCAGGGCGCCGGTGGGGCAGACCATCACGCACTGGCCGCAGTTGATGCAGCTCGAGGTGTTCAAACCCTGGTTGAAGGTGGTGCCGATGACGGTGTCGGCCCCGCGTCCGATGAAGTCGATGCAGGCGACGTGCTGGATTTCCTCGCACACGCGCACGCACCGGCCGCACAGGATGCACTTGGCCGGATCGCGCACGATCGAGGCGCTGGACGCGTCGACGTGATGCTCGTTCTTGTGACCCACGTAACGCCGCTCGCGCACGCCGAGGTTCTCCGCGTGGTGCTGCAATTCGCAGTTGCCGTTGCGGGCGCAATAGAGGCAGTCGTCGGGATGGTTGGAAAGCAGCAGCTCGACGACCGTCTTGCGGGCGCGGACGACGCGCGGCGAGTGAGTCTGAACCTTCATCCCTTCGGCCACGGGATAGGCGCAGGCCGGCACCAGGCCCCGCGCGCCTTCCACTTCCACCACGCACATGCGGCAGGCCCCGGTGGGAACCAGCTCCTTGACGTGGCAGAGCGTGGGCACGTTCAGCCCCGCGGCGCGCACGGCGTCGAGAATCGTCTGGCCTTCGGCGGCCTCCACCTCACGATGGTTGATGGTCAGTGTTACCACTTGTATGTCCTTCGGTCTTGAGTCTTGAGGCTTGGCCCCGGCGGCTTGCATGACGCCTGCGGGCGCGGGGGTCAGTTCACCAGGATCGCGTCGAAACGGCAGACGTTCACGCACGAACCGCAATGGACGCATTTGTCTGGGTCGATGTAATGCGGGCCCTTGGGCGCGCCGCTGATCGCCCCGGTGGGGCAGACCTTGCCGCACAGCGTGCACCCGCGGCAGGCCTCGGCGTTGACCGTGTAGTCCAGCAGATCGACGCAGACCTTCGACGGGCAGCGCCGCTCGAACACGTGCGCTTCGTATTCATCGCGGAACCAGCGCAGCGTGCTGAGCACCGGGTTGGGCGCGGTCTGGCCGAGGCCGCACAGGCTCGTGTCCTGAATCACTTTCGCCAGGCGCTCGAGGTACATCACGCCCTTGAACCGTTCGAGGGCATCGTTCTTCGATTCGCTCTGCCGGCCTCGGGTGATGCGTTCGAGAATCTCCAGCATCCGGCGTGTGCCTTCGCGGCAGGGGATGCACTTGCCGCAGCTTTCGCGCTGGATGAAGTCCATGAAGA
>CAYNCM010000081.1:0-14777 GCA_964395825.1 uncultured Planctomycetaceae bacterium
GACGGGCGGTTCAGCCGGGCCATCGCCATCACGCACCCGGGCATGTTCTTGTCGCAACCGGGCAGCGCGACCAGCCCGTCGTACCACTGGGCGGCCATGAGGGTCTCGATGCTGTCGGCAATCAGGTCGCGCGACGGCAGCGAGTAACTCATGCCCTCGGTGCCCATCGAGATGCCGTCCGACACGCCGATGGTGTTGAAGCGCATGCCCACGCCGCCGGCCTCCTCCACGCCGCGCTTCACGTGCTCGGCCAGGTCGTTCAAGTGCATGTTGCACGGATTGCCTTCAAACCACATCGAACCGATGCCGATCTGCGGCTTGTCCATGTCGTCCGGCGTCATGCCGGTGGCGTAGAGCATCGCCTGCGAAGCCCCCTGGCTGCGCGGCTCGGTGATGCGGGATGAATAGCGATTGAGCCGGGACGAGCGGACCATCGTCGATCTCCTGGAAGCAGAGGCGAACGGGCGACGAATCAGGTGCATTGTAGGGCGCGCCGGATGACTCGCTCCGCTCGGCGTCACGACCTTGCGAAAGCGATCGGCAAGGGGGTCTAATCGGCGTAGCAGCGCACTTCGAAGATCGCCGCCGGGCAGTCGCCGTGCATCGCCAGCACTTCGACGGTCAACGCCTTGGTGTTCACCGGTTCGGCGAACGTGATGGTATTGCGAGCCTGGTGGTTGTCGGCGCATTCGTGCAGGACGTTGCCCGCCGAATCGTGCAGGCGGTAGTGCTTCACGCAGAACGGCACCGCCGACTCGGGATGGCCCATCTGCACCGTTTCCATGGGATGGTCGTAGTCGACGTCGAAGAACAGTTCGACGCGGCGAAGGGCCTGGGGCGCGTCCCAGGTCAGCGTGAGCGATTCGCAGGGCGAACCGGCCCCTCCCGTCGCTTCGCGGCCCTCTCCCCCGGCCCCGCCGGGGGCCGCCACCCAGGCATTGGGCTGATGGGTCGGGCGCTGCAGGCCATTGGTGATCTGCCCGGCTGAAAAGGAGGCCAGCGGCGGGTCGATTTCGCAGGCGAAGTTGTGCCCGCCGGGCCGGCGATGAGCGGACCACACTTCCACCCGCTCCACGCCGATGTCTGTTTGCGACTCGCTGGTCATGTGATGCGCCACCGCCAGCACGCCGGTCACGCGCTGATCGCTGAGGCGAAGCTTCGCGTGCTCGTTGGCCAGCACGCAGCAGAACACGTAGCGCGGCTGGTCGATCTCGACGTCGAAATCAAACACGAGCGGTTGATCTTCGCCGGCGCGAAACGACACGCGCCGACTGGCCCGTGTGACCGAAGGCGTAAACTCGTCCGGTCGCTCGGCCATGCGCAACTCGATCCTCACGTCCACCGGCTCGGCCACATCCACGTAAAAAGTCACTTTCGGCATCCGCCCCGCCGCGACCGGCAGCAGCATCGCCCGGCTTTGGGACAGGTCGACCGTCTGGCCGTTGCCGGCAAGCTCGGCGAGTTTCAGCGCGCTGCTGGCGGTGATGGCGGCGTCCTGGGCGAGGTCCGCATCGTCTTTCAGTCGCAGATGGGGGATGTGCTGGCCGGTGCGCAGCAACTCGCGCTGCAGTTGCCGCAGCGGTTCGCCGGTGCTCAGGGCGCGCGGCGGCAGGTTTTCTCGCCGGCAGATCGCCGCGGCCATCCCCGCCGCCTGGCCCACGTGGGCGCAGGTGCACATGACCCGCGTCGTGCCGAACGCCACGTGCGAGACGCTGATCGCCCGCCCGCTGACCAGCAGATTGTCCACGTTGCGGCTGTACAGACAGCGATACGGAATCTGAACCAGGCCCTGGAACTTCCACTGCGTGCAGCCGGGATACGCGCTGTACACCCCGTCCGCCGGATGCAGGTCGATCGCCCAGCCGCTGTAGGCCGCCGCATCCTCGTGCGTCCGGCGCTCGACCACATCGTGTTGGGTGAGAATGTAATCGCCCTCGAACCGCCGGCTCTCGCGCTTGCCGGGAATCGTGCCCGCCCATTCCAGCGTGAGCGTCCGGGCTTCGGGGAACCGGCCGCTGTTCTTGATGTAGTCCCACACGCCGTACACCACCCGCCACAACTCGTACTTGATCTTCTCCGTCTCGTGCACCGTGTCCAGGCGCCCGCCGTACTCGATCCACCACAGGCTGCAGCCTTGGGCCTTCGCATTGAACCGGTGGAATCGCGGAATGCGCCCCGGCACGTTGTCGATCGCATAACCCGGCGGGACGAAGCGGACCGGCGTGCCCGTATCCTTGGTGTAGAAGTAGATCGAATGGCCCAGCAGGTGGCCGTAGTCTTCCCCCGGCGCGGCCTTTTCCTGAAATGCCTCGAAAGGCTCGGCGCCCATGCGGAACGCCGCCCCGCTCAAAAACCCCACGATCCCGTCACCCGACGCATCGCAGAACAGCGGCGCCGTCACGTCGTACATCGTCGCGTTTTGTGCGTTGAACCCCCGAACGGCCTCAATGACGTTTCCGCCGCCTGACCCGCCCGACCAATCGCCTCTCGGCGGCGCCGCCATCCGCACATCGTGCACCGCGGTGTTCAGCAACAGCGTGATGTTCTTCTCGGCCAGCACCTGATCCATCAGCACCGTATCGAAGATCAGCGGATTGCCTTCGCGGTTGCGGTAGAGGTTTTCGACCATGATCTCGTTGATCACGCCGCCCTCGCGCGACCAGCGGTTGTTCGAGTTGAGGTGCGAAGTCGCGCCCAACGCCCACAGCCGCACCTCGCTCGACGCGTTGCCCCCCAGCACCGGCCGATCCTGCATCAAGACCACTTTCAGCCCGCCCCGCGCCGCGGTGATCGCGCAGCACACCCCCGCCAGGCCGCCGCCCACCACGCACAGGTCGGCGTCCATTGGCTCGGCTCGCACATCGCGTCGTTCCTTCGGCCCATCGGTCAACATGCCGGTCGCTCCGATCTGTTTTGCATTGACGCATGCAGTATGGACCGGGACAATGGCGTTTTCGATGGATCATCGCCGGAAAAGTTTGCATTTATCGACGCCCGACTGGCGCAGGGCCCAGGTCGAGCCGGCCCTGTGCGGGCGCCTGCGGTGCGGGGCGGGTTGGCAGCGCGAGCCTGGCGTGAGCGAACGCCTGACCGATCACGAGTTGTGGCTGGTCTGGGCCGGACGCGGGGCCATGCAGACCCACGCCGGCGACTTCGTCCTGCGTCCGGGATTCGTGGCGTGGATGCGACCGGGCGGGATTTACGAGGCGCAGACCGATCCGATCGATCGGCTGGGCATCACGTTCTGCCACTTCGATCTGTACCGCCGCCACGGAGGCCGACGCGTGAAGCTCGATCCCCGCACCAGCGCCGGGCGCGAGTTCTTCGAACTGACCGACCTGGCTTACGCGGACAACCTGACCCGTCGCGTCGTGGAGCTGACCCGCGAACCGTTCACCCCGCCGGACGCGGCGCGGGATGCGGCACGGGCGCTGCTGGCCGGGTTGCTGACGGACCTCGCCGGCGTCGAGGCGCCGCTTCACGCCGATACCGCCCCCACCCGAACCATGCGCCGGATCGCCGCGACCATGCGCGACCGGCCGGACGAGATTCCTCCCGTGCCCGAGTTGGCCGAACGCGCCGGGTACAGCCCGTCCCATTTCCAGGCCCTGTTCCGCGAAGCGATGGGCGTCAGCCCGCGCCCCTACGCCATCAGCGCCCGCATCGACCGGGCGCGACAACTGCTCATCGAGTCGGACCTGTCGGTCAGCCAGATCGCCTCGGAATGCGGTTACCGCGACGTGTACTTCTTCAGCCGCCAGTTCCGCCAGAAGACCGGCCGACCCCCCACCGCCTATCGTCGCAGACCCGGTTGAGGCAGGTCGCCTGCCCAGAGCGGGCGCGATCCGCCGCGGCCGGCCTTTGTGCTATTGTATCCTCCTGGCTTTTTACGGAGCGGACCCGATGCGAGAACTGGAACCGGAAGGCGAAGCCATCAGGATCGAAGGGGCGGCCAGCCTCGAACAGATCGACGGCGGGGTGAGTCCCTGTCGGCTGCCGGTCGATCGCGAAAACCTGTTTCATCCGGACCTGATGGGCCGGGCGCGGTGCGCTTCGGGCGTGCGGCTGGTCACGATCAGCGATACCACTTCGATCGCGGTCGAACTCGAATGCCGGCTGGACGATCCCGACACGATGCATGCGGACCTGGTGGTCGACAACGAGTTGATCGCCACGAAGCCGGTGAAACCCAACACGAAACAGACGATCAGGTTCGACGGTCTGGCCGACGGTGAAAAGCGGGTGGAGGTGTGGCTGCCGCAGTTCGGGCGAACGATCGTGCATGGCGCGGCGGTGGATGACGATGCGGCGGCACATCGTTTCGACGATCGGCGGGCGCGGTGGATCACCTACGGCAGTTCGATCACACAGTGCCGCCAGGCACACAGTCCGGCGCTGATCTGGCCGGCCGTGGCGGCGCGGCGGGCGGACGTGCATCCGCGGGCGCTCGGCTTCGGGGGGCAGTGTCATTTCGATCCGACCGTCGCGCGGTTCATCCGTGAATGCGACGCCGACCGCATCAGCCTGAAACTGGGCATCAACACCTACGGCGGCTCGTCGTACAGCATCCGCACGTGGTCGGCGGCGGTGGTGGGATTCATTCTGACCGTGCGCGACGGGCACCCCGACGCGCCGATGCTGATTGTCTCGCCGATCCACGCGATCGCGCGCGACACCGAGCCGAACCCGCAGGGCCAGTCGCTCGACTGGATGCGCAGCGAACTTCAGGAGATCGTCGAGAAGCTGCGCGGCCACGGTGATCGGAATCTGCATTACCTTCACGGCCACCGGCTGCTCGGGCCCGACGATGCCGAGACGTGCCTGAACGCCGATGGCGTTCATCCCAACGGCAACGGCTACACGCGGATGGGCGAGCGCTTCGCCGATCTGGCGTTCGGACCCCAAGGCCCGCTGCGGGTGTAAAATCAAATCGCCAGCGGGGGTGGAAACCGCCGCGCCGCGCCGCCTAACATGGCTTGCGATACTTCACGGGGTTGCCGAACCGATCGTCGCGATCGGCGTGCGGAGCGCCCGAAACTGTTTCGTGTTGGTCTATCCATCAAGAAAGGTTGTCATGTCCACGACACTGGTCGGCCATCCGGCCCCGAACTTCGAACTCGACGCGGTGGAGGAAGGACAATTCAAGCAAGTCAGCCTCGATGACCACAAGGGCAAGTGGCTGATCCTGTTCTTTTACCCGCTGGACTTCACGTTCGTCTGCCCCACCGAGATTCTCGCCTTCAGCGATCGCATCGACGAGTTCCGCCAGCTCGGCGCCGAGGTGATCGCCGCAAGCATCGACAGCAAGTTCACCCACCTGGCCTGGACGGAGAAGTCCCGCGACGCCGGCGGCATCCAGGGCATCAAGTTTCCGCTGGTCAGCGACCTGACCAAGAAGCTGGCGGTCGACTACGGCGTGTTGAGCGAGTCGGACGGCGTGGCCCTGCGCGGGCTGTTCATCATCGACCCCGACGGCGTGGTTCAACATGCCACGATCAACAACCTGGCCGTGGGACGCAGCGTGGACGAAACCCTGCGTGTGCTCACGGCGTTCCAGTACGTCCGCGAACACGGCGAAGTGTGCCCGGCCAACTGGAAGCCCGGACAGGCCTCGATGAAGGCTGACTGGAAAGGCTCGAAGGAATACTTCAGCAAACACGCCCAGGCGTAAGCGCGCCGGCCGGCGCGCCATTCGCCCGGTCATCCGGACCACCCCCCGCAAACCCGGCGGCGCCTTCGGTGTCGTCGGGTTTTCTCGTGCGCGCCTCGGCGTGCGTCGCCCGTCAACGCACCGGTTGCCCCGCGACAGGGCAATTCGGCCCGGCCCCACGGATGACCCGCGACCGACCGCCCCGCCGCCGGGGGCTGTTACCCGCTGGAATATCTCGGCTTGGGGCGCTTGCAGGACCTTGACACTCACCGTAAACTACCGCACTATCCAGTTGGAGGCGATCCTCCCCCCGCCTTCCCGAGCCTCATGGGACAGGCATACTTAAGACGCGTCACGGCAACCGCGTTGGGTAAATCTTGGAGACGACCATGCTGTTGAAAAACCGTCGCTGGCTCCCCGGTGTTTCTGTCGCCGTGTTCGCGGCGATGATCCTGTTGACCGGGCCGGTCGCATCGGCTCAGGACCAGTCCGCCGCTCAACTGCTCGACCAGGCCATCAAGCAGTACGACCAGGGCGAATACACGCAGGCCTCGGCGACGCTGAACCGCATTGACCCGGTTCAGTTGGACAAGCAACAGCGCGTGAAGTTCAACGAGACGCGGGCCGCGGTGGACGTGGCCGTCGACGCTTCACAGACGCTGGCCGCCGCCATGGAAGCCGAGAAGAACTACAACGCCAAACAGGCGATGGACCTGTACCGCCAGGTCCAGTCGAACCGCAAGGCGCCCAAGGCCATGCGCGAAATGGCGCTGGCCGGCATGGCCCGGGTGGAGCAATGGCTCAAGAGCGGCGCCGCGGCAACCCAGGCCAAGGCCACCGAGGCCAGGGCCACCGAAACCGCCGAAGCCCGCGCCGCCCGCGAAGCGCAGGCCAAGGCCGACGCCAAGGCCAAGGCCGACGCCGAAGCTCGCGCGGCCCGAGAAGCCGAAGCGAAGAAGGCCGCCGAACGCAAAGCCCGCGCCGAAGCGGAGAAGGCCCGCGCCGAAGCCGAAGCCGCCGCCAAGCAGGACGCCTCCGCCCGCCAGGCCGCCCAGACGAAGCTCGCCGAAGCGCAGGCCAAGCTCGACGCGGCGACCCAGGCCCGCGAAACCGCCGAAGCCGCCGCGAAGGCCGCGGCCAAGGCCCGCGCCGGCGCCGAGAAGCAACTGGCCTCGGCCACTGAAGCGCGTCAGCAGGCCGAAGCCAAACTCGCCGAAGCTGAAAAGGCCCGTGCCGCCGCCGAAGCCCGCGCCAGGCGCGAAGCTGAAGCCGCATCCAAGGCTCAGGCCGAGGCACAGCGTCTGGCCGAAGCGAACAAGCAAGCCTAAGCGCGACTGGCCGCCGCCGAGAAGGCCCGCGAACAGGCCGAGGCCAAGGCCCAGGCGGAAGCCGAAGCCGCCGTCAAGGCCAAGGCTGAAGCAGAACGGACCGCTCGGGCCGCCGCGTCCAAGGCGCGTGAGCAAGCCGAAGCCGAACTGGCCGCCGCCGCCAAGGCCCGCCAGGAGGCCGAAGCGATGGCCATGAAGGCCCGCGCGGAGAAGGACAAAGCCGCCGAAGCCGCCGCCGAAGCCGCCCGCAGGGAAGCGGAGAAGAAGATCGCTGAAGCGGAAAAGGCGAGCAAGGCTGCGGAGAAGGCTGCCAAACAGGCGATCGCCAAGGCCCAGAAGGACGCGGCGAAGAAGCTGGCCGAAGCCGAGAAGGCCCGCCAGGCCGCCGAAGCCAAGGCCCGTGCCGAAGCCGAAGCCCGCGTTAAACTCGAAGCCCAGCAGGAAGCCCAGGCCAAAGCCCGCGCTGAAGCCGAGGCCCGCGCCCAGGCCGACGCCGAAGCCCGCAAGAAGCGCGAAGCGGCGATGCGCGACAAGCTGATCCAGCAGGCCATGATCCTGCACGTGCAGAAGCTGATCGCCCAGGCCGACGCCGCGGCCAAAGACGGCGAGTACAACCTCGCCAAGCAGAAGTACGAACAGGCCCTGGCGTCCGACCCGGACAACCGCAAGGCCGCCAAGGGGCTGGAAGCGGTGCAGGCGATGCTCGGCCGGGAAACCGGCGGATCACTGCTCGGCGACGTGACCCAGTCGGTCAAGTTGCGTCATGACCAGGCGGTTGCCCAGTACGAACAGGCCATGCGTGAAGCCGACCAGGCGATCCAAACCGGCAACTTCGCCGCCGCCGAGGACGCCGCCACGCTGGCCAAGAGCGTCCTCGACACCAACCGGCAGTACCTGTCGGATTCCGAGTACACGCTCAAGCGCCAGGCCGCCCTGGACAAGGCCGCGGCCATCAGCGAACAGGCTGAAAAGGCCCGCCTGGAAAGCCTTGCCCGCCAGGAAGACCAGGCCGGAAAGGAACAGGAACAGCGCCGCCTCCAGGCCCTCAAGGAAAGGCAGGAGAAGGTCAACGACCTGCTGATCCGCGCCCGCGACCTCGCCCGGGAGCAGAAGTATCGCGAGGCCCTCGAGCACGTCGACCAGGTGCTGTTCATCGATCCGAACAACGTGTCCGGCCAGTTCATGAAGGACATGTTCACCGACCAGATTCTGTTCATCCAGACCCGCGAGCTGACCCGTCAGCGCCAGGTCGAGACCATGAAACAGCGCAACGACATGCTCCGCGACACCATTCCCGTGCACGACCTGATGACCTATCCGCCGGACTGGCCTCAGTTGACCCTGCTCCGCCGCGGTTACGTCGAAGGCGCCGCCGGCGAAAGCGAACTCGACCGCCGCACCCGCGAGCGCCTGCTCCAGCCGATCCCCATCGACTTCGACGCCAACCAGTTCCAGAACGTGATCGAGTATCTGCGGAACGTGACGGGCGTGAACTTCGTGGTCAACTGGCGGGCCCTGCAGAGCGTCAACATCCGCCGCGACGATCCGGTCACCCTGCAACTGACCAACGTGGCCGCCGAGAAGGCCTTGCGGCTGATCCTCGATCAGGTCGGCGGCGAGGAAGTGCGCCTCAGCTTCACCGTCGACGAAGGGGTGATCCTGATCGCCACCCAGGAATTCCTGGCCGAGAAGACCATCATCCGCACCTACGACATCCGCGACCTGATCGTGCTGGTGCCCTCGTTCGAAGATGCCCCCGAATTCAATCTTGACACCATCGCCTCCGACGCCGGTTCCGGCGGGCAGAACATCTTCGACTCCGGCGACACCGACGACGAAGACCAACTGCCCCGCAGCGAGCTGATCATCCGCATCATGGACCTGATCCGTAACACCGTCGACCGCGACGGCTGGCGGGCCACCGGCGGCATCAACAGCTCCATGGAAGAGCTCAGCGGCACGCTGATCGTCAACACCACCGCCGAGAATCACAAGGCAATCGCCGCCCTGCTCTCGCAGCTCCGCGAACAGCGGGCCTTGCAGATTTCCCTCGACGGTCGCTTCCTCCTGGTTTCCCAGCAGTTCCTCGAGGAAGTCGGCATCGACTTCGATATCACCATCCGCGAGGAATTCGGCCGGGTCACCAGCCCCATCGGCATCGGCAACAACACCGCCAACCTCGCCACCGCGCAACCGACCGCCGTCGGGCTGACCCCCCTGGCCCCGGCCGCCTTCCCCGCCGCCTTCCTGTCCGACACCGCCGGCGGCCCCATCAGCTTCATCATCGACGACATTCAGTTGGACCTGCTTATCCGGGCCACCCAGCAGGACCAGCGCTCGCTTATCGTCAACACGCCGCGCCTGACCTTCTTCAATGGTCAGCGAGCCTACATCACCGTCGCCCGCCAGCAGGCATTCGTCAGCGACCTCGAACCGGTCGGCTCCGGCGACGCCATCGCGTTCGATCCGGAAATCGACGTGGTGTCCGATGGGGTGGTCCTTGACGTGGAAGGCACCATCAGCGCCGACCGCCGCTATGTCACCCTGACCGTCCGCCCGTCGCTGGCCCAGCTCCAGGGCATGGCGACCTTCTCCATCAGTTCCAGCTTCGCCATCGACAACGATGCCGACACCCTCACCGACGAAGACCCCATCGACGGCATCGACAACGACGGCGACACCCTCACCGACGAAGACCCGCCGGACGTCGGGTCGGCCGCCCTCCAACAGCCCATCATCCAGCTCACCACGCTGCGGGCCACCGTCAGCGTGCCGGACAAGGGCACGTTGATGCTCGGCGGTCAGCGCCTGGTGGGCGAGGTGGAAGTGGAAGCCGGCGTACCCGTGCTCAGCAAGATTCCGTTCCTCAATCGCCTGTTCACCAACCGCGCGATCACCAAGGACGAGCGCACGCTGCTGGTGCTCATCACGCCCACCATCATCGTGCAGTCCGAGCACGAGGAACGACTGTACCCCGGCCTCGAGCAGTCGCCGGGCATGTTCAACCTGACGAACCAGCCGCTGCCGTAAGCGCCCGCGGCGCGCCGAGCGATTTTCAAGCGTCCACGCGGCCGGTGCGGAGACGGTTCCCGCCTTCACGCCGGCCGCACGGCGCGGCCCCCCGGGGCTTCGGTGATGGCCCGGGCACAGTCAATCGAACCGTCCTCCGCGCCGGCCTCGGCGCCGGCGGACAGGAGAACCCCCGATGGCCGGCGAATCAAGACTCCTGGTCCAGAAAGACGTCGATGTCACGATCATCGAGTTCCTCGACAAGAACATTCTTGACGAAGCCAACATTCAGCAGATCGGCGATGAGATCAACAACATCATCGAGAACGCCGCCGTGCCCAAATTGCTGATCAGCTTCGAGAACGTCGACCACCTGTCTTCGGCGGCCCTGGGGACGCTGATCACGATCAACAACAAGATTCGCCAGAAGGACGGGCAACTGCGCCTGGCGAACATCAACCCGCAGATCTATGAAGTCTTTGCCATCACGAAGCTGAACAAGCTGTTCCAGATCTTCAAGACCACCGACGAGGCCCGCAAGAAGTTCAAGTGAGCCGTGGGGGCGAACGCCGCTGGAGGGTCGTCGGCGATGCCCGATTCCCGTGAACATCGACTCATCCTCGAAAGCCGCTTCGAGGAAGTGGCCCGCGCCGAGCAAGCCGTCCTCCAGCACATCGCCGAACAGGGCTTCGACCAGACCGCCCAGTTCGCCGTCAAGTTGTCGCTCGAAGAAGCGTTAACCAACGCCATCAAGCACGGCAACCGCTTCGACCCCGACAAGCAAGTCACCCTCACCTTCGATATCGACGCCGATCGGCTGCGTATGACCGTCTGTGACGAGGGCGGCGGTTTCTCGCCCCATGCCGTGCCCGATCCCACGCTGGACGAAAATCTCGAAAAGCCCCACGGCCGCGGCATCATGCTCATTCGCGCCTACATGACCGAGGTCAGCTTTTCCCCGTGCGGCAAGTGTCTGACCATGATCAAGAAACGCCATTGCCGTCTGCCCGAAACGTCGTGAAGGGGCGCGGCTCCCGGTTCCGGAGCGCACCGCCATGTCCGACTTCCAGATTCAGACCGAGACCCGCCAAGAGACGGTTATCGCCCACCTCGCCGGCGATGCCGACAACTGCCACGCGGACAACATCCGCCGTGCGTTCAGTCCGATCCTGCGCCGGCGCGTGTTGCGCATCGTCCTCGACCTGAGCGAACTGGCGTTCATCGCTTCCATGGCCCTGGGCGAACTGATCAAGCTGCGCCGCGATCTGCAAACCTACGGCGGACAACTGCATCTGGCCGGCGCCTCGCCCGACGTCGAAGACGTATTCCGCAAGACCCGCCTGGCCGAGTTGTTTCCCATGTTCACCACGGCCGACGAAGCCCTCGATGCCGACCGCCGCGCCCGGTGATCGCCCAGCCCGGCCAATCGGTAAGAGCGTGCGGATCACCGTTCGTGTCAGCCGCGGCAGCGGCACGGCTACCTGTTGGGCGCCCCTAGTATTGCGTCTTCACCCAAGATTCGGGCATCGGTTTTGACCGCGACCCGCGGGGGAGCGCTTCGACACCGCGCTCGCCTTCGGCTGGCGGCTGAACTTCCCGCCGAAGATCAACGGCAGACACGGCACTAGAACTTCAGATTCACGCCGAAGCGCATATAGATTTCATCGTCGAGTCCGGCGCTGTCGTGCAGATCGCGTACGTCGTAACCGGTCTGGTATTCCTGCTCGAACGCCAGGCCGGCGGCGACGATCGCCTCGGCGTAATCGCAGGGCTTCCATCGTAAGCCACTCTCGATGCGCTGCTGCTCGAAGAACACGCGGCGGTGATCGCTCAACGCATTATCGTGAAACACGTACAACCGGCGATCAAACGAGGCGAAGGCGTCGAGCCAGTCGAACAGTTCGTACGTCGCCCCGGCGGTAACGCTGGTCGGCAAGACGTATGAAGCTCGAAGCGTCAGGCGGTCGACCGGCCGCCAGAGGAGGCTGCTGTAGGGCAGGCCGACCGTGTAAGCCAGTTGCTCATTCACCTGGTGGTTGTACGCCACGGCGGGCAAAGGGGTATCGGGCCACAGCCCCCGGTTGCCGTCGTAAACCAGCAACAGTTGCAGGCTCGACGATGCGTCCAACCGCTTGGTCGCGATGAACGAGCCAAGGCCGTACCACGCATCGCCGTCGCCGTAGGCGTTGTTGCCGGCATAGCCGAACCCGGCGGTGAGGGCGAATTCCCAGCCGTCGTCCGTCCAGGCCAGCGGCACGCCGATCGCCAGCGACTGGTTCACGCGGTTTCGCAGATCGATCACCGCGTTCGATCCGCCATCGATGATCGACTGCTCAAAGCCGACCGAGACGCTGTGCTCGGCCTGCGGTTCCAGACGCCAGCGGGCGATCGTTTCGTAGATGCTGACCGCCGCATCGTATCCGCGCTCGCCTTCGGCATCGGGCATGACGATCGCCTCCTGGGCGGCTTCGACAGCCGGGCGAAACGCATCGGTCTGCACCCACGGACGGATCATCAGCGCCGGGCCGGTCTGCGCGGACGCGGCGGCGGTGAACAGCACAGCGGTCATGGCGGTCAGCAGGTAGCGCATGGGGTTTCTCCTTGCGACGAGGTCAATCAGCGGCCGGCCCTGCCCCTCCGGGGGAGGCTGGCAGGGGTTGGCTCCGAAATCAGGCGCGTCGCATCGGGCCGGGCTTGCGACGCGAGCTGAACCACCTTCCTCCGGCCCCTCGCGGAGACAGGGGCCCCCCACGGGCGGGGCTTTGGGATGATTGTCCGCCGCTCGAGCCGCCAGTATGATAGTCGTTTTTCCCTCTCGCAGGGATGCCGTGATGCAACAGGCGATCGAAAAAGCCGCGGTGCTCATCGAAGCCCACGAATACATTCGCCGGTTTGAAGGCAAGACCATCGTGGTGAAGGTGGGCGGTTCGATCATGGACCAGCCGGAGGCGCTGGCGGGTCTGCTGCGCGACATCTGCTTCATGGACGCGGTGGGCATGCGTCCGATGATCGTGCACGGCGGGGGCAAGGCGATCAGCCGGGCGATGACCGGCGCGGGCCTCGAAGCGCAATTCGTCCAGGGCCGGCGGTACACCGACGACCGGACGCTGGCCATCGTCGAGCACGTGCTGGCCAATGAAATCAACGTGTCGATGGTCAAGCAGATCAACGACTATGGCCATCAGGCCATGGCGCTGCATTCGCTGACCAGTTGCGCTCTGTTCGGCAAGCGTCTGTTCCTTAAAGGCGCGGAAGGTCGCAAAGTTGACATCGGTTTCGTGGGCGAGGTCGAACACGTCAACGCCGACCTGCTTCGGGCGCTGGTGCTGGCGGAGGTGATCCCGGTGATCGCGCCGGTGGCCCGTGACGCGGCGGGGGGGAAGCTGAACATCAACGCCGACTCGGCCGCCGGCGAGGTGGCCGCCGCGGTCAAGGCGGAGAAGCTGGTGCTCATGAGCGACACGCACGGCATTCGCACCGGCGAGACCGACGAGACGCTGGTCAGCCACCTGACCAAAAGCCAGGTCGAAGACCTGGTCGACCAGGGCGTGATCGCCGGCGGCATGTTGCCCAAGACCGAAGCTGCGTTCACCGCGTTGGAAGGCGGTGTGACCAAGGTGCACATCATCGACGGGCGCATCCCCCACTCCCTGCTGATGGAGGTTTTCAGCACCACGGGCATCGGCACCGAGATCGTGCTGGAGTAATTTGAACCGCCAAGGCGTCCAACAGGCGCCTCGTGGACTTCGCTTCCCGGCGCAGTGGGCGTCTTGGCGGTTGACAGGTATTCGGACCAAGCGACATGAAGCACTTCATCAACGTGACCGACTGCACGACCGAGGAACTGACGCACGTGCTGGACGTGGGGCGGCGGTTGCGCGACGACCGAATGGCCGGCAGGACGACGCCGGTGCTGGCGGGGCGGACGCTGGCGATGTACTTCGAGAAGCCTTCGCTGCGGACGCGGGTAAGCTTCGAGCAGGCGATGTACGACCTGGGCGGCCACAGCATCGTGCTGGGCCAGAACGAGGTGAAGCTGGGCGAACGTGAAACGCCGGCCGACTTCGCCCGGGTGGTCAGCGGGATGGTGGACGGGATCATGGCGCGGGTGTTCGAGCACGAGAAACTGATGGAAATGGCCGAGTGCGGCGACGTGCCGGTGATCAACGCGCTGAGCGACCGATCGCACCCCTGCCAGGCCCTGGCGGACATGATGACGATCCAGGACGAGTTCGGCGCGGACGTGTCGGGGCGAACGGTGGCATTCGTGGGCGACGGGAACAACGTGGCCCTGTCGCTGGCGGCGCTGTGCGCGCGGCTGGGGGTTCGGTTTTTCCTCGCCGCCCCGCCGGGCTACCAACTCGACGGCGACATCATCAAACGCATTCACGCCGACTCGCCCACCGCAAGCATCGAGATCATCACCGATCCGGCCGAAGCCGTGCGCGAAGCCGACGCCGTCTACACCGACACGTTCGTTTCAATGGGCCAGGAAGAGGAAAAGGCCCGGCGACTGAAGGACTTCGCCGGTTTCCAGTTGAACACGAAACTTCTGGCCGCGGCCCCGACACACGCGATCGTGCTGCACTGCCTGCCGGCCTACCGGGGCGTGGAAATCACCGACGAGGTGATCGACGGGCCACAGAGCCGGGTATTCCGGCAATCGCACAACCGCCTGCACGCGCAGAAGGGCCTGCTGGCCGCCCTGTTGGCCGGGGCGTGACCGGCCCGCCTCCGCCCCGCCCCATACACCCCCACCCCCCCCCCCCCCTCCCCCCCCCCCCCCCCCC
>CAYNCM010000082.1:0-14592 GCA_964395825.1 uncultured Planctomycetaceae bacterium
AGGCAGCCGCACCATATGGGAGGCGGGCGTGTATCAGCCCGGCTCGGAAGCGTTCAGCCGCGCCGGCTCGCTCTGCCACGGCTTCGCCACCGCGCCGATTCTGATCCTGTCCGGAAGTTCCGACTGATCTGGCCAAAGGTCGCCCGATGTCGGAAGATGTCAGGATTGAAAGGGTAAACAGGCATCCCATGAATCATGACAACCCCCCTGGTGGCGACATCGGCCGATTGCTTCGCCGTGCCCGGCCTGCGTGGACGGATGTGCAATGGCGCGGCCGAGGCGCGTTCGCGCCTGCCGCTACATGGCCGGGCCAGCCGTTGTCCAGTCCCCCGCTACGCCGGTTTCGGTTATCTCCATGTTCCGGGACTTGTACTTGGGGTGTTGGCAATGCAGTTGCTTGGCCAGGGCCAACGTCCGGGGCATCAGGGCATCTATCGCATCGCGGCCCCGGATGGGGTGAAGCCCATTGGCGCGGGCAATCTGCCGGCGCAGGCCCGCGTAGCGATTCCGGTACCCCATGACTGTAAACCCTTGAGAATGTGCGCGACGCTGGCCCAACGGTCTACGAAGCGAGGGTCCCAAGGATTTCATCCCCCCTCCCCCTTGGCCGCTTCGACCATCGCCACGATGCCCGCCCGCAGCGCCGCCGACAGGGCCTGCGGTCAGTTCAGGTCGACGTGATGCCAGGTCACCCGGTCGGCCACGATCATCGGCAACAGCAGATGCAGACGCATCGCATCCGTGGCGACCAGATCGGCCACCGCTTTGGGCTGATCGACGAACAGGTGCAGCATGGGCGGCGGGTCGGGTTCCACGGCAAGCAGTTGGGCGTTCTGCCGGGCCCAGGCGGCGACGGCCAGCAGGTCGGCGACGGCCGGTCGGATCGCTTCGCCGGCCGCGTGAACCAGCACGTGCGGTCGGCGGGCCGAATCAATCGCCAGTTGCACCGCCCGATGCCGCGGGCAGCGCGCTTCACACGCCGACAGATCGTCGATGAACGCGGCCAGGTCGGGGGGGGAGGCCCGGGGCGTGGGGCTGGAGATTTGCGGGGTGGGGTGTGGGGCCTGACGCCTGGGGCCTGGGGCGCGGGTCGCCGGTCGGGCCGGCTCGGGTTCCATCGGCGCTTCGGTCCGATCACCGATCGAAGATCGCAGATCAGCGATGAAATCCATCAGCACCTGCCAGTGCGGCGGATTGTCGGGTGAATGGCTGAACGACGCGACGCGCCGTTTGAGCACCGGCTGCATTTGCCGCCGGGCGCCGAGCAGGACGATGGGCACGTCGAGGAACCGTTCGCCGGCGCGGCGGACGCGTTCGGCGGCGTGGTCGGCTTGCTCGACGTCGCAACCCATGAACATCAGTTGGAGGCGCTTCGGCGGGCTGGCGCTTCGGCCCGGGCGAATGAGCTGCTTGAGCATCTGGTACGCCGCGACCAGCGCCGCTTCATCGCAGCCGGTGATGACCGTCCAGGCATCGAGCGTCCCGGCCAGGCGTCGGGTCAGCGGCATGACCGGATCGCCGAGGTGGATCAGCCACCCGCGCACGCGCGTGGCCAGTTCATCGAGCAGGTGGCGCAGCCGCCGGTCGGTCGGGCCGGTCGCTTCGTCGGGCGAAGGGTGATTGGGTCGGCGGTGCGGATTGGGTTCGACCAGGTCGATGTCCAGGCCATCGGGGTCGACGTGGCATAGGGCCGTGGGCCCGCGTTCGGCGGCGAGGTGATCGGCGTACTGCGTCAGCCACGGCGCGGCGAACCCGGGCAGATGACCGATCAGCACCCCCTCGACCGGCGGCGCGGCATCGGTCGCGTCGGGGGGCGCGGGTTCATCGGTCGCGTCGGGGGCTTTGCCCTCGGCCAGGCCGGAAGTGTCGCGCGGCCCTTGTTCCGGTCCGGTCAGGTAAAGCTCAGCCAGCGCCTCGATCGCCTGGCGGGTTTTGTCCGCATTGTCCAAGGTCTGTGATCCCCCGATCTCGCAGGCAAGTCCCCGCAAGCGGGCGCCCCCAGTCGAGGGGGCGGCTGTTGTTTTCGATCTCGCCCGGCCGCGCCGCGCGACGGGCATCGTGTCACTGACAGTTTGCCACGCGAGGCGGCGTTGTCCAGTTCAAAACCGCCAAGCCCGCCCCTCGGCGACGTTTTGACCTGTTTTTTGCGGTTTCGCCCTGCGGCGCATACACTCACCAGACTCCCGAACGTCATCCGAGAGGACCTGTTTGATGGATTACGTGCAGATCACCCCGCCCGAGCGTTCGCAAATGCTCCAGACGATCGGGGTCGATTCGGTCGACGATCTGTTTTCCGCCGTCGGGGACGACCACCGCCTCCACCGCCCGCTCGACCTGCCGCCGGCGATGAGCGAACTGCAACTGCAGCGCGAACTCGGCCGGCTCAGCGCCCTCAACCGCACCGCCGACTGCGCCGCCTGTTTCATGGGCGCGGGGGCTTACGACCACTTCATCCCCGCGGTGGTCGATGATGTCGCCTGGCGCGGCGAGTTCGTCACCGCCTATACCCCCTACCAGGCCGAGGCTTCTCAGGGCGCGCTGCAGGCGTTTTTCGAGTTCCAGACGCAGATCGCCCGACTGACCGGCCTGGACATCGCCAACGCCTCGCTTTACGAAGGGGCCAACGCCCTCGCCGAGGCGGTCAACATGTCGCTGAACCTGTCGGGCAAGCGGCGCGTGCTCATCGCTTCGACCCTGCACCCGCACTACCGCCAGGTGCTGGCGACTTCGTGCAGCGACCTGCCGTGCGCGTTGATCGAGCTTGCCTGCTCGGACGAAGGGACGATCAGCCCCCACACCGTGCGCGAACATCTCGACAACGACACCGCCTGCGTGGTGATTCAGTCGCCCAATGCCTTCGGCCTGATCGAGAACTGGACCGACCTGTTCGCCGTCGCCCACGAACAGCCGAAGACCCTGGCCATCGCCGCGTTCAACCCGATCGCCTGCGCGCTGCTCAAGACGCCGGGCGCCTGCGGGGCGGACATCGCCGCCGGCGAGGGCCAGCCGCTGGGCATTCCGCTTCAATACGGCGGACCCTACGTGGGCCTGTTCGCCACGCGCGACCAGTTCATGCGCAAAATGCCAGGCCGGCTGATCGGCCAGACCACCGATGCCGACGGCCGAGGCGCCTTCTGCCTGACCCTGCAGACCCGCGAACAGCACATCCGCGGCGCCAAGGCCACCAGCAACATCTGCACCAACCAGGGCCTGCTGGCCATCCGGGCCACGGTTTATCTCAGCGTCCTGGGCCCGGCCGGGCTGCGCCAGGTCGCCGAACAGTGCTACCATAAGGCCCACTACGCCGCCGAACGGATCGCCTCGCTCCAGGCTTATGCGCTGCGCTTCACGGACCGGCCGTTTTTCAACGAGTTCGCCGTCGATTGCCCGACCGAAGCGGCGAAGATCATCGACGCCGGCCGGGAACGCAATCTCGCGCCCGGCATCGCCGCCGACCGCCTGGGCCTCGGCGAAGCCAACCGCCTGCTGATCGCCGTGACCGAAAAGCGAACGAAAACGGAAATCGACGCCCTGGTCGACCTGCTCAAGGAGGTGGCCTGATGCGGGTGGTCCACCGAGAGCGCGGACTGACTTTCCGTTTCTTCATCGCAGGACACGGGCGGATCGCCGCACCGTGAACGCAGCCACGCCGTGGTCCGCCATCGGAAGACCGGAGCGGTGGAACGAACCGAGCGACCTGACTGAAAGAGACTCGACTTGCCTGACGACACCCTCAACATCGCCGACCGCGGCGAGCGACCCGCCGAGCCGTTGGTCTTTGAAAAACACACCCCCGGCGCCCGGGCGGTCGATCTGCCCGAACTCGACGTGCCGCCCACCGGCCTGCCCGATGATCTGCTCGGCGAAGCGCCCGACCTGCCCGAACTCGGCCAGCTCGACGTGGTCCGCCATTACATCCACCTGGCCCATCGCAACTTTTCGGTGGATGCGAATTTCTATCCGCTCGGCTCGTGCACGATGAAGTACAACCCCAGGATCAACGAGGCCGCCGCCGCGTTGCCCGGGTTCGCCGATGTGCATCCGGCCGCGCCCGACGAAGACGTCCAGGGCCTGCTGCGGATGATGTACGAGCTGCGCACCTGGCTGGCCGAGATCGGCGGCCTGGATGAAGTGTCCCTCCAGCCCTGCGCCGGGGCGCACGGCGAGTATGCCGCCCTCAAGGTCATTCGCGCCTACTTCCGCGATCCCCAAGCCGCCAACGCCCCCGACCGCCGCAAGGTTCTCGTCCCCGACACCGCCCACGGAACCAACTTCGCAAGCTGCACCATGTGCGGCACCGGCGTGGTGCAGGTCGCTTCCAGAGACGGGCTGGTCGATCTGGACGACTTGCGTGACAAGTGCGACCAAACCACCGCCGCCATGATGATCACCAACCCGAACACCGCCGGCCTCTTCGACGGACAGATCGGCGACATCGCCAAGATACTCCACGACGCCGGGGCGTTGCTTTATCTCGACGGGGCGAACATGAACGCCATCCTCGGCAAGGCCAGACCGGGCGACTTCGGCGTGGACATCATGCACTACAACACCCACAAGACCTTCAGCACCCCGCACGGCTGCGGGGGACCGGGCGCCGGCCCGATCGCCTGCCGCGACTTCCTCGCCCCTTACCTGCCCGCACCGCAGGTCGTGTTCAGCGAAGACGAGCAAGCCGCCCCGTATCAGCTTGCCTACGATCGGCCGAAGTCCATCGGCCGGGTGCGCAGTTTCTTCGGGCAGGT
Organism: uncultured Planctomycetaceae bacterium; assembly: GCA_964395825.1. Taxonomy (GTDB): domain Bacteria; phylum Planctomycetota; class Phycisphaerae; order Phycisphaerales; family Zrk34; genus JANQFT01. Next base: position 4,746 of record CAYNCM010000082.1, read on the forward strand.
CGGCGTGCTCGTGCGGGCATGGACCTACATCCGCGCCTGCGGGCCGGTCGGACTGGCCCACGTCGCCGAATCCGCCGTGCTGTGCGCCAATTACCTGGCCGCCCGCCTGCAAGACCGGTTCGACCTGCCCTACTTCGATCCCGCCGCCGGCCGCTACTGCGCCCACGAGTTCGTCACCATCCCCCAGCGCCTGCTGGATCAGGATGTCTCGCTGGTCGACATCGCCAAGCGGATGATCGACTACGACATCCACCCGCCGACGATGCACTGGCCGGTGCACCACTGCCTGATGGTCGAGCCGACCGAAAGCGAATCGCTCGCCACGCTCGACCGCTTCGCCGCGGTGATGATCGCGATTGCCGATGAGGTCGAAGCCGACGCCGCATCGCTGCAATCGGCCCCCCGCAGCGCCACGATCGGCCGGGCCGACGAAGTCGCCGCCGCCCGTTCGCCGCGCCTGGTGCATCCGGCGTGAAGATCCCCCCGCGCCCGGCGCCCTTTGTCATGGCATCGCGGTAAACTACGGGCATGAACGCCAGCGCGAACCCGTCCGCCGCCGACCGCATCGCCGAACTGCGCGAGCAAATCAACCGTCACAATCGGCTGTACTACGTCGAAAATGCGCCGGAGATCAGCGACCGGCAGTTCGACCAGTTGCTCGAAACGCTGGCTGAGCTGGAGACGAAGCACCCGGACCTGGTCACGCCGGACAGCCCCACCCAGCGCGTGGGCGGCGAGCCGATCGAGGGCTTCCAGACCGTCGAGCACACCGTGCCGATGATGTCGATCGATAACACGTATGACCAGGACGAACTCCAGGCCTGGGCCGACCGCACGGCCAAGCGGCTGGGGGCGGGCGATGACCTGTTCGGTGGCGACGTGCCGTTCGTGTGTGAACCGAAGATCGACGGCGTGGCGATCAGCCTGCGTTACGAGCATGGCCGGTTGGTGCGGGCGGTCACGCGCGGCGACGGGCGAAGGGGGGATGACGTAACCGCCAACATCCGCACCGTGCGCGCGGTGCCGCTGAGGCTGAGCGGCGATGGCGTGCCGGACGTGGTCGAGGTCCGCGGCGAGGTGTTCATGCCGAACGACCGTTTCGCCCGCCTCAACGAACAGCGCGATGCCGAAGGCAAACCGGTTTTCGCCAATCCCCGCAACGCCACGGCCGGATCGCTCAAGCAGCTCGACCCGCGCGAAACGGCTAAACGCTTCCTGTGCTTCTACGCCCATGGCCGGGGCGAAGTCGAACCCGACCGCTTCGAATCGCATCGCCAACTGCTCGAAACCTTCCGCGCCTGGGGGCTGCCGGTCAACCGGTCAACCGGCGTGGCGCGGAACATGGACGAGGTGTGGCAGTACATCAACGACTTCGACCCGCAGCGCGCCCGGCAGGGCTATCCGGTGGATGGCGTGGTGGTGAAGGTCGACCGTTACGACCAGCAGCGCGAGCTGGGCCACACCGCCAAGGCCCCACGCTGGTGCATCGCCTACAAGTACGCCCCCGAACAGGCGGTGACCAAACTGCTGAAGGTCGACTGGCAGGTCGGCAAGACCGGCAAGCTCACGCCCCGCGCGACGATGCAGCCGGTCTTCGTGGCCGGCACGACCGTCCAGCACGCCACGCTGCACAACCTCGATGAAATCCGCCGCAAGGACATCCGCCTCGGCGACACGGTGGTGATCGAAAAGGCGGGTGAGATTATTCCGCAGGTCGTCGAGGTGCAAGTGGACAAGCGCCCGGTCGACGCCAGGCGGATCGCGGCCCCCGAGCAGTGCCCCAGTTGCGGCGGGCCAGTGAGGCAGGAAGAAGGCGAAGTCGCCCATCGCTGCCTGAACCCCGAATGCCCCGCCCAGTTCCGCGAGAAACTCATCCACTTCGCCGGGCGCGGGCAGATGGATATCGACGGCCTGGGCGAGAAGCTGGTCGACCAACTGCTCGACGCCGGCCTGGTCGAACACTTCGCCGACCTTTATCACCTCAAGGCCGAGGACGTGGCGAAGCTGGAGCGCCTGGGCGAGAAGTCGTCGGCGAAGTTGATCCAGGCGATCGAAGCGTCGAAGGATCGGGGCATGGCGCGGGTGCTGGCGTCACTGGGCATCCGCCACGTGGGCGGGGCGACGGCGCGGGCGCTGGCCCAGCATTTTTCCGACATGCGCCAGCTCAAACAGGCGGACGCCGAAGCGCTGGCCGAAGTGCCCGACATCGGCCCGATCGTCGCCGAGTCGCTGCACCGCTACTTCACCTGCGACGCCGGGCAGGCCACGATCGACGCGCTCGACGAAGCGGGGGTCGACCTGACCTCACATCGCCAGGGCCAAACCGCCGGCCAGGCCGAATCGCCTTTCGCCGGAAAGACGATCGTGCTGACCGGATCGCTGGAATCGTTGACCCGGCCCGAGTTGACCGAGAAACTCGAAGCCCTGGGCGCGAAGGTCACCGCCAGCGTGTCGAAGCACACCGACCTGGTGATCGCCGGCGAAGAGGCGGGCGGCAAACTCGACAAAGCCCACGCACTGGGCGTCGAGGTGTGGCATGAACCGCAACTGCTCGAAGCGCTGGGCGGTTGATCGATCCGTGGAATTGTGCGGTGCGCGGGCCCGTGTGGCCGATGTTCAGAGGCGAGGGCACGGGGCGAGGGATGACCCGCGTGTTCGGGGCGGATGACCTGGGAATGAGCCGCATGGAGGCGCAGCGATGACCACGGCGACCGCAGGACCGGCCCCGCCCGCCCAGCCGCACGGCCCGATGGCCTCGCGGGACCGTTTCGCCGATGCCCGGGCGCTGGTTGCCTCGGAAAGTCCGGTGCTGGTCGATGGCGGGGCACACGTGGGGCGGGTGACCGATCGCTTCCTGGCCGACTATCCCGGCTGCACGGTGCATGCTTTCGAGCCGATTCCTCCGCTGGCCCAGATGCTTGGGCAGAAGTACGCCGGTTCGCCCAACGTCACCGTTCACGCCGCGGCGCTCGGGGCCGAAGCGGGAACCGTTCAGTTCAACGTGGTGGGCAACGTGATGTCGTCCAGCGTGCTGAAGCCCAGCGCCTTCGCCGACGAATTGCACGGCGATGCGGTGGCCGTTCGCCAGACCGCCGCCCTGCCGCAGGTGCGACTGGACGAGGTGATCGACGCCCCCGTCGACGTGCTCAAGCTCGACCTGCAAGGCTATGAACTGTACGCGCTCCAGGGCGCCGAGCGCCTGCTCGATGGCGTGCACATCATCATCACCGAAGTCGAGTTCATCGCCCTGTACGACGATCAACCGCTGTTCGGCGATGTCGACGCCTACCTCCGCGCCCGCGGCTTCGCCCTGCGGAACCTGTACGACCTGTACACCCTTGAAACCGGCCAACTGACCAGCGGCGACGCGATGTACGTGAGGCGGTAGATCGGCCCCCGGCACGACCTGCGCGGCGGTGCCGCTTGATGCGACGATCAGAACCAGCCGGCGACGGCCAGGGCGATCAGACCGATGTGATTGTCGCGCTGCTGGCTTCGGAATTCGTGGGTCCGCCAGGTGTGCGCCCAGCCGACGCGGACGGCCCAGCGCGGGCCGGCATATTGCACCATCACGCCGAGTTGCGCATCGCCGACCCACACTTCCGCGTCGCGCCCGTGGCTCGATCGCCAGTTGTTGCCTTCGATCAGCGTATGGTGCTCGACCAGCTTCATGCCGATCCGCGCATAGCCGTAAACGCTCCAGCCATCGTCCGGCGCCGCGACGGCGGCGGGCGGGTCGTCGATGCGCGGCGGGCCGAAATCGTCGGGCAACCGCCAGCCGAGACGGGCGGTCACCTCGCCGTGCAAATGGCGATGAACCGATCCGGCGGCCAGGCCGACCTGCGGAATGATCTGGTGCTGCCATGGCGTGTCGAACAGCTCGAACGATGCGGGGGCGGTGCGCCACTTCTTGCGGATGTAGAACTGAAATGCCGGCTCGTCGTGGAGCTGATTGCCCCAACCCCGCGGGTCTTGATCGTCAACCAGGTCGTGAATGGCCTCCTGCAGGTCTTCGGCCAGCGACGACGGGCCGATCACGCCGAGGTTGACCTCGAAATGGTCGAGCGTGGCGGCGTCGGCGGCGGAGCGACCGGTGGCGCGCTGCCAGTACAGGCCACCGTACAGGTAGCCGGCGTAGGGCCGTTCGTCCCGGATCAGCGCCCCGGTACGCAGATCGTCGGGGGTGAACATCAACTGCCCGGCGACAAATCCCACGCCCGCCCGGCCGTCAGCGTCGAATGCTTCGTTGGACGGCATGGCGTCGGCGAGGGGCTTGGCCCAGTCGGGCTGGGCGGTGACGATGAAGGCCAGGCCGTTGGTGTAATAGCGATCGGACCGCGGGAAGAAGCGCGGCGGGCCGCCGTCGTTTTCCCACATGGCCCACAACGTCACCGGCGTACAGGCGGCGTTCGGGGAAAGCTCCGGTGGCCGGCCGTTGGCGGTCTGCGCCGCGGCGGTCGCCTGCGCGGTTGCGATGATCGCGATCGCTATGAGTCTGTTCATCGTGCGGTTCCCCTGATCGGCGGATCAGCCGATCGTCCCGAGCAGTTGGCGCAGCTCGCTGAGCGCCTTGTCATCGCCGCTGCGCTTCGCGGCGTCGAGGCCCGCCTCCAGCGCCACGCGGGCTTCATCGGCGAGGCCCCGGGCCAGCAGCAGTCGGCCCTTCTGGTAATAGCAGTAGGCATGGTCCGGATCGGTGGCCAGCGTTTTGTCCAGCCAGCCGATCGCCGCCGCCGTGTCACCGGCCGTCTCGTGCTCCATGGCAATGGCGTACGTGACGAATGGATCCTCATCGCCCGCTTCGTACAGCTTCATCAACTGATCCAGTCGCCCGCTCATCGCGCCTATCATAACCGATGGCCCGGCCGTCTCGGCAACCGCCGCCTTGACCAGCCGGAATCGCCGATGTAAAATCCGTCTATCCGGATAAATGGATGAATAACGCATGCGCCTGTCCGACGTGTTTGAACATCACCCGATCACCTTCAGTTTCGAGTTCTTCCCGCCCAAGGATGAAAGCGGCGTGGACACGCTGTTCGAGCGGGCCCATGCGCTGGCCGAACTCAAGCCCTCGTTCGTGTCGGTGACCTACGGTGCCGGCGGTACCACGCGACAGAAAACCCACCAGATGGTCCGGGCCCTGAAACACCAGGTCGGGCTGAACGTCGCGGCCCACCTGACGTGCGTGGGCCACTCGCGCGATGAGATGACCGAAATCATCCAGGGCTACGCCGACGAAGGCATCGACAACATCGTCGCCCTGCGCGGCGACCCGCCCAGGGACGCCGAACGCTTCGAGCCGCACCCTGATGGTCTGCGGTACGCCTCGGAACTGGTCGCGATGATCCGCGAGCGCTTCGGTGACCGGTTCGGCGTTGCTGTGGCCGGCTATCCCGAGGGCCATCCCGAAACAGCCAGCATGCTGGACGACCTGGACCACCTCAAGGCCAAGGTCGACGCGGGCGCCGATGCAGTCATCACGCAGTTGTTTTTCGACAACCGGGACTTCTACGACTTCCGCCAGCGCTGCGACCTGGCGGGGATCCAGGTGCCGATCATCGCGGGACTGATGCCGGTGCTCAGCCGCCGGGGCATCATCCGCATGGCGGGCATGTGCGGGGCGCGTCTGCCGGCCAAAATGCTGCGGCGATTGCAGAACGCCGGGGAAGATGACGACCAGGTCGCCCGCGTGGGCATCGACTGGGCCACCCAGCAGAGCCGTGACCTGCTGGACAACCAGGTCCGCGGCATCCACTTTTACACCCTCAACCGATCGGTCGCCACGATCGAAATCTACCGCCGCCTGGGCGCCGAAGACAGCAGCGCCCTCGAAGACCTTTCGGCCCTGTGAAGCTCATCCCGGGTACACCAGGATTTCACGCGATTCGGTTCTGTCGAATCCCATGGGCCCTCTGAATCACCCGACCCCAAGCCGCCGAATACTCCGTCCGCGGGGCGCTCGGCGGGTCACCAAACAGGTTTTTCAAAAGCCCCCATGAAAACCGGCGCCTGGCGGCGCCGGTTCTCGCTTACCCCAATTTCCAATGTTCCGCCCTCAACTCCGGTCATCTACTCGTTCAGTTCATCGAGAATCGCATCAATGGCGGCGTCGAGCTTGTCTTCGGTTTCGTAGGTGCCCGCATCGATCTGGCTGCGAACGCGGTCGATCAGTCCCTGCCGCACGTCGGGGACGCTTTTCAGTTGGCCGAGCAGCCGGGCCGTGGTGCTCAGCTCGACCCGGTCGCCGCCGCGATGGGCTTCGGGGGCGGGGGCGGGCGTCTGGGCCGCCCGACGCGCGGCGATCCGCGCCAGCGCCGGGTTCGATCGGCCGATCGGGGGAATCTCGCTCATGGCTCATTGCTCCTCGGGCAGGTTCCGGGCCGGCGCTGGACTCCGCAGCGGCGTCCTCGGCCCGGCTTGTGTGCCTCGTGCTTCGTCACTCAACATATCGTACACCGCCCACCGAACGCTTGAGTCAATCCGATCCGACCTGTGGAAACCTAAACCCACTGTTCAAAACGCTTTGACGCCGTGCGACACCATAAGCTCACCGATTCATTCATCGACTGTTTGACGTTTTGACCAATCGTAAAGCTCCAACCTTTTCCAGATTGCCCAGTTTATCAATTCCGATAATTCGGCAGTGCGAGCCGACAGGACTCGCCGGGGCGGTGAACGCAATATCCTGCTGACATTATCGGGCGGAAGTGGCTCGAAACTCGAAAGTTATATCCGGGCCTGAGTCGGACGTCTCTTGCTCCAGGCTCGTGCCCGCTTGACCCGTTCGCCTCATCCGGGCCGGCGGTCACGCCCGGGCGACGCTTGTGGTGGAGGTCGCATGCGCGTGAGTCTGGTAGATTGGTCGCATTGCAGGCCGCTTGCTGGATGGAGCATGCCTCCATGACGAGGGAGTCCGATTCATCGTCCGATCGCCCGGTGCGCGTGCCGATGTGGCTGCTGGGCGTGGCCGGGGCCGAAGCGGTGTGGTTGCTCGCGGTGTCGGTGAGTTTGCTGATCGAAATGTTGGATGATCATCTGAGCCTCGGCGTCCTGCCGGAGGCGGTGCAGGTCGTTCCGTTTGCGCTGGCCGCGCCGGTGAACGTGGTGGGCTGGCTGTTCGTGTGGGGTGACGACGGCCCGCCATACCCGGGGATGGAAACCTGGGGTTTTGCGATGGCGTCAAGCATTCTCCTCTACGCCGTGCTCGGGGCGTCGGCCGGTGCGTTGATCGGTGCGTTGGCGGGTCTGTCGCGTTCGCGCTGAGCGTCGGCGATCGAGATTATCGGGCAATGGCGAAAGTGGGTGCCGTTGGCCGATATACTCCGGCGGCCGGCGTACCGGGAAGTCGGCCCAACACATTCTATTCCGTGGGTTCCCGGCACATCGAGTGAGGTCCCAACGATGAGCATGCCGATCGAACGACGCCGTCACAGTCGCATGACGTTGCACATTCCGGTGACGCTGCGAACCAGCGACGGCCAGCGCGTGGAAGGTCAACTGGAAAACCTTTCCAGTGGCGGGGCGTGCGTGACGTTGCGCCAGACCGGGTCGATTCTGGCCGACGAAGCGGTGGAGGTGGATCTGCAGTTTTCCTGTCCGGGGCGACTGGCGTCGATGACATCGACCGAACCGGGCGTGGTGCGGCATCGCGGTCGGCACACCGTGGGCATCCAGTTCAACCGTCTGCGCATGGGCCGGGTGGCCTAGTATTGCGTCTGCACCCAAGATTCGGGAATCGGTTTGGGCCGCGACCCGCGGGGGAGCGCTTCAACACCGCGCTCGCCTTCGGCTGGCGGCTAGACTTCCCGCCGAAGATCAACGGCAGACACGGCACGAGACCGGGCGAAGGTTCGGTTGGCCATGTCACCGGTGAGGCGGTAACCTCCGGGTTTCGCCGGTGGCATGGGAAGCGAACATGGCGGAACTGATTGGGTTTCTGTTCAGCGCGGCGGCGATTTCCCTCAGCGGCGTGATGGCGCCCGGACCGATGACCGCGGCGACGGTGGCTGCGGGCGTGCGCGGCAAGCACCACGGGGCGCTGGTGGCGGTGGGACACGGCATCGTCGAGTTTCCCCTGATGGCGGCGATCCTGCTGGGGGCCGGGGCCCTGTTGAAAACCGAAGTCGCCCGCATCGGCGTCGGCCTGGTCGGGGGCGGGTTCCTGCTGTTCATGGGGGCACAGATGCTCATCGCCCTGCGCAAGCCGGCGACCGGCGGCCGGGCCGGCGATCCACGCCATCCGATCTGGACGGGCGTGATCCTCACCGCGGCCAATCCGTATTTCCTGCTGTGGTGGGCGACGATCGGCCTGGCGTTGGCCACGCAGGCGGTGGAGCTGGGGCTGGCGGCGTTCGTGTTGTTCGCCGTGGTTCACTGGCTGTGCGATCTGGTGTGGCTGGATGTGCTGAGCCTGGCCAGTCACGGCGGTTCGAAGCGGATGGGCCGGCACACGGACCGGATCATCGCGATGATCTGCGGGGCGGCGATGCTGGGGTTCGGGGTGAAATTCATCGCCGATGCGGCGTCGGCCTGGCTGGCGTTCAGCGGTTGAGTTGCCAGATCGCCGCGTTGAGCACCGAGGCAAACCCGACCCACAGCAGATAGGGAACCATCAACGCCGCGCCGATCGCGCTGTGCCGGGCGAAGAGGATCACCGTCGCCGTGATGGCCGCGGCCAGCAGGGCGATGTCGATCATCGCCAGCCCCGGACGGCGCAGCCCGAAGAACAACCCGCTCCACGCCACGTTCAGCGCCAGTTGCCCCGCGAACAGGGTCATCGCCCACCGCGCGCCGCCGAAGCCGGCCTTTCGCCAGACCCCCCACGCCGCCGCGCCCATCATCGCATACAGCACCGACCAGACCGGCCCGAAAACCCAGTCCGGCGGCGTGAACGAGGGTTTGGTCAGGCTGGCATACCAGTCGCCGACGGATCGCGCGGTGAACAGACCGCCCACCGCCGCGGCGACAAAGCACACGCCCACGAAACCGATCAAGGCCATAACGCTTCTCATGGTGCCGGGTCCGGTGGTGGTTCGACGTTGACCGCACGCCGCGCGATTGCCCGCAACATGCCGGCGAACATGATCCGGTGGATCGGCCAAAGGGCATACCAGTAGATCAACCCCCCAAGCCCCGCCGGGTCGAACAGGGCGGTCTGGCGGATGGTCGAACCGCCGTGGAAGGGCTGAACCTCGAACTGCAACCATGCCCGGCCGGGCACGCGCATCTCCGCGGCCAGCCGCATCAGGCGAGGCCGGTCGTACGCCTCGACCCGCCAGAAGTCCAGCGCATCGCCGGGCACGCAGTCTTCCGGGTCGCGCCGGCCTCGCCGAAGGCCCACCCCGCCGCACAACAGGTCGATCGCCCCGCGTACCCGCCAGAGCAGGTTGCCGAAATACCACCCGCGCCCGCCGCCGATCCGTCGGACGGGGGCGAACGCCTGTTCGGGCGACACCGGCACCTGGCGCGATCGCGAATCGACGACCCGCCCCCCGAGTTGATTGCGGTCCCAGCGCGGGGCCGGCCGGCCGGTCGACAGGGCGTCGGACCAGCGCGTGGTTGCGTATTGATGATCTTCATAGGCCAACGCGCGCTGGACGGCTTCCCGAACGCCGCGCGGCTGGATGGCGAACGCCTCGCTCGCCGCTTCGTCCCGTACCACCGTGTCGTGCCGCACGCTTTCGACCAGTTTGCGGCCGATCCGCGCGTAGACCGGCGTCACCAGCCCGAGCCACAAACTGCTCAGGCGCGGCGTGAGCACGGGCACGGGAATCATCCACCGGCGCAGGCCGCGCTGCCCGGCGTATTCGCGCATCAGATCGAGATAACTGACCCGATCCGGTCCGCC
>CAYNCM010000083.1:0-14290 GCA_964395825.1 uncultured Planctomycetaceae bacterium
TCGTCCTTGACATGCCTCTTTGATAACATGTTCACGACGGTGTTTTCGATGGAGCCAATGTGATTCTTGTCTTTACGTCTCTGCGTTGGGTCTGTTGATCGCACGAGAGTGGAAATCATATGTCCGATCAGCCGTTTTTCACCGTGGCCGTGCCGACGTACAACCGGTGCCAGTTGCTGCGCGTGTGCATGACGCGCATCCTGGAACAGACGTTCGAGGATTTCGAGCTGCTCGTGTCGGACAACGCCTCGCCGGACGACACGGAGAAGGTCGTCCGGTCGTTCGACGATCCGCGGGTGCGTTACCATCGTCGTGATGAGAATGAAGGGCCCTGGCCGAACTTCCGCGACGCGGCGGCCCTGGCAAGAGGCCGGTTTGTCATTCTTCACCAGGACGACGATCAGCTTCACCGGCGGTTCCTCGAACGTTGCCTCGCCGCTTACCATGCGGATCCGGAGGTCACGCTGTTCGCCACGCCGTACTGGCGGGGAGATCCGGGCGATGGTTACCGGGCGATCTGCATGCCGGACATCACGGAAGGCTCGGCCGACTACGCCGCGCGGGATCGGGTGGTTTACGCCGAGGGCGCGGCGGCGGCGGTGACCTATTTCTACGCCGGCTATTTCCGCCACCCCGGCTGCGCCCTGCGGACCGATGCCCTGCGCGACGCCGGCGGATACCTCTGCAAGCAAGGCCTGAGCAACGACACGGTCAGCCAGGCCCGCGTGCTGATGCGAGGCAAGCTGGCCTACGATCCCCGCCCGGGGTCGGTGTTTCACTACCACGGCGACAGCTACTCGCAGACCGAAGGCGGCAGCCGCGAACGCTACCTCCGCATCCACCGCATGTACCATTTCCTGGTCAACGACTTCGAGGCGCGGCACATCGACTGGCGAAGTCTGCTTCGTCGTCGGCTCGAACGGGTGAACAGGGCCACACTGGTGCATGCGCTGCGCGAATGGGCCCGGTACGACGCCCCGCGGGCGATGCGCGACGTGGGCGTGCAGGCGGTATCGCAGAAGACGGGTCGAACGAGGTTGAAACTGCGGTCGTGGTTCGTCAGACAACTCGGCGCCCGCAAGGCCATGCGGTACGCCTTCTCGCGGCAGGTCGATCTGTGACCGGGTCCAGGGGTGCGACGATCCAGCCGACCCCCCGCGTCCGGTTCGATCGGTCAGCCCAGTTCCGTCCAGTTCATCACCCTCGCATCGCAGTTCAGTTCGGTAAGCTGACCGGCGATCTCATCCCGGTAGTTCGGGTTCATCACCAGCACGGTGCGCACGCCGGCGGCCGGCACCTCGGCAGGGGCGAGAATCGGATGACCCGTGCCCGGCAGAAACGCGCCCTGCTTTCGAGGGTTGACGTCGACGGCACAGGTGATCGCGCGACAGTCCGGGTCGACGATGTTGCCGAAGGTCATTCCCTTCGAGCCGGCGCCCCAGATGGCCACGGGGGTTTCGAGCGATTCGACGGCGGCTTTCCAGGCGGCAAGGCGCTCGGCGATCTGCCGGCCAAACGCCTCCGCCAGCGTCGGCATCTCGCCGGGTTCCGGGGCCGCCGGCGACGGATCGCCCAGGCGCGTCGCCTCGGCCAGCAGGTACTGCCCGTCGAACACGCTTCCGACGCGATCCACCCGAAACCCGGCGACACCAAACGCATTGGCCAGTGACGTGGCATTGAAGTACGAGCAACCTTCGTAGATCAGATCCCACACCGATTCAGTGCGCAAGGCCCATGCCACATCGCGGGTTTCCAGGAAGAATCGGCCCCGGGGGCTGTCGGCCATCGCCTGGTGCACGGTGCGGAACAGGCCGACCGGATCGGGCACGTGCTCGATCATGTGGCGGCTGATCGCCACGTCGGCGGTGATGTGATCGCAATCAGGAGCATAGTAGCGGCGCTCAAACCGCAACCGGCCGTCCATCACGCTCAGCGGACCTTCGTAGGTCGGATCGACGCCGAACCCGCGATTGCCCGAGCCTTCCAGTTCGACCAGGCGGCGGATGAAGTCGCCCTTGCCGCAGCCGACTTCGACGATCGTGCAGTTCCGCACACCGTGTTCGTGGACGAGTTGGCGCACGGTGCGTTCGACGTGTTCGTTGAAGGTGGCGCTGTGGGTCTGGGTGTTGTCGTACTGCTCGCTGTATTGCATCTTCGCCTGATCGAAGCGGGGATTGAAGGCGAACCCGCACCGCTGGCACACATGCAGGTCCATCTCGCCGCGCGGCATGTCGCGGGCGGCTCGCTGCGTGGCGTAGACCATGTTCTCGTGAATCGGCACGGCCGAACGTCGAAAGAACGACTCGGTGTCCAGCGATGTGCAAACAGGGCAGGGATGGTCGGACATGGCGTGGTTCACCTGACGCGCTTGAGGTAGCCGGCGGGCCAGTAGGTCACCGGACGTTCGATGTCGCCTTCGTTGAACTCGAACGGCGGCTGCTCGATGATGAACCGATCGTTGGCCTCAACGAATTCCTTCGCGGCCTCGGCGGGGTTGTTCCATGTCCAGTCGGCCTCCGTGCGCGGGCCGCCGGCCACCAGCCCCATGATCCCGTCCATGGCCACGATGTACGAATCGACCGTCACCAGCGGCGAATAGGCGGCTAACTCCTTCAACACGTGGTGCTTCCTGTGGCACGAATCGAGCATGACCATCACCGTGTCATCGGTACCGATGTGCGAACGCACTTGCTCCAACGTTTCCGGGGCGACCGAATCGCGCTCGATCAGCGTGATGAATTCGCTGAGCGGATGAGCTTCGATGGCTTTGCGGTTGTGCGGGCGGATTTCGACATCCACGCCGATCACCCGGCCCCTGTTCATCGCTTTGCACAGCGTGGCGTAGAAAATCAATCCCCCGCCGTGGGCCACGCCGGTCTCCACGATCACGTCGGGCTGGACGGCGTGAATCACCTCGGCGATCCGCATCATGTCTTCGGGCAACTGGATGATCGGCCGGCCGAGCCAGGTGAAGCTGTACACGTGTTTGACGTCCCACCCGCAACGCAGCCACGCATCGCTGAGGGCATTGAAGGCCTCGGGGGCGCCGAACGGATGGGTTTCAATGCCCGATTCGCCGTGCACTTCCACGAGGCTGTTCTCGATGTCCACCGTGATCTTCTTCATCATGGTTCGATTACTCATCGCCTTGGGCGCCGAAGAAGCCGCGCACCGCTTCAGCCACGCGCTGTTGGTCGGTGCCGGCCATCTTCGAATGCAGCGGAATGGACACGATCTCCCGTCCGACGCGCTCGGTCACGCTCAAATCGCCGGCCCGGCAGTCTTTGAACAGGCTGAACCAGTGGCCGGGCTGCCAGTGAATGCCGGTGTCGATGCCGCGGCCGGACAGGGATTCCCGGAATGCCGAGCGCCGGTCGGCCGGTACGCGCAGGTAGTAGATGAACGGCGTGACGTCGGCGAAATCGGTTCGCGGCGTGCCGAGGTCGGCCATGTCGGCAAACTGTTCGTGGTAGAAGCGACAGGTCGCCCGGCGCGTTTGGGTCACTTGGTCCATCTTGCCGATCTGCGACAGGCCGATCTTCGCGTGCAGGTTGGCCAGGTGGTAGCGGAAACCGAGTCGTTTGACATCGTAGGTCCACGCCCGCTGGTCCTGATACATGACCTTCGCCGGCTGGCCCATGCCGATCAGGCGCATCTCGCGGAGGGCCCGGGCCTCGTCTTCGGATCGCACGACGATCGCGCCGCCGTCGATGGTGGTGATGTTCTTCACCGGATCGAAGCTGAACATGCAGAGGTCGGAGAAACTGCCGACGGGTTTGCCGCGGCGGGAAGAACCGAAGGTGTGCGCCGCATCGTGGATGACGCGCAGGTTGTGCTTTTCGGCGAGTTCGGCCAGTCGTTCGTGATCGCCCATCATGCAGGCGTAGTCGGTCATGATGATCGCGCGCGTGTTCGGGCCGATCAGCGGTTCGGCTTTGTCGAGATCGAGGCAGAGCGTTCGGTCGTCGACGTCGGCGAAGACCGGCGCGGCGCCGGTGGCGAGAATCGCCTGCAAATCGGCGATGTTGTTGAACGAGGGGGTGATGACCTCGTCGCCCGGCCCGACGCCGATGAGCAACAGCGACAAATGCAGCGCTGCATGACCGGTGCTGACCGCGACCACGGGGCGATCGCCGGTGGTGCACAGGTCGGCGATGGCCTGTTCGAACTGCCCGACGTAGCTGCCCATGCCCAGCCAGCCCATTTCCAGGGCGTCGACGGCCGCTTCGATCTCGCCGGCTTCCAGCAGCGGCTTGAAGACCGGGACGGTGTCGGCGGCATCGGCGGTCATCTGCTGTTTGCCGGTTTGCGGTTGGCTGGACATGGTGCGATTCCTACAGGCCGATCAGGTCGAACCGCTTGGGCCGCACGCCCCAGGCATCGGCGAGTCGGCGAACGTCGGCCTTGTGTTCCTCGTTGAGCATCATCTCGCCCCGGCCGGCCTTGCCCACGTTCTTGCGGGTCCATTGCCCGCCGGTCTGGTCGATCGCCGCGGTGATTTCCGCTTCATCCGCCGGAAGGCCGTAAAACGTCAGAATATCCGAAACCGCCGCGACCTGGTCGGCGAAAAGCTGTTCGTAGCTCAGCCAGTGCGTTTCGATCTCATCTTCCGCCTGCCGCCAGCTCATCAGGAAGTTGAAGTACCACGGCAGGATGATGCGGATGATGAAGTCGATCTTCGCTTGACGGTCGAGGTCGAAGTACTCGCGATGCACGAATCCCATCGCCAGGGCCGGCTCGGTCTCGATATGGTCGAACATGCTGGGCACGATGTCGAAGATGTTGCGCACGAGGATGACCGGCTTGATGCGGTGGCGATGGCAGATGTCCAGGTTGTTTCGCGTGGCCCGGGTGTGCAGGCGAATGATCGCATCGTGACGATGTTCCTTGAGGCGGAACTCAAACAGATCCTGCTCGTTGTGGGCGAAGGCGAGGACGGGCTTGATCACGCGGTAGCCGGTCAGCGTCTGCAGCAGCTTGCACAGGTAGGTCGAGCCGCTCTTGGGAAAGCAGGGCACGAAGATGGAGCGAGGCCGGCGGCGGACGGTCAGGGCGCGCTGGAGGCTCTTGACCGAAAACAGGCGGTCGACGGGGTTGCGGCGCGGGGCGGACTGGTCGGGTCGGTCGGTCAAGGGGCACCAGGGTTGAAACAGACGGCGGACTGTACGCGGCGGCGCGGCCGAACGTCAAACCATCGCCGGATCAAAGTCGCCCAGCGCGCGGTCGCGGTCGCTGATGACGGCGGGGGCGGCGGGCCAGTCGATCTTGAAAGCCGGATCGTCGTACCGCGCCCCGCGAACAGACTCGGCGCGGTAGAACGCGGTCATCTGGTAGAACAGTTCGGTGTCGTCTTCGAGGGTGAGAAAGCCGTGCGCACAGCCTTCGGGGATGTAGATCGCCTGGCGGTTGTCGGCGCTCAGTTCCGCGGCCACCCACTGGCAGAAGGTCGGGCTGTTCGGCCGCAGATCGACCGCCACGTCGAACGCCCGGCCTCGCGTCACGCGCACCAGCTTCGCCTCGGCATGAGGCGCCGCCTGGTAGTGCAGGCCGCGCAGTGTGTGCTTGACCCGATTGAACGACGTGTTGCACTGGACAAGGGCGGTGTTCAAGCCGTGTTGGTCAAATTCCCGCCGGCACCACGTCCGCGCGAACGAGCCCCGCTCATCATCGTGCTGTTCCACGTCGATGATCCACACCCCGGTCAGCCTGGTCGGTTCGAAGATCATCGTGGAATCGTCACGACCGAATCACGGACACCATGAAGGGAACCATGGGACAGGATCGAGCGGATTGCAATGCGCCTCGCTGGCCGAATTCCGTGCATCCGGTTGATCCCGTCGACTCGTCTGAGCATTTGACAATGGGCTTTCTTCATACGATGCCCAACTCGGGGATGGGGATGATGAACTTCCCGCCCCGGGCGCGGTAGTCGGCCTGCTGTTGCAGAATCTCATCGGCGAAGTTCCACGTCAACAGCAGCGTGTAGTCGGGTTGTCGCTCGACCAGCGCCTTGGGATCGAGAATCGGCAGGTGCGTGCCCGGCGTGTGGAGGCCCTGCTTGTGGGGGGAACGGTCGACGACGAAATCCAGCGTTTCGCGGCCGATGTCGAAGTAGTTCAGCAGCGTGCTGCCCTTGGCCGAAGCGCCGTACACGGCGATCGACTTGCCCTCGGCCTTCAGTTGGCCGAGGCATTCGCGCAACTGCTGGCGAAGCGTCTCCACCCGGCGGGCGAAATCGCGGTAGTAGCCGATGCCGTCGAGCCCGACGTCCGTCTCCTCGACGAGCAGATCGTGCACCGTGCGGTCGGCTTCGCCGTTGTGAGCCGCGTGCACCTGGATCGTTCCGCCGTGAATGGGCACGCGCTCGACGTGAACGATGTGCAAGCCGCGCGGGGCGAACAGATGCTTCATCGCCGTCAACGAGAAGTAACACAGGTGTTCGTGGTAGATGGTGTCGAACTCGGCGTGGTCGACCATGTCGCGCACATAGGGCGCTTCGACAATGAATCGGCCGTCGTGCTTGAGCAGCGTGGCGACGCCGGTGACAAATCCGGTCAAGTCGGCCACGTGGGCCAGCACGTTGTGGGCATGGATCACATCGGCGCGGCGGCCCTCGTCGACCAGTCGCCGGGCGAGGTCGACGGTGAAAAACGTGTTGAGCGTATCGATGCCGCGCTGCCGGGCGGTTTCGGCGATGTTCGCCGCCGGCTCGACGCCCAACACCCCGACGCCACGCGCCTGGTAATGCTGCAACAGGTAACCGTCGTTCGAGGCCGGCTCGACGACAAGGCTTTCGCCGCTCAGGCCGCGCGAGGCGATCGTTCGCTCGGCAAGCTGCCTGGCATGCTCGAGCATGGTGTCGCTGTACGAAGAGAAATAGCGGTACTCGCTGAACAGCGCCTCGGGCGGGACGGTTTCGGTGATCTGCACCAGCGCGCACCGCGGACAGAACACCAGGTCCAGCGGCCAGGTGGGCTCGGGCTCATCGAGCTGCCGTTCGGTCAGCAGCCGGTTGGCCAGCGGCGTCCGGCCCAGCGACAGCACCGGTTGCCTGTCCACGGCGCCGCAGGATCGACAGGCGAAGTCGGGTCGGGTCATGGCCACTGCTCGAAGAATTGACGATACCACGCCACGGTGCACTCGAGGCCCCGGTCGAGATCGAACCGCGGCGACCAGCCGAGTTCCTCCCGCGCCCGCGTCGCATCCAGCGACTGGGCAAGAATCTCACAATTCGCTTCGTTGAGGATGCGCGGCTCGAGGTCCGACCCCATCACCGTCAACACGCGCTCGACGATTTGCAGGACGGTCTGCGGATTGCCGTTGGAAAAGTTGTACGCTCGGCCGGCCAACTCCGGCCGCTCGGCCAGTTGCCGGGCCAGGTGCAGGTACGCCTCGGCGCCGTCTTCGACGTAAAAATAATCGCGCAGCAGCTTGCCGTCGGAGCGGATGATCGGCCGTTCGCCGCGCAGAACCGACCGGATCGTGCCGGGGACGATGCGGTTGAAGTTCAGGTCGCCCCCGCCGTAGAAATTCCCGCAGCGCGTCATGGCCACGGGCAGGTCGTAGGTCGTCGCATAGGCCTGGCCGATCAGATCGCCGCAGCTTTTGGATACATCGTAAGGATGCCGGCCGGCCAGGGGCGTCTCTTCGGTGTAGGGCAGTTCGGGCTGGTCGCCGTAGGCTTTGTCGCTGGACGCGAGCACCACCGCCCGCACCTTCGGCGAACGCCGCGCCGCTTCCAGCAACCGCCACGTGCCGGCAATGTTCGTCTCGAACGTCGAAAGAGGATTCCGATTCGCCACGCCCACGATGGTCTGGGCGGCGAGGTGAATCACCGTGTCGATCTCATATTCGCCCATCGCCCGTTCGAGCAGATCGCGATCGGTCACGTCGCCGCGCACCGCTTTCACCCGTTGGATCAGCGATTCGCCCAGCAGGATCGACTGCGGTACGTGATCGCGCACCAGACACAGCACGTCGGCGCCCCGTTCGAGCAACCGGCGCACCGTCCAGCCGCCCACCAGCCCCGTGGCGCCGGTGACCAGCGTCGGCCGATCCTGCCAGAACCTGTTGCGGTCAGTCATGCCAGACCTTCCACGGCGCGTCGCCGCGACGCCACATCGCTTCGAGCATATCCACTTCGCGCTTCGTGTCCATGCACTGCCAGAACCCGTCGTGCCGGTAGGCGGCCAGTTGCCCGTCCGCCGCCAGCCCCTCGAGCATGTCGGATTCCAGACTGGTCTGCGGGCCGGTCAGGTATTCACCCACCCGCGGTTCGAGCACCATGAACCCGCCGTTGATCCAGCCCTCGCCGATCTGCGGTTTCTCGGTGAACTCGGCCACGCGATCGCCTTCGAACACCAGCCCGCCGAACCGCGCCGGTGGCCGCACCGCCGTCACCGTCGCCGCCAGGCCGTGCGACCGGTGAAACGCCAGCAGCGCGCCCAGGTCGACGTTGCTCACCCCGTCGCCGTAGGTCAGCATGAACGTCCCGTCCCCCAGGCGCGGCAGCAGTCGCTTCAGCCGCCCGCCGGTGTTGGTGTGCGAACCGGTGTCGACCAGGTGCACGCGCCAGTCTTCGGCGTGGCGCTGGGCCACTTCGATATGCCCCTCGGCCAGGTCGATGGTCAGGTCGCCGCGGAGCTGGTGGTAATGGAGGAAGAACTGCTTGATGATTTCACCCTTGTAGCCCAGCGCGACGTGGAAGTCGCGCAGGCCGTGGTGGGCGTAGTGCTTCATGATGTGCCAGAGCACCGGGCGGTGGCCGATGTCGACCATGGGCTTGGGCTTGACGACGGTTTCCTCGGCCAGTCGCGTGCCCAGGCCGCCGGCGAGCAGGACGACGTTGATGTTCGGCGAATCGGCGATGATCGAATCCCCTGTCAACGGGAGGTGGGCAAACTGGTATATTATCCGCAGCGCCCCGCGGCGCAAAGGCGAACGCCTCTCCCCCCGGGCGGGGCAGAGGCCGGGTGAGGGGGTCGATGCGTCGAAGTGATGCGCGTTCACCCTCACCCCCTCTCTCTGCCTGGAAAGGACAGGGGGACATGGCGATCAGGAACCCTGCATGCTCCAGCGGTTGGCTCGAAATCTTGTTCGACTGCCCCGTCGAACCGCCGAAAGCATCGCGAAGCGGCTCACGCCCGCCTATCGCATCCAGCGCCGGGCCGACCGGTTCGTCCATCGCGAGCTGGACGAGGATCGGCTCGACGCCCTGTGTGCCGTGCCGGGCAACACGAGCTACCGCCAGTGCCGGCTGCTGTTCTATCTGGCCACGACCAGCCTGGCCGAGGGCGTGATCTGCGAGATCGGCGCGTTCAAGGGCAAGAGCACCGCGTGGCTGGCCGAGGCCGCCCGGCGCTCGCGCCGAACGCTGGTCAGCATCGACCCCCACGTCGATGACACCTGGGACACCTTCCAGCGGACCGTTCGGCAGTTCGACATCGAATCGGTCGCCGAGATTCACAAAGCCTGCTCGCACGAGTTGGGCAAGGACTGGGATCGGCCGATCGCCTTTCTGTGGGTCGATGGCGACCACCGCTACGAAGGCGTCAGGCAGGACATCATCGACTTCACCCCGCACGTGGCGCCCGGCGGCATCGTGGTGTTCGACGATGTGAACGAACAGGATTTTCCCGGCGTGGTCCAGGCGCTGGCCGAAACGATCGACCGTGACGCCTCGTTCACCGCGCTCGGCTGCATCAAGACGTTCGGGCTGTTCCAGCGGAAGTCGGATTAGTGGCGCTGCCGCGACCCCTCTCCCCCAGGTGGGGGGAGAGGTTGGGCGAGGGGGCCGATCCAGCGGCGTTCGTGGCGTGATACCCTCACCCTGACCGTCTCCCTGAGAGGGAGAGGGAACAAGCCCGTCGGGACGGCGGGACTCTGACGGACCATGAACATCTGCCTTTTCACCCCGAATTTCCTGCCCGCGCTGGGCGGGGCGGAGCGCATGGCGGACGTGATCGCGCGGCAGTTGATGGCGCGCGGCCACGAGGTCGGTGTGCTCGCTCAGTCCTATCCCGGACCCGAGGTGGATCTGCCGTATCCCGTGCGCAGATATCGGCGTCCGCCGGCCCAGCACCTGTGGCCGGAACGGCTCAGCCGTCCGTTGCGCCGGGCCCATCGCGCGTGGGGATTCGACATCGTGCTGGCGTTCTACGCTTACCCGACCGGCTACGCGGCCGGGCGGATCAAGCAGTCGCTCGGCGTGAAGGTGATCGCCAACACGCGGGGCGGCGATTTGTATCCGAACTTCCACGGCCTGGGCAAGCGGCGCGTGTTGCCGACGATTCGGCGCGGCTACCGGTTGGCCGATCGCATCATCAGTTTGAGCCGCTGGACCACGCAGCGCCTGAGCGAGGTGGTCGGCGACGGCCTGCCGCCGATTGATCAGGTGCCCAACGGCATTGATCTGACCGAGCACGATCGCCGACTGGCTGGCGCCCGTGACGCGAAGGTCGACTGCGATCCCGGCTGCCCGTTCGTGCTCCACATGGCCCGGCTGAGCGAAGTGAAACAGCATCACGTCGCCGTGCGCGCGGTGGGGAAGATCGCCGACGATTTTCGAAAGGGCGGCTGGCGGTACCTGATCGCCGGCGAGGGCAACGCGGCCGACGACCTTCGCCGGCTCATCGATGAACTGGGCGTGGGGGATGTGGTGCGCCTGCTCGGCTCGCGCACGGGCGTCGAGCGCGACTGGCTGCTGGCCCATGCGCGATGCGCCGTGTCGACCAGCCGGGAAGAGGGAATGCCGAACGTGGTGATCGAGGCCATGTCGAGCGGCCTGCCCATGGTGGCCAGCGACATCGACCCGCATCGTGAACTGATCGAGCCGGCCGACTGGGCCCGCCTGTTCCCGCTGGGCGATGTCGACGCCCTGGCCGCGGCGGTGCGCCAGATGATGGCCGACGATCTGGAGCCCATGCGCCGCGCCGCCCTCGCCCGCCGGGAGGACTACTCCCTGACGAAAATGATCGACGGCTACGAACGTGCCTGCGAACGGGTGCTTGGGGATTGAATCGCCAAACACACAAAGACATTGCTCCTCGTGTGTTCGTGCCTTCACGCCTCGTGCTCAGGCGTCCACCGGGTGCGTCTCGAGCCAGCGGAGCAGCGACAGCACGGCGAAGGCGGTGCGGAGATCGCGGCCCTGGTTGACCGCGCGATGCCATTGGCGCCGCACAGCCTGCGAATCGAAAAACGGCGCCAGTTCCGCGGCACGGCGGACCAGGTGTTCACAGCGCGGACGCCAGTGGTGTTGGAACTGATGGCGCAGCGGCACGCTGAATCCGTGCTTCGGGCGATTCCACACTTCCGACGGCAGATGCCGCGCGGCCAGGCGGTTCAGCACGGTCTTCAAACCCTCGGCCAGTTTCAACTCGCCCGGCTGCGGCAGCACCAGATCCACCACCGGATTACCCAGCAGCGGCACGCGCACTTCCAGCGAATGCGCCATCGACGCGCGGTCGGTCTTCATCAGGCAGTTGTCGGAAAGATACGTCCACACGTCCGCCCGCATCAGCACATCACTGGTCACCTTCCCGGCCGGTCCGGCGAAGCGTCGCAACTGCCCGCGCCAGGTGGCCAGCACGTCATCCGCTTCGCAGGCCTCGTAAGCTTCGCGGGTCAGCAGGCGTCGCATCGCCTTGCGTCCGCTGGCGTAGGGGCCCAGGCGAATGCGATCCCACAACACGCGATCCGCCCCCCACAGCGCGCGGCGCTGCAATGCCCCGGGCGCCAGGCCCGCGTCGATCGCACGCCGCAGCATCGCCTGTCCCGGCTTTCGGGGGTAGGAGGCGGCATGGTCGACAAAACGCGGATATCCGCCGAACAGCTCATCGCCGCCGTCGCCGCTGATCGCCACGGTCACGTGCCGCCGGGTGCACGCGGCCAGCGCCAGGGTGGGCAGGTAAGCCGGGTCAGCCAGGGGCTGATCGAGATGGCTGATTGCTTGGTCGAACGCCGCGGCGTCGAGGTCACGCGCGTCGATGGTCGTGTGCACACAACCCAGACGATCCGCCACCGCCTGCGCGTAAGCCGATTCATCATACCCCCGCGCCTGCGGGAAACGTACGGTGAAGGTGCGCACCGGCCGGCTCGATGCCTCGGCCATGTAATGAACCAGCAACGAACTATCAACCCCGCCGCTGAGAAACGCGCCCAGCGGCACGTCGGACACGAGTTGGCGTTCAACGCTTTGCCGCAGCGCTGCGTCGGTCGCCTCGACCAACTCCTCCAGTGGCATCGGCGCGTCGGTCGCCGGGGGAATGTCCCAGTATCGCCGAACCTCGCATTCACCGGATGCCGCCCGCCAGGTCAGCGCGCCGGCCGGCGGCAGGCAGTGCACATCGCGCAAGACGCTCATCGGCGCGAAGATCGTCCCGCAGGCCAGGTAATCGCGCAGGGCCGCGTAGTTCAGTTTCCGCGGAAACCCCCGCAGGCCCGAAAACGGCGCAACAGTCGAGGCGACAACCAGCCCCTCGACGGTCGAGTAAAACAGCGGCTTGACGCCCATGCGATCGCGGGCGGCGAACACCACGCGTTCGGCCGAGTCCCACACCGCAAACGCGAACATGCCGTCAAGCCTGCTCAGCACATCCGCGCCCCAATGCGCGTAACCTTGCAGCAACACCTCGGTATCGCCCTCGGTCGCGAAGGTCGCGCCGGCGGCTCGCAGCTCATCGCGCAGCGCGCGGTAGTTGTAGATTTCGCCGTTGTAAATCAGGTGGAACCGGCCGTCGACGCTGTGCATCGGTTGATGCGAGGCGGCCAGGTCGATCACGCTCAGCCGGCGGTGGCCCAGATGGGCATCGGCGTCGTGCCAGGTTCCCTCGGCGTCGGGCCCGCGACAGGCGAGTGTTGCGAGCGCGGCGGGGAAATCCTCCGCCCACCGGTCGCCGATCATGCCGATAAATCCGCACATGCCGGTAATGTACCACGGCGGGGCTTGCGGGTTGTGGAATGGGGGCGGGGCGCTGACAATGGTGGCGGTGCCGCCATGAGTCGACCTGCCGACATGATCGTGCGTCAGCCCATCGTGGCCGGGCGGTTTTACGAAGCCATCGGCGACCGCTGCGCCGCCGACGCCGAGCCACTGTGCGCCCAACCGCTGGGCGAATCGGCCGAGGTGCCCGAAACGATCGTCGCCGCCATCGTGCCCCACGCCGGATGGGTATGCAGCGGTCGCATCGCCGGCGGAACGTTCCGTACCCTCGCCCAGCGCACCAGTGCCCGCACCTTCCTGGTCACCGGGTCGGTGCACACCATGCGGCTATCGCGGCCGACGCTCGACGAAGCCGACGCCTGGGCCACGCCCCTGGGCATCGTGCCGGTCGACCTCGCGCTGCGCGAAGCGGTCGGCGAACTGGAAGAAGTCGACACGCTGCACGCCGCCCACCATCACGAACACAGCGTCGAAGTGAACCTGCCGTTGATGCAGACGGCGATCGGCGAGGACATCCGCTTCGTGGCCTGTATGATTCCTCCTGAACCCGAGGCGCCGAAATGGGGCGAGGCGATCGGCCGGCGCCTGGCCGATTGGCCCGAACCGGTGGCGATGATCTGCTCGGTCGACCTGACCCACTACGGGCCGAACTACGGTCTGACCGCCGGAGGCATCGGCGCCCGTGGCCTGCAATGGGCCCGCGAAAACGACCGCCGCCTGATTGATTGCATCGAGCAAATGGACGCCGAAGCGATCGTCAGTGAAACCGCCGCACGCCACAATTCGTGCGGTGGGGGGGCGATCGCCGCCACCGTCAGTGCTGCCCGCGCGATGGGCGCGGCAAAGGCCGTCGTGCTCGAACACACCGATTCATCGCGCGAACTGGCCCGTCTTGGCTACGAAGACCACGACAACGCCGTCGGCTACGCCGGCATCGTGTTCGGCCGGTGACACGTCTTGTCCGACGAACAGGCCCCGTGCACCGCTGACGCGACTCACGCCGCCGGCAGCGCGCCGAACAGGCCGACCACCACGATCAATAACAAAATCATCAGCGGGATCGCCAGGCTCACCAGGCAGAGAATCGTCGAGATCACGCCGCAGATCTTCCCCGCCTGCGTCAGCCCGCGCCCCGACGGGTCCATGCGGCCGGCGTCCATCTCACGCAGGTCGTTGTTGCCCATCACCCAGGCCACGACCCCGAAAATCACGCATACGAAAAAGCTGATGATCCCGAACACCAGGATCAGCGACCCGCGGTGTGGCTTGAGAGAGCCCGGCAGCGGCTGATGGACCTGCGGCAGTGGCGACATGACCAATCCCTTCAGTTCAATGCCGGAGGAGGGA
>CAYNCM010000084.1:0-13845 GCA_964395825.1 uncultured Planctomycetaceae bacterium
TTGATCACGTGGAAGCGGTCGAACACATGCACCGCCTGCGGCAGGTTCGTCTGCAGGTACGCCGGGTCGCGTCGCACGTGCAGCGTGACGGCCGCCGCCGTATTGGGTGTGATGATAGGTGTATCCGCGTCCCCGCAGACCGAATCCGTGGTACAACAAGCTGGTGGATATGCTCGTGTCTCCTGGAGGGTGTGGTAACTCCACAGGAAACCGACATGTCCACGTTTACTCAATCCCAACTACGCAAGAACCGGATGAACCCAGAATGGCATGTCGACCGTCGTCGTCATGCCTGGTGAACGAAGCACGGGTCAGTCGGCGGAGGGGGATTCGGTGGCGGCGGCGTTGCGGTCAGCAGGATTGGGCATGAGCCGGGCGTAGCCGGAGGCGTAGGGATTGGCAGATCCGACGGGCGAGGCATCGTAGTGGATGGGCGAGTCGACGCGGCCGGCCACGAGGTCGCGGCGCATCTGTTCAAGTCGGGCACGGGCTTCGGCGGCGTCGACGATGGGCAGTTGTCGACGGTAAACCGACTCGAAGTGGTAGGCGTCCGCACGTTCGGTCGGCGGCGCGGCGTCCGCTGGCGCGATGGGTGAAGCCGGCGCGGCGGGCGTCGTGGGCGCCGACTGACCGGCCGGCTCGATCGGGCTGACCAGGCGCAGGTGAGAGGTCGAGTTGGCCGGATCAATCTGCATACACAGCCTCTGCGGCGCGGCCGAGGGGCAGCGCCAATCGCGTCAGATGCAAGTGTACCTTCAGAACCCATCGGCACGCAAGGTGTTTTTAATGCAGGATTTACAGGTCCGATAAGCCTCATCGCCCCGCCCCGCCCGTTCGCCCCAGGGCCTTGACACCGGGGGCAAGGCCCGTAAGCCTGTGCGTCGGAACCGAAGAGGCGGTTCGGCGATTCGAAAGGGAGCCGCCATGGATTCACTGGCGCGTCTGCTGCACGATTACCACCTGATCGTCGGTCTGGTGATGGGGGTGGTCGGGCTGGTGCAGTGTTTCCTGGGCTATCGGATTTACCTGCTGGTTCTGGCGTGGACGGGTTTCGTGATCGGGCTGTTCGTGGGGTTCGGCGTGGGCATGGCGATCAGCCAGGGCGCGGTGTGGGCGGGTCTGCTGGGAGCGCTGATCGTCGGCATCGTGGGCGCTTCGCTGGCGGTGGCGCTGTGGTATGTCGGTCTGTTCGCGCTGGGGTTCGTGTGCGGCGGCGGGTTGGTTGGGTTGCTCGTGGGTTCGGTGTTCCCCGACGCGGCGCCCGTACTGGCGATCATCGGCGGCCTCATCGGAGGGATCCTGGCGATCGCGATGATGAAGGTGATGATCATTCTGATGACCGCCTACGGCGGGGCGTGGTCGGCGGTGAGCGGTGCGGCGATGTGCTTCGGATCGACTTCGGTCCTCCGGTGGCTCGAAGACCCGGGCGGGGCGGCGGGCGCCTACGCGGCGGTGGGGGCGATGACGGTGGTGCTGGGCACGGCGGGCGCGGTGGTGCAGTTCGTGTGGACCGGCCGGGGTGAACCGTGGGGCGCCGAAACGGACGAAGGCCGCCGGAAGCGCAAATCGCCCGGCCGATCCGCCGTACCCCGTCGGTCCGCCCCGCCGCCTCCGCCACAGCGCCTCTTGCCGCCGATTCCCCCGCGCACGCACAAGCCACCGCCGCCGCCAAGCGGCTGATCGGGCGGAGGCGTGTCCGTCGGCCGGTCATTCGGCGATGGATTCGACGGTTCGGCACCAGGGGCCGCCGAGCAACCGGCCCTTGATCGCGCCGACGACCAGGTTCGCAAGCGGGTTCTTCGGTTTCGCCCAGACGTTATCGCGCTCGGTCATGGAATCGCGCTTGGCGGCCGGTGAATCCGGGACTTGGCCGACTCCACCCGCGGCTTGGCCGGTTCTACTCGAGCGGATTGCGGGCTTTGGGGAACGAGCCGAGCACGGTCAGGTGGAGGCAGTGGTTTCGCGCTTCGTCGAGGGCGGCCTGCATGTTGGCCTGGTGAATGTGGCCTTCGCAGTCGACGAAGAAGAAGTATTCCCAGTTCACGCGCTGAGACGGGCGTTTGTCG
Organism: uncultured Planctomycetaceae bacterium; assembly: GCA_964395825.1. Classification (GTDB taxonomy): domain Bacteria; phylum Planctomycetota; class Phycisphaerae; order Phycisphaerales; family Zrk34; genus JANQFT01. Next base: position 2,067 of record CAYNCM010000084.1, read on the forward strand.
ATGTGGGTGAGGTTGACTTCGTGTCGGCTGAACACGTCGAGCACTTCAGCCAGCGCGCCGGGCTTGTGAGCGGTGGTGAACATGATGGCGGTCTTGTCGTTGCCGGTGGGCTGGGCATCGAGCCGGCCGATCACGAAGAAGCGGGTAACGTTATTGGGGTTGTCTTCGATGTTGGGATATTGCACGGGCAGCGCGTAGGCTTCGGCGGCGAGGGAGGAGCCGATCGCCGCGGCGCCTGATTCGTTCGCGGCGCGCTCGGCGGCCTTGGCGCTGGAAGCCATGGGCAGGCGTTCGGCGTGGCGCAGATGATCGGCCAGCCACTTGCGGCACTGCTCGAACACTTCCGGGCGCGAGTAGATGCGTTTGACGTCGCTCGCCTCATGCTGACTGAGCAGATTGTGATGGATGCGAATGAGCACCTCGGCGCAGACCTTGACCGACGACTGGAGGAACGTGTCGAGCGTTTCGGTCACCCCGCCGCCGGTGGAGTTTTCGATGGGCACCAGGCCCACGTCGATGGCCTGGCGTTCGACGGCCTGGAACACCTGGGGGATGGTTTCCTCGGCGATGTACTCGACCGAGGCGCCGAAGTATCGCTTGGCGGCGACTTGGCTGAACGACCCGGCAGGCCCGAGGAACCCGACGCGCAGCGGCCGCTCGAGGGCGATGGACCCGGAGATGATTTCGCGATAGATCGCTTCGAGGGTGGGATCGGGCAGCGGGCCCTCGTTGGCGGCCATGACGCGGTCGATCACCAGCCGCTCGCGGTGGGGCACGTAGATCGGCGCATCGGCGTTGTTTTTCACCTTGCCCACTTCGATGACCACGTTGGCCCGTTCGTTGAGCAGGCGAACGATCTGCTGATCAATTTCGTCGATCTTCGCGCGGAGCGGCTGGAGGGCATCGTGGACGGGATCGTTTTGGGACATAACGGTGAGCGCCGCAAAAGGGTCTGGTCGATAAGGCAAACGGTGCCGCGCCCGCGGCGGCGGTGTCATTGTAGGAGGGAAGGCGCGAAGGCAAAAGGCGGGGGCGACTTTGCCGCATCCGCATCACGGCCGGCGCAGCGGCGGTCATCGCGAGGATTCACAATGCTCATACTGGCGGAATACCAGGACACGCTGAACCACCTCACGGCACAACTGCCGCGGTGGGCGGACGGGTTGTTCGCGCTGGTGGCGGTGTGGGGGGTGTTGCTGTGGCTGAACGGTCGTCGGATCGTGAAGGGGTCGTTCACGTTCATCGGCCTGGTGGGCGGGGCGGCGGCGGGGGCGGCGATCAGCCAGGCGCTTCGGCCGGAGGCCAGCGTGCTGCTGGGCGTGATCGTGGGCGCGGTGGCGGGGGTGGTGCTCAGTTGGATCGCATTCCGGCTGTGGATGGCGGCGCTGCTGGGATTGCTGGCGTTCGTGCTGGCGCCGTGGTGCGTGGCGGCGTGGCAGGGAACCGAAGCCACCGATCCGACCGAACCGTTCGTCCGCGAATCGCGACAGATCGTCAGCGAACAGATCGACGAAGCGAAGCAGGCCGTCGAGGCAAGTTCCCTGTTCGAATCGACCCCGCCGCCGGAAGACGCAACCGACGAAACGAACCGCGGCGATGACGGCGAAGCGGTTCGCCGGGCCGGTGATATCGTTCGGGCCACGATCGCGCGATATCGCGAAGGCTGGGCGGCGTGGTGGGGCGAACTGGGGGGCACGGCGCGGTGGTCGCTGGCGGGCGTGGGCGCGGTAGCGGCGGCGGGTGCGTTCGCGATGGGGTTGATCTTCCCGAACCTGGCGGCGACGGCCGTGTCGGCGCTGGTCGGTTCGTTGATGGTGCTCACTTCGCTGGGGCGGTTATCGGCCCGTCATCTGCCGCAGGTGGCCGATTACCTGCCCACCACGCCGCGGGCCATGCTCATCGCGGTGGCGACGGCGACGGCGGCGGGCGTGCTGATTCAGTGGATTTTTTCCCGCAAATCTGCCGATAAGTAGTGTTGCCCCGCCCGGCGCGGGGTGCACGGACGGACGCCGTGAACGACGAAGCGCAGCGCCGTGGTTCGTGCGGCTGCCCGCCACGGGCACGGACGACTCGGCCGTCCGTGGCACCGATCGAAAGGGACGACACCATGTGGACCACCCTCGCCCAGCAGACCACCACCGACGACACCACGTTCAGTCTGATCCCCCGTATCTTCAACCGGATGGACGCCCTGGCCCATCCGGACAACCTGGTCAGCGCGCTGGAACAGACCGGCGTGGTCGTCGCGGCGATCTTCGTGGTGACCGGCCTGGTGTGTCTTCTGCAGGGCTACAAACTCTACAAGGGCGTGGTGATCCTGCTGGCGCTGATTCTCGGCGGCGTGGTCGGCTATCGCCTGGGCCTGCACATCCAGGCGGAAATCATCGTCGCCGGATGCCTGGCGGTGTTGCTGGCGGTGGTGGCCTGGCCGTTCATGAAGTACGCCGTGGCCCTGGCCGGCGGTTTGGCCGGCGCGTTCATCGGCGCCAACACGTGGACCGCCCTGGCCGATCAGATCAACGCCACCACCGGCGCCACCGTCTCGCCCGAAGCCTACTGGGCCGGGGCGCTGATGGGCATTATTCTCTTCGGTATGTTGTCGTTCATCCTGTTCGAGCTGTCGGTCGTGCTGTTCACTTCGGTCAGCGGTTCGGTGCTCGCGGTGCTGGGCATCATCGCCCTGCTGCTGCAGGTGCCGTCGTGGCGCGAGGCGATCGGCGGTTCGCTCAAGGCCCACCCCATGGTCGTGCCCCTGCTGGTGATTGTGCCCGCGGTGATCGGCCTGGTGATCCAGCAACACTTCGGCGGCCTCAAGAAGCCCGAACCGGCGAAATAGCTGGCTCATCGCACCACCGCCGCGCTGCGGCCCGGCACTGGGTTCACCGCCCGTCCGCCTGCCCCGCCGTATCTTCGACCTGTCCATCCACCTGCACCAGCCCCGCCTGCTCGCTGCGCGTGGGAACCTGCGACGCATCCTGGGCTGCATTCAACAGTGGACCGGCCGCGAAACTCAGAATCACAATCACCATCGCCGCCGCCCCTGCCGACACCGTTCGCCACGGCAGCGATGCCGCCCGCGTCTGCTCGTTCGGCGCTTCGACGAAACACGTGCCCACGATCCGCAGGTAATACACCGCCCCGATCGCGCTGTTGACCAGCGCCAACACCGCCAGCACGAAAAACTCGGCGCTGATCGCCGCGCCGAACAGGAACACCTTCCCCCAGAAACCGGCCAGGGGGGGAATGCCCGTCAGCGCCAGCACGCACACCGCCAAGCCCGCCGCCAGGCCCGGATGCCGCCGCGCCAAGCCCCGCAGGTCATCGTACGTCTCCGCATCCTCGCCCTTCGACTTGAGCACCCCCAGCACCGCGAACGCCCCCAGGTTCATCACGCCGTATACCACCAGGTAGAACAGCACCGCCGCCAATCCGTTCCGCACGAACCGCGCCCCTTCGCCCGCCGCCGCAGGCCCGGCGACCAGTCCCACCAGCATGTAGCCCGAGTGCGCCACCGACGAGTAAGCCAGCACGCGCTTCACGTTCGTCTGGCGCAAAGCCATCGTGTTGCCCACGAACATCGTCGCCGCCGCCATCGCCCACAGCAGCCAGACCAGCGGTTCGTAATCCAGCGGCCAACCGACCAGCCCCAGCAGCAGGATCAGCGCCACGAATCCCGCCGTTTTCGGGACGAACGCCAGCAGCGCCGTCACCGGGCTGGCCGCTCCCTGATACACGTCGGCCGCGTAAAAGTGCATCGGCACGGCCGCGATCTTGAACGCCACCCCCACGATCGCCAGCAGCAACCCCGTCAGCACCAGCGGGTGCATGCCGCTGCGGGCAAGGGTCAGTTGGATTTCATCGAACGTCGTGTACCCCGTTCCGCCGTAGATCAGCGCGAAGCCGTACAGGAAGATCGCCGCCGCAAACGCCCCGAGGAAGAAGTACTTGACCCCCGCCTCGGGTGCTTCGATGCGCCGGCGCGAGGTGGCCACCATGATGTAGGTCGGCAGACTGGTCAGTTCCAGCGCCAGGAACAGCCACACCAGCGAATCCGCCCCCGCGCACAGCATCGCCCCGATCAGCGACAGCAGCACAAACGCGAAGAACTCACCCCGCGACACGTCGCCCGGATTGAACGGCTTGCCCGGCTCAGGCTCGGCTTCCGCCTCGTCCGGTGCCTCGGCCGCCATCACCAGCAGCAGCAACCCCACCAGGCACACCGCGACTTTGACGTAGGTGGCGAACGCCCCGGCCAACAACGCGCCTTGCGCATCGCGCAGCACCAGCGCCGTCACCGCCGCCGCGATCAGCCCCGCCGCGCTGATGCCCACCGCCGCCCGCCGCATCGCGCGCTTGGCGCTCAGCCCCACCATCAACACCACCACCGCCGTCGCCAGCAGCAGGATCTCCGGCCAGAGCGTGTGAATCTTCTCCAGCATGGTCATGGTCCAGCCTCCCCGCCGCCTCGCTCAAGCGTCAGGGGAACTTCGGATTCCTCCAGATCGGCCATGATCGCCCGCGCCGGGCCCGCCACCTGCTCGATTGCCGGCTCCAGGCTCTTCAGCCAGGGCGTGGGGAACAGGCCCAGCACCACGCACATCACCGCGATCGGCGCAAGCACCGCGATCTCCCGCAAGCCCAGGTCTTTCACCCGTTCGCCGTGGGTGTCGGGTTCGGTCACCGGGCCCATCACCACGCGGCCGACCATGTAAAGGATATAGATCGCCGCAAGGATCAGGCCGAGCGCCGCCGTCGCCGCATACCCGATGCCCAGCAGACCCGAGGCCGTGAACGCCCCGAGCAGCGTGAGGAACTCGCCCACGAAGCCGTTCAGCCCCGGCAGGCCCACGCTGGCCAAGCAGAAGAACACGAAGAACGAACTCCAGATCGGCAGCCGCTTGCCCAGGCCGCTCATCTCGTTCATGTCCCGCGTGTGGTAGCGTTCATAGATCATCCCCACGCACAGGAACAGCGCCCCGGTGCTCAGCCCGTGGTTGATCATGTACATCACCGACCCGCCCACGCCCGCGTCGTTCAGCGCGAACATGCCCAACACGCAGAAGCCCAGGTGACTGATCGACGAATAGGCCACGAGTTTCTTCACGTCATCCTGCACCCAGCAGACCAGCGCCGCGTAAAGGATGCCCGCGACGGCGAACGCGGCGATCAGCGGGGCGTAGGTCACCACCGCCAGCGGCGTCATCGGCAGCGCAAACCGCAGCAGCCCATAGGTGCCCAGCTTCAGCAGCACCCCGGCCAGGATGACCGACCCGGCGGTCGGCGCTTCGGTGTGGGCCAGCGGCAGCCAGGTGTGCACGGGAAACAGCGGCACCTTCACCGCGAACCCGCACAGCATCGCCGCCAGCACCCACGCCTGTTGCCCGTCGGTCATGTGCAGCGCCGCCCGGTACAGCGTGCCCAGATCGAACGTCCACACCCCCGCGTCCATGTACAGGTTCGCATCGACCGTGGTGTTGAAGTGCGCCACGTACAACACACCGCCGAACGTGAACATGCTGCCGGCCAGGGTGAAGATGAAGAACTTGATCGACGCCCACTTGCGGTTGGCCGATCCGAAGATGCCGATCAGGAAAAACAGCGGCACAAGCGTCAGCTCGAAGCAGATGTAGAACAGGATCAGGTCGCGGGCGACGAACACGCCGGTCATCGCCCCTTGCAGCACGAGCAACCACATGAAGAACTCGGTGTGACGTTCCCGGACCGCGCTGAAGCTGCCGAGGATGACAATCGGCATGAGGAACGTGGTCAGCAAGACCAGCCAGAGGCTGATCGAATCGACGGCGAAGTGCAGGCGCACGCCCAGCGCCTCGATCCACGGCGCGTTGAAAACGAGCTGCATCTGGCCCGACCGCTCGAAGTCGAACGCAAGGCACGCCGCCAAGCTCAGCGCGAACACCAGCGTGCTCACGCCCAGCGCGATCGCGCGGGTGATGTCCGCCCGCCCCGCCGGCAGCCACGTCAAGGCGAACCCGCACAACAGCGGAATCAACACCAGCAGCGGAAGCAGGATCGAGGCATCATTCATGGTTTGCTCAAACGCACCGCTCACATCACCGTGGTGTAGATCACGATCACCAACACGACGAACAGCCCCGCCGCCATCGCCAGGGCGACCCCCTGCAGCGCCCCGCGGGCCAAGGGGGATTGCGCCTCGGCCGCGGCCCTGGGCGCGTAACGCAACAGCCCATCCACGATCAGGCCGTCGATCACCAGCCGGTCGAACAGGTAACACAGCCACCCCGCCGCCCGCAGCGGCAGGACGATCGCATAGCGGTACAGCTCGTCGATGTACCACTTGTTCGCCAGGAACTTCGCGACCGGGCCGCACGCCTGGGCGACCGCGTCGGCGGCGCTTCGCCGGAACCAGAAGAAGTAACCGGCCAGCGCGATCATCACGATTCCCCCAATACCCGTGACCAGGCTGACCAGCGTGTGGGCGTCCATGCCGCCTTCGGCATGGGCCTCGCCGTGCGCCCCTGGGTGCGACCCACTGAAGTGGGTCGGCCCGGCGGTGGAGTTCGTGATCATTTCGCCCATCCAGTCATGCGCCGTCCAGCCCAGCACCAGCGCCCCGATCGCCAGCAGCACCAGCGGGCCGTTCATCAGCCAGCCCATCTCGTGCGGTCCGTGGTGATCGCCGTGGTGGTCATCTTTCGGGTGATCGGTCGGGTAGCCGTGGTGGTCGTGACTCATTTCGTATTGGGTCGGGCCCATGAACACCCTGAACCACAGCCGGAACGTGTAGAACGCGGTGAGCAGCGCCGTCACGATGCCCAGCCACCCGAGCCAGGGATGGGCGACCAGCGCCTCGGCGAGAATCATGTCCTTCGAGTAATACCCAGCGGTGAACGGGAAACCGGCCAGCGCCAGGCAACCGATCAGCATCAGCCCCGCGGTGATCGGCATCTTCCGCCCCAGGCCGGACATCTTCCGCAGGTCCAGTTGACCGGCCAGCGCGTGCATGACGCTGCCGGCGGTCAGGAACAGCAGCGCCTTGAAAAACGCATGGGTGAACAGGTGGAACACCCCCCCCACCGTCGACAACACCCCCACGCCCAGAAACATGTAGCCAAGCTGACTGATGGTGCTGTAGGCCCAGATGCGCTTGATGTCGTACTGGCACAAGGCGATGGTCGCGGCGAACAGCGCGGTCACCCCCCCCACGATCGCCACCGTGTACAGCGCGTATTCGGATAGCTGAAAGATCGGCAGCAGCCGCGCGATCATGTACACGCCGGCGGTGACCATGGTGGCCGCGTGAATGAGCGCCGACACGGGCGTCGGGCCTTCCATCGCATCGGGCAGCCACACGTGCAGCGGCAACTGCGCCGATTTGCCGAACGCCCCGAGCATCAGGAGAAACGGGATCAGTTGAATGAACCAGTGCCGGTGTGTGCTGTCCAGCGCGTATGACTTCGTAGCCGCGGCGTGTGCCTCGCCCGAGGCGATGGGCAAGAACTCGGCGAAGCCGACTGTCCCGAACACGAAAAAGATGCCCATCAACCCCAGCGCGAAGCCGAAGTCGCCGACGCGGTTGACGATGAACGCTTTCTTGGCCGCGTCGCGGGCGGAGGGCTTGCGGTAGTAGAAACCGATCAGCAGGTAGCTGCTCAGCCCCACGCCTTCCCAGCCCAGGTACAACAGCAGCAGGTTGTCCGCCAGCACCAGCACGGTCATTGTGAAAATGAACAGGCCGATGTAGGCGAAGAAGCGGTAGTAACCGGGGTCGCCGGCCATGTAGCCCGCGGCGTAGATCGAAATCAGCAACCCCACGCCCGTCACCACCAGCAGCATGACGACGGTCAGCGGATCAATGAAGTAGCTGAAGTTCGCTTGAAAGTCGCCGATGTGAATCCACGGGAACACCTGGACGATGTAATGGCCGTGGTCGCGGGCGAACGCGGCCGGATCGCCGAGCCCCCACCAGACCGCCAGGCTCAGCGCAAACGAAACGGCCACCGCGAGGATCGTCACCACGGCCGCCAACTTCCGCGCCGAACGAAACGCCCCCAGCACGATCCCATTGACCACCAGCGCCACCAGCGGCAGCAGCGGAATCCACTTGGCCAGGTCGAGCAGCGTCGTGTTGATTTCGGCAAGAGCCATGCTGGTTGAGCGGTTGAGCGGTTCGGTGGCCCATTCGACCACTGGACCACTTGCCAGAGACTATCCCTTCATCGTCTTCCACGCTTCGGCGTCGAGCGTCTGCTTGCGGCGGAACAGGTACACCACCAGGCCCAGGGCCAGCGCCGCCTCCGCCGCGGCGATCGTCAACACGAAAATCACGAACGCCTGCCCTTCCAGGTTGCCGTGGTAGCGGCTGAAGGCCACCAGCGTCAGCACGATGCCCTGGAACATCATCTCGGTGCACAGGAACATCACGATCAGGTTCCGCCGGCTGACGAACCCGATCACGCCCAGCGTGAACAGCAAGGCGCCGGTCAGCAGGTAATGGTTGAGGGTCAGGTGATCCATGGCGTCCTGAGTCTTGAGTCCTGAGTCCTGGGTCTTGAATCGTCCAAGCTGCGTGACCGCGCAGCGGCAACGCGGAGGCTCGTGCCCGCTATGCGCCCTGCGCACGCTCGACGTCCACCTTCCGCCGCGCGATCACGATCGCGCCGACCATGCTCAATAGCAGAATCACGCCGGCCAACTCGATCCCCAGCGTGTGGGTTTCAAAGAGATTCAGGCCCACGCGGTCGATGTTGCCCATCGAATCGGCGATCGCCCGGCGCAGGTCCGGCGTCAGCTCGATCGCCTGCAGCGTTCGGCCTTCAACCCCAACGGCCAGGCGATGGCCCTCCATCCGGTAATTCAGCGGCGCCGCGGGATCGACGTCGAGCAGGTCGCGTTCGACCAGCAGTCCGGTCACCCGCCCGGGCATGCGCTCGACGGCGGCGGTCAGCGCATCGACATCCGGCCGCGGGGCGATGCGGGCCGAGGGAGCGAAGATCACACTCGCCAGCACGCCCAGCAGCGCGAAGCCGATCACGCAGGCGATCAGCGGCTCGCGGGCGACGCGATCGTAATCAGCGGCGCTTTCCGCATCGTCGGCACTCGGCGGCAAGGTGGCGAGCATGAGGACGAACAGATACGTCACCAGGATCGCCCCGGCGTAGATGATGACCATGGCGAAGGCCATGAACTCGGCTTCGAGAATCAGGAACATGCCAGCCACGCTGAGCACGACCAGCACGAAGTAGAGGGCCGAGTAGACCGGGCGCCGATGGGTGATCACGCGGATGGCCGCGGCCGCGGCCAGCACGGTGAAGATGTAGTAGTACACCCCCGGCGTCCGCGCCCCCGCAACCTGGGCAAGGTGTCCGGTATGCAGGAGCAGCCCGCCGAGCGTGGCCGCGGCCGCCAGCGCACCGAGCATCGCCGGCCGACCCCGCGATGAAGGCAGCATCAGCCACAACGCCAGTGCCCCGCACACCGAGGCGATATAGAACCCGTAGGCCATCCGTTTCGCCCTGCTCGCTGAGTCCCCAGCGCGCGGCCGGCCCCGGTCGACCCGTCGCCGCCGCGATGACTGGGTCACGATAGGTCCCTAAATGGGGATTTGCAACCGGATGACCGACCAGCGTGATTGAACGGCAAGGCCCTCATTTGCCCACCGACAGGCCGCCGACGCCGCACGCCGCGTGGTGGGTTTGGCGTCCAATCCGGCGTAGTTCGGCGTGGCGGAAGCATGTGACCAGGTGATCGTTCACCATGCCCGTCGCCCGCATGAAGCCCCACTCGTGGTCGTGGTACGCCAGCATCAGCGGATCATCGGCGGGCCAGGGGCAACGGTTGGCGGGTTCCACATTGGGTATGGGGTTACTCCGGGTGGCTGGGGCCAAGCGTCGGGTGGCTGGAGCCAAGCGTCGGGTGGCTGGAGCCAAGCGTCGGGTGGCTGGGGCTAAGCGAAGCGTGCCCCAGTTACTCACTTCCGGAGTGTTCGCCATCCAGCCATCTCCGCTGGGTGGAGGCAGAAGCGCCGCCGCTCGCCATCAGCCACAAGCCAGACCTGCTCCAGAGCAGCAAGGTTTTTCAGATCAAACTGTGAGTCACGAAGTGAGTCACGGAAGGTGGACAGAACGACTTCCTCGCAGCGCGTATCCCCTTCACGGGGGAAGATGGAGGGTGCGGCAAATCCACGCTGGTTGCACTCAATCACAAGCCAGCAAGGCAGCCCTTGATAGGCGGCATGGGTATGCTGCCGCGTCTTCTCGCCCTTCTTTGTCAGAAGCCTGCGGAACGTTGCCGGGTCATAGCCGACACCCCCTGCCACCATGTCGGATCCCGACCACTCAGGCCAAGAACCTGCGGCAGGGTCATCGGGGTAGTGGCACATCAGAACAGAACTGAATTCGTCGCAGTCTCCGGAGTTAAGGTAGACATCCATCTCGCCCTCGAACGTGAAGCAGTCGTGGCCAAATGGAGGGAAGTATGACAGATGCTTGCGATCATCTCGCTTCAGCAGCCGGAGCTTCTCGATCTCCTGAAGACGATCGCGGAACAGATTGGGCATCTGATCGAGAAGTGCCATCAGGCGATCGGCAGTCGATTGAACTTGGCGTTCCCCAGGCACACAGCCGCTGCGGAACTCGAGGTGGACAGACCGGTTCTTCAGCCACGGGCGTCTGCGACGCTGTTCATCAAGCACCTCCCACAACCGTGGCCACAGAGCACGACCCATCGCCAGTTCTGAGCCGTGCTGAGCGGCGTCCGGCCAGTACTCCGTGTGCTCTAGCGCGGCACATCGCTTACCGTCTCGGCAGGCCCATCCGTCAGGGGGGTCGGCGCCCTTCTCGAAGGTGAACTGACTTCCCTCAAGGAAGTTGCGGAGCTGCATCCGTTCGGCGCGTCGCGTCATTCAAATCACCATCGTGCGTCATGGCTTCACTGGGGCACGGCCCTGCGGGCCTTAGCCCCAGCCACCCATCGGATCCCGGCAACTCCGGCCACGCCGCCGCCACTGAGGCATGCGATGCTTAGCCCCAGCCACCCATCGGATCAATCTTCGGACGAACCCGACGGCGCATCGTCCTCGACCGGGGCGGCGATCTTCTTGAGATCGACGCCCTGGGCGGCGAGCACCTTCTGCTTGATCTCGTCGAACAGGTCGGGGTTTTCCTTGAGGAACTGCTTGGAGTTCTCGCGGCCCTGGCCGAGGCGGGTTTCGCCGAAGCTGAACCACGCGCCGCTCTTTTCGACCACCTCGCTGGTCACGGCAAGGTCGAGCAGGTCGCCGGCGGCGCTGACGCCTTCGTTGAACATGATGTCGAACTCGGCGGTGCGGAACGGGGGGGCGACCTTGTTCTTGACCACGCGGGCGCGGACGCGGTTGCCCACGGCGGTGTCACCTTCCTTGATCGATCCGGTGCGGCGAATGTCCAGTCGGATGGAGGAATAGAACTTCAGCGCCCGGCCGCCGGGCGTGGTCTCGGGGTTGCCGAACATCACGCCGATCTTCTCGCGAAGCTGGTTGATGAAGATCACCGTGCAGCGGGACTTGTGGATCGCCCCGGTGAGCTTGCGCAGGGCCTGGCTCATCAGCCGGGCCTGCAGGCCGACGTGGCTGTCGCCCATTTCGCCTTCGATCTCGGCCTGGGGGATGAGGGCGGCAACCGAATCGACCACCACCACGTCGACGGCGTTGGATCGGACGAGCATCTCGCAGATTTCCAGGCCCTGCTCGCCGGTGTCGGGCTGGCTGACCAGCAGATCATCGATGTTCACGCCCAGCCGGCGGGCCCAGGAGGGGTCGAGG
>CAYNCM010000085.1:0-13768 GCA_964395825.1 uncultured Planctomycetaceae bacterium
AAGACCTCATGCTGGCCGCCGGGCAAGGCGATCTCGACGCCTTCGAGCGGATCGTTCCGGAACATCTCCGTGTCAGTGGACATCACCAAGCCCGAATACCAGGTCCGGGTGGACCGGACCAAGGCGGCCGGGTTGGGCGTCTCTGTCGCCGACATCTCCGGCACGTTGCGCTCGCTGATCACCGTCCAAGTCGAGTCCTCCTTGCGTGGGTCGAGGGATCAACGACGACCATGCGGTGTCGATTGAGTTCGTACTTGCCGGCGAGATTGCCACCGCTCGCGATAACGACATGTGAAGGAGGAAGCGGTTCAATGTTGACCGGGCGCTCGAATCCCGCAGGCATCGTCAGCAGCCACTCGCCGCCAAGTTGTTCGACAGTCAACTGCGAATCATCGCGGGTGGCCTCGGTAGAGGCGCAACCCACGACCGAGGCAACGATGAGCATGGCGAAGAAAAGGCGGATCACGCATGGCGGTAAGCCATCGTGTGCATCCGGCCGGTTCGGCCTTACGACAGCAATTCCTTCATGTCGGCCAGAAACACGCGGCGAGATCCGTCAACGAACGCATTGAATGTGATATACCGCCATGTTCGATCCCATGCCGGATGCGGATCGACGCGCATGACGCCATCCGCACACGGCTGCTGCGTGTTGATCCGAACGAGAACTTCTTCCGTTCCGCTGGCGAGATCGATCCAGCGCAAGGGAATGGTCCCATCGCCGAATGATGTCTTCTCCCATGTGTAAGTATCCGTGAGTAAGTGCTTGTTGCCTGGATGGACTGCGGGGTGTCCTGATCCCGGTGTGTCGTCCAGCATCTTGCGCAAACCACTGCCATCTTCATGGACCTGCACAAAGCGCATACCATCCTGGTCGATGTTCAGGTTCATCGAGATGCGTTTCCCGTCCGGGAACCAGGTGGCGTGGTGTCCGCCCTTTTTCCATTGCTCGGGGCCGACGGCGCAATGCAACTCGGCACCGTCCAGGGAGCAGGTCACCCAGGCAAACTCAACGGCTATATCCTTGCGGCGGAAGGCGTCGAAAACCGGTTCGCCCTCGGGTTCGTACCAGCGCAGGCTCAGCATCAGCCGGTTGCCTTGGGGATTGAACTTGCTATGGAATCCATAAACCTCACAACGCTCCGGCGCTGCAAACCGGATCGGCGGGTCGGTTTCTGTGAAGGCCGTGCGCGTTGAGAGGATGAGTTTCCGTGCGCCCGTCACAGTGTCCGTCAGGTAGAAACCGTCGTCATCCACGGGCCCCTGGTTGCGACGCACCTGGTCGCGGGGCACCTGCACCCCGTAACCCGGCTGGGTCAGCCGCATCGTCGTCATGTTGGCCGACACCAGCCATCGCCCGTCCGGAGAGGCATGATATACTGTGCCCGCCATCTTTCGCCGCTCGTCGCGCAGGAAATCGAGTTTCCAGGCGAAGGGCTGCCAGGTATTGACATCCACATCGTTGAAGTACAACTCATGGTCTGTGCCGCCCCAGTTGATGTTCGCCCCCATCTGTGGCTCCCACCCGCAGGTTCTGGCTACGCTGCGACTCTCGCCGGTTTGCAGGTCAACGACGCAGACGTGGCCAGACTCTCCTGGTTTCGGCTGGCGATCTTCGAAAGGCATCTGAAAGACGGCGAGGTATCGCCCGGAGGGGCTGATGGGGGAAGTATCAAAGAAACGGTGGATACACCCGGAAAGATCGGGCGTCACGCACCATACCGGGACACGCGGGTTGAAATCCCGGTATCTTGGAAACAGTTTTTCCATTTGTCGCATAACAGGTGCTCTCTTGCCAAACGTTTGAATTCACCGGCCTGCACGGCTTTTCGCGCAGGTCCGGTTGAATGATTGGTTAGCCCCGGTCGCGGACAAGATATTCAAGAACATTGGCCATCAACTGGTTAATTCCTTCATAGTCGGCTATTGGTACGGCACGTAGCGCCGATTCTGTCTGAATGTAACGCTGCGACGGAAGCATCTCGTCAGCGCAGTGATCGATGATTGCTGCTGCACTCGTCGGCGTGGTTTCAAGGTGAAACTGTAACCCGATCACTCGCTCACCCATCTGGAACGCCTGATTTTTGCAACCGGCACTATTCGCCAGATGAACTACGCCGGCCGGAAGGTCGAATGTCTCTCCGTGCCAGTGGAATACCTCTGTACTTGCCGGGAAAGCAAAGGTGTCCAATGCGCTCGGCTCGGCGAAAATTGGGAACCAGCCAATCTCTTTTTCTATGCCAGAATAGACCCGCGCCCCGAGAGCACTAGCGATAAGCTGGGCACCGAGACAGATTCCGAGCACAGCTTTTTTGTCTGCAATCGCTTCAACAACGAAGTGCTTCTCTTCCCGTAGCCACGGAAACGGTTCTTCATCGTTCACGCTCATTGGCCCGCCCAGCGCAATGAGAAAATCGACGTCGGTCAGCGCGGGCAACTTGGCGAATTCGAAGAACCGTGTATAGGTGACGTGGGCACTGCGTTGTGACAACCACGCCTCGATACTACCAAGGCCCTCGAACGGTACGTGCTGTAGAACATGAACGCGCATCGTGAACTCCGAATGTGGGGGCTCACTTCTTTTTCTACAGAAATCTGCTTTACCCGGACCGCCGAGAGGCAGATTACCACCCCCTTCGGGCGGTGTCGAGCGGTTTTGAGCGGTGAACGCGCTCGGAGGCGAAAACGGAACTTGACGGGCCATGGATAACCACGGCGAATCGGGGGTGATCCAGATCTGGATAAAACGGAAGCTGAACAGGCGGGAACGCAATGGCCCATGGCGCCAGGTGCTCGGCCACAAGCCCCGGAACTCACCTGACCCCGACGACGTAGGCGATCCACGACGGGTCGGCGGTGCCGTGCTTGCGTTTGCGGAACACGCCGTCGCCTTCGCCGTCCTGGTCGACGCCTTCCCAGTACACGTCGGCGGCGCTGAAACCGGCTTCCAGCAGCAGTTCCTGGACCTCGGGCAACGACCACAGCCGCCACTGGTAGGTGAACGCTTTTCTGATGCGGCTGCCGTCGCGGAACCTGAAATGAATGTGGAACAGACAGTCGTGGGTGATGGGGTCGAACCGGGCCTGTTCCCAGATGTAGGTAAAGCCCTTCTTCTTGGAGGTGTCGCTGTGGTCTTCGAGCATCACTTCCGAGCCGCCCATCATGTCGAGCACGAGCAGGCCCTGTTCGTCGAGGTTCTGTCGGGCGGCCTCGAAGTAAAGCCGCAACGCGTCGCGGGTTTTGAAGCAGAAAAACGAAAAGTTCTGCGCCGCCAGCACGTGGGCCTTCGGCTCGTGCAGGTGGCGGACATCGTCGACGTGGAACTCGATGCGGGCGCGGGCGTCGGCCTTCAGATCCTTGAAGTTGTGATCGCGGCACCACTGGATGGTTTCGGGGTCGAGGTCCACCCCGATGGCGCGTCGGTCGTCGCGGCTGTTGACCCATTCGCAGCACACCGCCGCCGTGCCGCAGAAGTCTTCGCGCAGGATGAGCGGCGGCCGGCCGAACTGCTTGCGGAAGATGCGGTCGAAGAACTCGACCTCGCAACTCGGTTCCTGGACCGACTTCTGGTAGAGGTCGTAGCGGTCGGCTTTATCGGCAAGCGACCTGCCCCGTTTTCGCTTCTTTTTGTCCTTGGCCATCGGGGTAATCTAGCGCATCGGCCCGATGCGCTCAAGCGGGTCGCGGTTCGGGTTGAGGGGCGGCCGGGTCCAGGGCGACGTCGCGGGCCGTTTGTGTCCGAACGTGGATCGCGGTTCAATGGGTTCATGCCCGTTGGTCCGAAGAAGCCCGCCGCGCTCAGCGCCCGCAACGCGGATCGCCACGCGCTGTACGAGATCGCGGTGCAGCGGCCGGAGGTGATGATCGGCTTCATCGAGGACTATGCCGAGCAGGTGCTCGGGCGAACGGTCTCGGTGCTGCGGGAAGATTTCTGCGGCACGGCGAATCTGTCGGCGCACTGGGTCTGCCGGGGCGAGGATCGGCGGGCGACGGGGGTGGACCACGATGGCGACGTGCTCGAGTGGGCGGACCGGCACAACCGTCGAACCCTGGGCGCGGCGGGCGAACGCCTGAAGCTGGTCGGCGCCGACGTGATGCGATGCCGGGCGAAGGCCGAGGTGATCGTGGCGCTCAACTTCAGCCCCTGGATTTACCACGATCGGCCGGGCATGCTGGCGTACCTGCGTCACGCGCGTCGGCACGTGCGGCCCGGCGGGATGGTCATTCTGGACGCCTTCGGCGGGCCCGGCTCCATCGTGCCGTGTCTCGACGAGCGGCCCTTTTCGGGCTTCGACTACCTGTGGGAGCAGGTGGCGTTCGATCCGGTCACCGGCCGCATGGTCTGCCGCATTCACTTCCGCTTTCCGAACGGTTCGATGCTGCGTTCGGCGTTCGAGTACGACTGGCGGATGTGGACGCTGCCGGAACTGCGCGACCTGCTGGCCGAGGCGGGCTTCGCGTCGTCGGACGTGTATTTCGAGTCCGAGGCCGGCTTCATCCACCAGACCGAAACCGCCGACGGCGACACCGCGGCCTGGGTGGCGTACCTGGTGGGCTTGCGGGACTGAACCGCCAGGGCGCCCAGGTCGCCAGGCCGGCCGGAGGTTTTCTGACCGTCGATTGCACAGACGGCGCCGATCCTTGGCGGTGATCGGCAAGCCAATCTGTGTGATCTGCGTCATGCTGGGATCGGATTTTCTGGCGTCTTGAAGGTTCATGCTCATGCGGATCATTGCCGGACGACATCGCGGGCGGACGCTGGTTTCGCCGGAGGGGCGGGGCACGACGCGGCCGATCACGGATCGGGTCAAGCAGTCGCTGTTCGATCGTCTGGTGTCGGGGGGCGAGGTGTCGGGGGCGGTGGTGCTGGATCTGTTCGCGGGGACGGGGTCGATGGGTCTGGAGTGTTTGAGCCGGGATGCGGAGCACGTGATTTTCGTGGAGCGCGACCGGCGTGTGCGTGCGAGGCTGGAAGAGAATCTGGCCGCGCTGCGTGAGGCCGACCGTGCCACGGTGCTCAACTGCGATGCGCTGGGCGGTTTGCTGCTGACGGCGGTGGGGGGGCGGGATTTGTCGCTGGTGTTCGTTGATCCGCCGTACCGGTTGATGACGGCCATGGGGCAGCGGGTGTACGACCAGATCGGCCGTCTGGCCGAGGCGTGCGAACCGGGTGCGGTGCTGGTGCTTCGGACGCCGTCGTCGGTGGCGGTTCCGGCGATCGCCCCGTGGGGGCAGGCGTCGGGATACGTGTACGGTTCGATGGCCCTGCATCATTTCGTGCTGGGGGGTTAGACTGTTGGCCATGAAGCGGTCGAAGGGCAACTCGAAGCGATCGCGGTGCGACGCGCGCCGAGCGGCGGAGAAGATCGTGGGCGTGCTTCAGGAAGCCGGACACGAGGCGTACTTCGCCGGCGGTTGCGTGCGCGAGATGCTGCGAGGCCGGGCGGACGAGGCGACGGACTACGACGTGGCCACCGGCGCGCCGCCCGAAGTGGTTCGACGGGTTTTCCGGCGTACGCGGCTGGTGGGCGAGGCGTTCGGCGTGGCGCTGGTGCGGCTGATGGGCTGCGAGATCGAGGTGGCCACCTTTCGGCGCGAGTGGGGTTATACCGACGGCCGCCGGCCCGGCGAGGTCGAGTACGCCGATGCCGAACACGACGCCCATCGCCGCGACTTCACCATCAACGGCATGTTCTACGATCCGGTCGCCGAGCAGGTGCACGATTACGTGGGCGGCCGGGCGGACCTGGAGGCGGGGGTGATCCGGGCGATCGGCGATCCGCACGAACGGTTCGGGGAGGACTATCTGCGGATGTTGCGGGCGGTGCGGTTCGCGGCGCGGCTTCGTTTTGCAGTCGAACCGGCCACGCGCCGGGCCATCGAAGCGCATGCTCCGAAGCTGGCGCGGATCAGCCGGGAACGCATCGGCATGGAAGTGCGGATGATGCTCGAAACGTCCACGCGGGCGGATGCGGCGGAATTGCTCGAAGCGTTCGGCCTGGACGCGCCGACGCTGATGGCCGACACGTCCGGCCCCCGGAAGGGCGATCGCGAGCGTCTGCGGTGTCTTCGGGGTTTGCCGGCCGACGCTCCTTACCCCGCCGCCCTGGCCGCGTGGATGATCGATCGCCTGTGCCCGGCGGTTGATGAAGCCCGACCGATGGCCGAAGCGATTGAGCGAATGAAGGTCGTGCAACACGTGCGCCGGTGGCGCAGGGCGCTGGTGCTGGCCAACGAATCGCGTGCGGCGTTGATGAACCTGCTGCACGAGATGCCGCTGGTGTTGCGGTGGGGCGAACTGGGTGTGGCGCAGCGCAAGCGCCTGATGGCCCGGCCGCACTGGGCTGAACTGGTCATGTTGCTGGGCGCGGTGTGCCATCGCGGCGGGTGGGGCGACTTCAACCTGTCCGATTTCGAGCGCCAGACGGCGCAACTCGCCACCGAGGGCGTCGCTCCCGAACCGCTGATCACGGGGGATGACCTGATCGCGCTGGGCCTTCAGCCCGGGCCGGCTTTCAAGCATCTGCTGGATGAGGTTTACGATGCCCAGCTCGAAGGGCGGATCGCGTCGCGCGACGAAGCGAGGGCGCTGGCGAAACGGGCGGCTCGGCGGCGGGACGAATAGCTACGGCTTGGGGCGCGCCGCGGCGAGGGCCTGCATCATCGACGACATCTCGTGGTAGCTGGCGTCGGTCAGTTCCCCGGACATGGCGATGCCATACTGATGCCAGTAGATCGTCAGCCCCGTCATCACGGCCACCATCACCCACGTGCCCACTTCGCCAAGCAGGTGCCCGCGAATCTTCAACAGCAGCCCCACGGCGATGCCCACCGTGCCCAGCTTGTACAGGACCAGCCCCGCCGCGCTGTCCGACGTGAGCAGATGCCGAGCGATCGGGTTCAACTCGATCATGCCGATCGACCGGGCGATCGTCATCGTGTTGTACAGATCCCCGAGGCTCAGCAGGAACACCAGCCCCAGGAGCATCATCACGCGGTGCGACCGCCTTCGCGCCTGTTCGGCGGGCAGGGTGGTCGGCATCGTTCGAACGGCCAGTGCCATGGGCGCTTCACTCCGGGCCGGCGGCCTGATGAGGTATCGGCCCGGGCGACCGGCGGCTGAATCGCCGGGGGTCGATCGTCGCTTGCGCCGCCGTGCCCATTCCGTGCAGTCGGAAAAGATGCTACAATCGGTCCCGCTGTCAGGAAGGATCCGATGAAGCCCCTTGTGATTGTCGCCGCGCTGCTCGCTTCGGCCGGTCTGGCCGGATGTGAAAAGCCCCTGTTCCCCGAGCCCACCGCCCGGACGCAGTACGAGCGCTACGATCGGCTTCACGGTCGGTGGACGCCGGCCGTGCAGACCAACGTCCACGGTGGCACCGAGCCTGCGCTGCGGGATCGCCTGTCGCCCTATCGGCCATAACCTTCCCGCCGCCGTCGGATCGTCATGCCCGTGGGATGATTCGCGTAAAAACTGAAAGTTTTTCTTCCCCGTCGGCCGATGGGGAATATGATGGTCGTGTCCGGTTCCGCGCGGGGCCGGATCACATCGCCAACCGGGGCCTTTGGGGATCGCGTGACCGCCCAACGTCGAGACAGTTCGCCTCCCGCGGCCATCTTCGACCGGAGAACCGTGGTGGTCTGGGCCTGCCTGGTCGTGTCGATGACCGTGGCCAGCGGCCTGCTGCTGATGCTCGAGCCGGCGCCCCTTGCCCCGGCCGGCGGTCTGGCCCTGGCCGTCGTCGATGACGAGTCGGCCGGCTTCGACACCCTGTTCACCACCAACCCGGCCCCATCGCCCGCGCGGTGGGACTGCATCCTCGTTCACCACACCGGTCAGGCCCTGGGCAACGCCCAGTCCATCGGCCAACTCCACCAGACGCTCGGTTACGGCGGGCTTGGCTATCACTTCGTGATCGGAAACGGCAACGGCGCCGACAACGGCGAAGTGCAGGTGGGCTTTCGCTGGATGCGCCAGATGGAAAGCGTCTACGCCCGCGGGGCCGTCTCCGTCGCCCTGGTGGGCAACGGCGATCAGGCCGCCCCCACCGACACGCAACTGGCCCAACTGGCCCGCCTGACCGCCGTCCTGCAGCAGCGTCTGGACATCCCCGCCCACCGCGTCTACCTGCATCGCGAAGTCGCCGAAACCACCAGCCCCGGCCGCCTGTTCCCCGCCAGCCGCTTCCGCCAGGGCCTGATCGACGATCCGACCGGCTGATCGGCGCATTCCATTTTCACTTTTTCGCGATTTGCCGTCCCCTCTGGCAATCAAGTTGCGCCTCGAAACGCTCGATCCATAGAGCAGGACGGTGCGTATGGATGGGCGTGACGGTATAATCCGACTGGGAGGTCGATCGGGCATTTCCACTTCCCGCGCGCCGGGCCTTGGCCGCGGGCTCGTTGGCATCAACGCGGCGGGGAGGTGGTGATTTGCTGGAGTTGCAGTTGCTTGACGAGATCGCCGGTTACGAAGTGCTCACCGTGCTGGGCTATGGCGCCAGCAGCACGATCTTCGCCGTGCGCGACCCCAAAGACAGCCACGTCTACGCCATCAAACGCGTCGTGCGGCGCACCCCCTCCGACCAGCGCTTCATCGACCAGGCCCTGACCGAGCACGAGGTGGCCAGCAGGATCAACCATCCCAACTGCCGCAAGAGCCACCGCGTCATCCGACGCCGCAAGATCCTGCGCACCAGCGAGGTGCTGGTGCTCATGGAACTGGTCGACGGCGAAACCTTCGAGCAGTATCGGCCGAACAGCCTTCGCCGTCTGGTCGAACTGTTCATGGAAGTCACGCACGGCCTGGAGGCGATTCACCAGCAGTCCTTCTGCCACTGCGACATCAAGCCGAACAATATCCTCCTGACCGCCGCCGGCGGGGTGAAGCTGATCGACTTCGGCCAGGCCTGCCCCACGGGGACCATCAAGCAGCGCGTTCAGGGCACGCCGGACTACATCGCCCCCGAACAGGTGCTCCGAAAGCGCATCACCCCGGCCACGGACGTATTCAACCTCGGCGCCACGATGTACTGGTGCCTGACCAGCCACCACGTGCCCACGCTCATCCCCAAGGGATCAGAGCGGGAAGTCGCCCTCAAGCCCGACACCACCCTGCGCCAGGTCACCGACTACAACCCCGGCATTCCCGCCGCCCTCAATGCCCTGATCATGGCCTGCGTGCAGACCGAACCCGATGACCGCCCCGTGTCCATGCGCGAAGTGCGCGGCCGGCTCGACGTCGTCTGCCATCAACTGAACAACGGCCGGTCCACCCGCTCGGCCTGAGCTTCACTTCATCCGAGCACGTCATCGATCTGCTTCAACTCGTCTTCGCTGAACGGGACTGACTCCAGCGCGGCGACGTTCTGTTCGATCTGCTCCACGCGGCTGGCCCCGATCAGGGCGCTGGTCACCCGCGCGTCGCGCAGCGTCCAGGCCAGCGCCATCTGGGCCATTGTCTGGCCTCGCGCGGCGGCGATCTCGTTCAGCTTACGCACCGGCTCGATCGTCTCCCCGGTGACCGCCGACGCCTTGAGGAACCCGTCCGGGTCCGCGGCGCGCGAGTCTTCGGGAATGCCCTTGAGGTACTTGTCGGTCAACAGGCCCTGGGCCAGCGGACAGAAGACGATCACCCCCATGCCGTTCGCCTCGGTCGCTCCGAGCAGGTCGCCTTCGATCCACCGGTTGAGCATGGAGTAGCTGGGCTGGTGGATGACCAGGGGCAGGCCGATCGATTGGGCGATGGCCGCCGCGGCATTGGTCATCCGGGCGTTGTAGCTGCTGATGCCGGCGTAGATCGCCTTGCCGCTGCGGACGATCTGGTCCAGCGCGCCGAGGGTCTGTTCCATCGCCGTGTCCGGGTCCGGCCGGTGGGAGTAGAAGATGTCCACATACTCCAGCCCCAGCCGCCGCAGCGAGGCGTCGCAACTGGCGATCAGGTACTTGCGGCTGCCCCATTCGCCGTAGGGCCCCGGCCACATGCGGTAGCCGGCCTTCGAGGAAATGATCAACTCATCCCGGTGCGCCGCGAAATCTTCCGCGAGGAATCGGCCGACGTTCGATTCGGCGCTGCCCGGCGGCGGGCCATAGTTGTTCGCCAGGTCGAAGTGCGTGACCCCCAGGTCGAACGCCCGTCGCAGCATCGCCCGCGCCGTGTCCTGGTCCGCCCGGTCGCCGAAGTTATGCCAGCAACCGAGTGATATCGCCGGCAACTTCAGACCGCTCGACCCGCAACGCCGGTAGGTCATGCGGTCATACCGTGAAGAATCGAATGTCATGTCTTTCGCCTTTCGCCAGTGAACCTCGAAAGGGCGAGGTCCGCGCGGGTCGCATCTCTCGCTTTCCGCCATGCCTGCGCGCCGCGAATCCGAATTCGCTCGTTTATCTGTATAATGCCTTTCCCCCGCTTCCGCAAAGGGCGCCGCGTCATGATCATTCAAACCAAGGCTTTCGCCCGCGTGGGCCTGATCGGCAACCCGTCCGACGGCTACTTCGGCAAGACGATCTCGGCCATCGTCCGCAATTATGCCGCCCGCGTGACCTGTTACGAATCGCCGCGGCTGATCATCCATCCCCAGCGCTCCGACCGCTCGGACTTCGCCAACCTCGAAGACCTGGTCAGCGACGTGGAAGTCAACGGCTACTATGGCGGCATCCGCCTCATCAAGGCCGCCATCAAACGCTTTCACGACTACTGCCGAGAGCACGGCTTTCAACTCGACGACCGCAACTTCACCATCGAATACGATACCGACATTCCCGTGCGGGTCGGCTTGGCCGGGTCCAGCGCGATCGTCACCGCCGCCATTCACGCGATGCTGAGTTTCTACGGTGTGGAAGTCGGCAAGCCCTTCCTGCCGAACCTGGCCCTGAGCGTCGAACTCGACGAACTGGGCATCGGGGCCGGCCTGCAGGACCGTGTGATTCAGATTTACGAAGGCGCGGTGTTCATGGATTTCGACCGCGAGCCCATGAACCGGCTTGGCCACGGCCAATACGAATCGCTCGACGTGAACAAGCTGCCGCCGCTGTTCGTGGCCTATCAGCCGGTGCTGGCCGAGGGCACCGAGGTGCCGCATAACGACCTGCGAGCCCGCTTCAACCGCGGCGAGGAGAAGGTGCTCAAAGCCATCGACCAGTTTGCCGAATTCGCCCAGCAGGCCCGCGACC
The DNA here is from genome assembly GCA_964395825.1 of uncultured Planctomycetaceae bacterium. Classification (GTDB taxonomy): domain Bacteria; phylum Planctomycetota; class Phycisphaerae; order Phycisphaerales; family Zrk34; genus JANQFT01. The sequence goes on from CAYNCM010000085.1 coordinate 11,173, forward strand.
TGATCGTCGACGGCCGGGGCGACGAGATCGGCCCGCTGATGGATCAGAACTTCGACCTGCGCCGCCAAATCCTGCGGATCAGCGACGGCAACCGCCGGCTGGTTGAGGCCGGACGTTCGGTCGGCGCTTCGGTCAAGTTCGCCGGATCGGGCGGCGCGGTGATCGGCACCTACGATGGCGACCCCGAACGCTACCAGCGCATCGTCGAAGCCTACCGCCGAATCGACGCCGATGTGTTCATCCCGAAAGTTCAACCCGACTGACCCCTGGGCGGCCGGCACGAATCGCTCCCCCGCGGCACTGCTCCAATGTCCAACGTCCAACGTCCAACCTCGTCGATCACTCGGGCGGTCATTCCCGCGGCGGGATTCGGTACGCGCTTCCTGCCCGCGACCAAGGCCGTGCCCAAGGAACTGCTGCCCATCGTCGATACGCCGGTCATTCAGTTCGTCGTGGCCGAGGCCATCGCCGCCGGCATCCGCACCATCCACATCGTGACCAGCGAACACAAACGGGCGCTGGAAGACCACTTCCGCCCGAACCGCGCGCTGCAATCGTTCCTCCGTAACGCGGGCAGGCAGGAACAACTCGCCCAACTGCGGGCCATGGATGGCGGGGCGGAGATTCATTTTGTTCACCAGCCCGAACAGCGCGGCCTGGGCGATGCGGTGCGCTGCGCCCGCGCAGCGGTGGGCGATGAGCCGTTCGCCGTGCTGCTGGGCGACACCATCATCGTTCCGCACCCCGGCGCGAGGTGCGGCGTGGGCCAGTTGATCGATGTGTTCGACGAAACCGGTGGCAGCGTCGTTTCCGCCCGGCGCGTGCCCCGCGAATGGGTCAGCCGCTACGGCGTCCTCGACGGTGATCCGGTCGTCGGGCGCGAGAACCTGTATCGCCTGCACCGCATGGTGGAGAAGCCTACCGTCGACGCCGCGCCCAGCGATCTGGCGATTGCCGGTCGTTACGTGTTCACGCCGCGCGTGTTCGAGTTTCTCGAAAAAGCCGAGCCCGGTGTGGGCGGTGAGATTCAACTGACCGATGCGATGAATGCGCTCGCTCAGGTCGAGCCGTTTTACGCGCTGGCCTGGCGGGCGAAGCGCTACGACATCGGCAACCGGACCGACTACGTGCGCTGTTTCGTCGAACTGGCGCTGGAGCGGGAGGATATCGGGGAAGAGGTTCGGCGACTGCTTGGCGAATTGGTGAACTGACGCAGCGCCAATTTCTTTTTTCGGGCCGGCGCGCGGTGACAAGATATCCACCACCGGTGGACAAACGCGGCGCCATGCGCCGTAACCTGCTTGTCTGCCCCAGCTAGCGAACCGACGCGAAACCGCCAGCTTTTCCACCGAATCGCGCGTTTTGCACAATCGTAGAATCCTGGCGAATTTCACTTGAACCGTCTGCGCCGGCGCGTTTGGATACGCGGTGGCAGATCGAGTGCTGCCGTGGTCGGTCCCGGCTGACCGCCAGGTCTTTGGCAAGTGATACACACGTCGGTGAAGCAACGGGCAAGTCCCGCGGCGGCGCGAATCTCATGGCTCGCGCGGCCAACAGACGGCTCGGCGGCACGATCACGTTCGCCCTGAATGCGACCGCGCCCGTCGAGGCTCGGCCTGTTGCTGACCTCGCCCGTGGCGTCAAGTGCGGCAGCGACCGCGCCGGCGCCGCGGGGACTTCGTCGGTGGTCGAACGCTTCGACGTCCGCCAGCAAATCCGCCCAGCCACGGCTGTCGGAGGCGTAAAGCGGCGCGAAGCGGGCGGCCGCGTCCGCATGACGCCGCGAGCGGCGACCGTCAATCGTTTCCACGAAAGGCGGCCAAAGCGAGCGACGCGCACCGGACCGCGACGCGGGCGGTCGGTTCAAACAATCGCGAAGGTCGCTTTCGGCCTTCACGACGAGCGGCCGATCGAACCGGTCGGAGGCGAAGCGGGCCGATCGGGTCACGCACGTCGATCGTAAGATCGGCGCGGGTGAACGAAGCGCCTTGAGGACGTTCCAGCTTCGCAACGTTGACGGCCACGGCCGATCAACGCGGAGCGAGGAGACTGAGGGCGGCGTGTCTGCGAGGGTCGTCTGACCCCGTGCCGATCGGTGCGGGCGGATGGCGCTCTTCGCAGATGACGCCGCGACCGGCACGACGTGGAACTTCAAGCGGCGGTGCGAATCGCCGCCCAGGCGACGGGGCCGATCCCCCCGAGCCGCAGGTTCGCGTCTGCCCAGGCCGGCGATGGTGATCGCCCGGCGCCCGAGCGCCCGACGGGACGTTCGGCCAATCCGGAGCCTGGCACCCACGATCGCAGCTCAGGGGAGCGTACGAATCGTCTGGCCGATCGATTCGAGACGTTCAGGAACACACCGGCGTGCCCGCGTGCACCGGGTAAGTCGTCTGGGGCGCAAGCCGCAGGCGACCAGATCACTGTCAAACGGGAGCGGTTCGGCGACACGCCTCGCCGATCGGCTCAAGGAGGGCCGGGGCCGGCTACGGCGGCACTCGCCTGTTCGCCGTGGCGCACCGCGCACCGCGCAACGAGGACACCTTGGAGGGAAAGCGAGACCGCCGACGGTCTCGCTATTTTGTCAAGTGGGCGGGCG
>CAYNCM010000086.1:0-5936 GCA_964395825.1 uncultured Planctomycetaceae bacterium
GTTCGATCCCGATGGCCACTACCTCCGCCGGTGGTGCGAAGAACTGCGCGATGTAGAAGCCCCGGACATCCACGACCCGCCCCCGGAAGTGCGCCGGGAAACAGACTATCCCCCTCCCGTCATCGACCATGGCAAGGCACGCGACGAGGCGCTGGCCGCGTATCAACAGATGAAGCGGTAAGTTGCCAAAACCGAGGCCTCCATGAAGCTACGGCCGATGAAATGACCGGTTGATCGCTAATTTCAGTTCGGGTAATGTTTGGTGTATGGAGACGCGCGTGGCACAAGGCTCCACAATCGAGTGGACCGAATCGACGTGGAACCCCATCGTGGGCTGCACGAAGGTAAGCAGTGGCTGCGCGAACGGTTACGCCGAGCGGATGGCCAAACGTCTGGCGGCCATGGCCGCCGCGGACATCGCCGCCGGGCGCGACCCCGGAAGAAAGAACAACTACCGCCATGTGATCAACCGCCGGGGCCGGTGGAACGGCAACGTCTTCATGGACGAGGCAGCCGTGGACGATCCGCTGGGCTGGCGATTGCCGCGCGTGATCTTCGTCAACTCGATGAGCGATCTGTTCCACGAAGGCGTTCCACTCGAATTTGTTCAGCGCGTATTCGACGTGATGAACCGCTGTTCGCAGCACACGTTCCAGGTGCTGACCAAGCGCCCCGCACGCGCCGCGGAGTTCGCTGGCCAACTGCGCTGGAGCGGAAACATCTGGATGGGCACCAGCGTTGAGGATGCCTCGGTCGTCCATCGCGTTCACGACTTGCGGCGCATCCCCGCAGCCGTGCGATTCCTGTCCGTCGAACCACTGCTCGGCGCCATCCCCCGCCTGCCGGTGGCGAACATCCGTTGGGTGATCGTCGGAGGCGAGTCCGGCCCGGGCGCCCGCCCCATGCAACACGAATGGGTCACCCAGATACGCGACCGCGGCGCCCGTTACGGCGTCCCATTTTTCTTCAAGCAATGGGGCGGCGTGAACAAGAAATCCACCGGGCGCAGACTCGACGGCCGAACCTGGGATCAGATGCCTGAGGGCTACGAAGAGGGTGACAGTCATGGTGGACGAACGGAAGCGGCCTGAACCTGATGGCCATGTAACGCCACAGGTTGGGTCTTGGTCCGCAGACAAGCACTGGTACGTGCAGCGCTACGTGGACATCTTCACCACCGGTATGAAGAACCGTGGATGGGAGCTGCACTACGTAGACCTCTTTGCAGGAGCAGGGGTGGAGGATGTCGAGGGGCGTGGCTTGCAGTGGGGGTCGCCGCTGATCGCCGCGCAGGCCACGAACCGGTTTGCCCGACTCCATCTGGTGGAGCTGGATCCGGAGAAGTACGCGGCTCTCTGCGATCGCATTGAGCCTTTCCGGCAACCGGTGTCCCCCCGTGATCCTGAACGGCGATGCGAACAGCTTGGCATTCCAGGTGATCAGCCAGATACCGTTGAGAGGAACGCTATCGCTCGCTTTCCTCGATCCATACGGCCTCCACCTGTCCTTCGATACGCTACGAGCGCTGACTGCCAACGACAGGCGAATCGACCTGATCATCTTTTTTCCTGACCACGTGGACGCGCTGCGCAATTTCGGTATCTACGTTGACAATCCGGACTCGAACCTTGATCGGGTGTTGGGCTGTCCGGATTGGCGGTCAATCTTGGGGAAGTCGCCCCGGCCCCATTGGGCACAGCGTCTTCGAGAGCTTTACGTCTTTCGGATACGAAGTCTGGGCTATCAGGACTTCGACTACAGACGGATCGCGAGGGCAGGCGGCCATCCCTTGTACCAACTCCTATTCTGCTCAAGACACGAACGTGGCGGCGAGTTCTGGCGCAAGATTGCCATGAAGTCGCCTGACGGGCAGGGGTCGCTATTCTAGCGGTCTGTCACATCGACGCCTTGCTGCGGGTGGTTTGAAGTTCGAGTTCGCTCTCCCGGCGTTCGAGTTGGCTTAGGCTGATCTCGATCACTTCCTTCGCTTCGTCGGGCGTGTAGCAGCCGATGCAGATCATGTCGATCGGGCGGAGGGTGGCCCAACTGAACGCCAGGCCCACCAGCGGTTGAAGTCTCCCGGCGGCGAGGGGCTTGATCGTCAGCACGGGTTTGCGCCGCTTCCAGATCATGCGGTGGACCCAGTCGATTTCGATCTGCATCAGAAAGCCGGCGGCATTGTAGATCTGGATATACGACGCGACGTCCAGGCCCGACTCGTCGGCATAGACGGGCACTTCGGGCGTGTGAGTCGACAGGCCGGGGATCATGCCGCGCTGGCGGATGAGGCGACAGTACGGGGCCATGCCCTCGACGCGTCGGGTGATGCGGTTGGTCATGGCGTCGGTGGTCGCCTGGTGGGGCCAGCAGAACGTGCAACCGATCCGTGCGAACGTATCAAGTTCGGCGGCGTTGTGCGCCTCGGCCTCGGGCGTGCCGGACAGGTCGAAGTGGGGCGTGCCCAGCGTGATGACCTTGCGGCCGGTGCGGTCCTCGACGTCGCGGATCGCGTCGATCATCTTCGGCTCGTCGCGGTGGCCGTAGACCATGTCGCATCCGGCTCGGACGAACACTTCCATCACGTCGGCGATCTGCTCGCGCTGCTGGGTGCGGCAGATCATGTCGTTGCGGGCTTGGGTCTGGTGGGAATAGCCCAGGAACCAGTTGGTGCCGATGATCAGCCGCGGTACGCTGACGCCTTCGATCTGGGTGCGGGGAAAGTCGGACATGGTGCATCTCCAGCGCACCGCCCGCCGGGGCCAGTCCAGCAGAGGCCTCAGGGGGCTGTCATTGCCGCAATCGCGCCACTCGCCTCACGCCCAGGGGGTGAGGTAGTTGCATGTCTCGGCGTAGCGTTCCTCGCCGGGCAGGGCGAGCGGTTTACCGCCCTGGGCGGCGGATTGCTCGGCCAGGTGGATCACGCCGATCGCCCGCCTCGCTTCGGCCGCCTTGACCACCAGTTCTTCGCCCATGATCAGATGGTTGGCGACGTTCTGGTAGTAGGCATGGGCGGTCTTGGGGCCCTTGGGGGCAATGGTGGATTCGATCATGCCGAGCCGGCCGTCGTACCGTCGGCAGGTGATCGGCTGACCCGGACCGGCGTTCTGCAGCCCGCCATCGGCGCCCAGGACGCGCCAGCCGCCCCGCCCGATGGCCGCCAGGCTGCCCTGTTCGAGCGTGGCCGTCGTGCCATCGGCGAAACGAACCAGGGCGTAGGTGTAATCCTCGTTGGTCGAGTTGTGCCATTTGTGGTTCTGGAAGTCGCCGACGACGGATTCGATCGGCTTGTTCATCATGTTCAGCATCCAGTCGCAGTAGTGGGCGCCCCAGTCGTACATGGCCCCGCCGCTGATCGCCTTGTTCGCCCGCCACCAGGTGCGCGGCTCGTTGTAATTCGCGCTGGCCGCGTCGATGCGGAACACCCGACCGAGCTCGCCGCGACGGATGATCTCCAGCATCTTCAGGAAATCACCGTCCCATCGCCGGTTGTGATAGGCGCTGAGCATCACGCCCGAGCGCGCCGCCGCTTCGATCATGCGATCGGCTTCTTCCAGCGTGATGCAGAACGGCTTTTCCGTCACCACGTGTTTGCCGCCCTCGGCCGCCTTGATGCAGTACTCGGCGTGGAGGTTGTGCGGCAGAATCTGAATCGACAGATCGAAATCACCCTCGGCCAGAAACGCCTCCGGATCCTGGGTGGTGCGGAGGTGATCGCCGAGTTCGACCTTGGCCTGTTGGGTGCGCTCGGGGTCGAGGTCGCACACGGCCGTCACGACGCAGCCGTGCTGGCCCATCAGGGCCTGGGCGTGTTGGAGGCCCATGTTGAACGCGCCGCCGTAACCGAGGACACCCGCGGTCACCCTGGTGTCGAACGTTTCGCCGCAGGCCACGCGGGTCGCCCGTTCGAGCAGCCGCTGCACGTGGCGGTTGTTCAGCGAGCGCGGATCGTGTCCGTTGGCCAGGAAGATCACCCGGCCCTTGCCGTGCCGCCGCTCATAGCCCATCGGGTGGTCCTTGCCTTGCCAGTGGGCGACGGCGAACGTCTGGGACGCGCCGAAGCTTTCGACGATGTACAGTTCGTCGGTCACCTTGAACGGATCGGTGCGGACGACGACCGGGTGGTCGGGCTCGGTGGGCCGGACCTCAAAATCGAGCACCGGGCCGTGACCCGCGAAGCGGCAGCCGATCAACTCGGCCAGTTTAGGCTGTTCCTTGAACGCCGCCGTGCCGTGCACCGCGACCATCCCGCCGCCTCTGGCGATGAACGCATCGAGCGCCCTGAGCTGCTCATCGTCCAGCGTCAGCCGGGTGAACAGCACCACCAGGGCCGCGAAATCGCCCGAGGCCAGCCGGGTCACGTCGGCCGGGTCGTGGGTATGGGTGACATCGAAGCGGTGTTTGAGCAACTGCTCAACGATCGGGGCACAGGATTCCCAGTCGTGAATCGGGCCACCGGTCAACAGCATGACACGCGGGGCGGAATCGGACATCGAACAATCACTCCGGGAGGGGTGGATCCACACAACGCCGGGCAACGCGCCAAGATAGCAGCGGCGATGGGGGAATCAAGCACCGCCCGGATGGCGGACGGCGTTCAACAGGGCCATCGCAGGCAGCGGTTGCGGCCCCTGCCGGAGGCAGGGCTGCTTGCGATGGATCGGGCCAAATCGCCCCGGATTACGCCGGGACCGCATTCTTGTAGGAATCCGGCAGGGGTTCGCCCAGCTTCTTCCACTGGTCGATCACGGCGGGGGCCTTGCCGGCGACATTGAGCACATGCAGCTTTCGCTTGACCATGTCGACGATGGCGTCGCGCCCCGGGCCCAGCCACTTGCGCGGATCGAACATGAATTCCGGCTGCTTGCCTTGCTTGCCGTTCTTGATCCACTCGAGCACCTTCACGTTGCACTGGCCCCACACTTCCAGCGCCGCCGAAGTCATCGCCAGACGCAGGTCCGTGTCAATGTTCACCTTGCACACGCCGTACTTGCCCACGGCCATGTTGATCTGGTCTTCCGGCACGCCCATGCTCTTGGGCATCTGCTGCCATTGGGCGCCCAGTTCGGCGAACTTGCGGACCAGTTCTTCGTTGGCGTTGTCGACGACGGTGTATTTGTTGATCGCGTCGATGAACTCCGCCGGCACGCTCGACGAACCGTGCATCACCAGCGGAAGACCCGGGCAGGTTCTCATGATCTGCTCGATGCGGTCGAAAGCCAGCTTCGCTTCCTTGGTGAACTTGTAGGCGCCGTGGCTGGTGCCGATGGCCACCGCGAGCGAGTCCACGTTCGTCTTCGCCCAGAAATCCTTGGCTTGTTCGGGGTCGGTGAGGAACTGCTCGACGTTCTTCTCGTAATCCTCGGCATCCAGGCCGACCACGTCTTCCTCGATCCCGCCCAGCATGCCGAGTTCGGCTTCCACGACCACGCCCTTGGCGTGCGCCGCTTCAACCGCTTGCTGCGTCAAGGCGACGTTCTCCTCGTAAGGGTGATGCGAACCGTCGATCATCGTGCTGGTGAAACCGTCTTCGATGCACGTCTTGACCAGGTCGACCGTGTCGCCGTGGTCCAGGTGGATGGCGATCGGCAGGTCGGGGTGCTGCTTCACGGCGCAGTCGATCAGGGCGGTCAGGTACGCCATGTTCGCATACGCTCTGGCGCCCTTGGAAATCTGCAAAATCAGCGGCGCCTGCTCACTGGCGCACGCTTCGATGATCCCCTGCGTGATCTCCATGTTGTTCACGTTGAACGCCCCGACGGCGAAACCGCCTTCGTAAGCGAGGTCGAACATCGGCTTGGTGGTCATCAACGGCATCGTCGTCTCCAGAAATATCGCAGTCGCACGCGGGGCGCACGGCTTCCTCGAAGTCGCCGCATTCTAGGAGATTCATCATCCCGATACAAGACAGCCGGCGGCACACCTGCCGCCGGTTCTGA
>CAYNCM010000086.1:6036-13573 GCA_964395825.1 uncultured Planctomycetaceae bacterium
GGATGCGGAGGGCGCGTTCCATGGTGCCCGGCGGGCGTGGCCCGCCGGCTGCTGATATTGGGGAGCCACGAGCGGTCAGTCGCTGACCTTTTCCAGGTGGGCGTATCGGAGGATGAGTGTTTTGGCGCCGACGGTGTTGAAGCGGACTTTGGCGCGGGCGTTGTCGCCGGCGCCGGAGAGTTGTTCGACCACGCCCAGGCCGAACTGCGGATGGCGGACGATGCAACCTTCGGGGAAAGCCGTCCCGGCGGCGCGGGATTTGGCCCCGCCGCGGCGGGGCGGAGAGGCGTCGAAGTCATCGCGCTCGCCGGCGCGGTCCTGTTCGTCGATCACTTCTTCGGGCAATTCTCGGAGGAACTGGCTGGGAATGGTGCGTTCGCGGTAGCCGCGGATGGCGCGGTAGCGGGCGTGGGTCATCCGCAGGTGCTGGCGGGCGCGGGTGATGCCCACAAAGCACAGCCGGCGCTCTTCTTCCATTTCCGCCGGATCGTCGAGCGAACGGCTGTGCGGCAGCAGCCCCTCTTCCAGACCGATCATCGCCACCGCGTCGAACTCCAGGCCCTTGGCGGCGTGCAGGGTCATCAGCGTCACCGCGCCGCTTTCATCGTCCACCGCGTCGACATCCGACACCAGTGCCACGGCTTCGAGGTAATCGCGCACGCGCTGGATCAGCGGCGCCTCCTGCTCGCCGTACTCATCATCGAATCGCTGGCCGGCGGTGACAAGCTCGTACAGGTTGGCCAACTTTTCGTCGTCTTCCTTGCGGTAGTGGGCTTCGAGGCCCGAGTCCTGGATGATCATCTCGATCACATCGCGGACGCTCGGGATGAACATCGCATCGGCGCCGTCGGCTTCGAGTTTGTCTCGCCACTGGTTGACCATGGCGACAAATTGGCGGATCGCCCCGGCGGCCCGGGCGGTCAGATGGTCCAGGCAGCGCGGATCGCCCAGCGCCTGCCACATCGTCATGTCGTTCATCGATGCGAACGTGCTGACGTGGTCGAGGCTGGTCTTGCCGATGCCGCGCGTGGGCGTGTTGATGACGCGTTCGAGGGCGACCTGGTCGGCCGGATTGAGCAACGCCTTGAGATAGGCGATCGCGTCCTTGATTTCCTTGCGGTCGTAGAACGCGGTGCCCCGGGCCACCTGGTAGGGGATGCTCGACCGCATGAGCAGATCCTCGATCACCCGCGACAGGGCGTTGATGCGGTAGAACACCGCCATGCCGGACCAGCTCGTCCCTTCATCCCGCCGGGCGCGGAGAAACTCGACGACCAGCTCGGCTTCGTGCTCTTCGTGGGCGGCGCGGACGAGTTCGAGGTTGGCCCCGGCGGCGTTATCGGTGAACAACGGCTTGTGACGGCGCTGGCGATTGTTGCGGATCAGAGCATCGGCGGCGAGGAGAATCTGAGGCGTGGAGCGCCAGTTCTGCCCCAGCGCGATCACCTTCGCATCGGCGAAGTGTTTCTCGAATTCGAGGATGTTGCGGATGTTCGCCCCGCGCCAGCCGTAGATGGATTGATCCGGGTCGCCCACCACGCACAGATTGCGGTGCCCGGCAACCAGAAGCCGGGCAATCACGAACTGCGCGTGATTGGTGTCCTGGTACTCGTCGATCAGCACGTAGGCGAACCGCTGCTGCAGTTCCTCGCGGGCCTGCTTGTCGCGGCGGAGCAGATCGGCGAACTTCATCAACAGGTCGTCGAAGTCAACGGCCTGGTTGCGGGTGAGAATCTCCTGGTATTTCGCATACACCCGGGCAATGGTGCGGTCGTAGAAATTGCCGGCCGACGCGGCGAAGGCTTCGGCGTCGACCAGTTCGTTCTTGGCGTTGGAGATCGTGCCCAGCGCCGAGTCGGGCGTGAAGTTGCCGGTGCTGATGTCCAGGTCCCGCATCGCCTGGCGGACGGCGCGTTTCTGGTCGACGGTGTCGTAGATCGAGTAGTCGGCGGGCAGGCGGGCCGCATCGGCGAACTCGCGGAGCAATCGGGCGCACAGGGAGTGAAACGTGCAGACGGTCAATGCGCGGCCCTGGGGTTCGGAGACCCGTTCGGCGACGCGCTGGCGCATTTCACCGGCCGCCTTGTTGGTGAACGTGATGGCCAGCACCTGCCAGGGCGGGATGCCCACTTCGGTGACCAGCCAGGCCACGCGGCGGGTGATGACGCGCGTCTTGCCCGACCCGGCCGCGGCCATGACCAGCAGCGGGCCTTCCGTGGTGACCACCGCCTGGCGCTGGGGCTCGGTCAGGTCGGTCAGCAGCGGGTGATCGGCGGATGGCGGGGCTTGCGGATTCAGGGCGCAGGGTTCGATGGCTTAGGGGTTCGGCGGGCTCGGGCGCGACGCGGCGGCGAGCGTGTCGACGGGCAGTGTAGCAGATCGGCCAAGCGACGAAAGCCGGGCGTTTTCCGGGGTTCTCCAGGCCCTTTCGCCGAACGCGATCCGCCGATCCGTCGTACCACAAGATATGGTGGAAAAGCTGGCGGTTTACGTCGGCAACCGCAAGGGTTAGCGGGGCGCTAAAAAAAGTTGCGACTCTAAGCCGGTCATCTTCTGCCACTTACACCAAGCAGGGCATTTCGACGCCAGATTTTGTGAAGAATGGTCTTGCGAGCGCAAGATATAGGGATATAGTGGCATCATCGCTTCGCCCGTCCCGGTCAGTCTGGTGGACTGAAAGCAAGCCGCCGGGGCGACGGACGAACGACGCAGGAAACCACATAGACCGGGCCCGGAAGGGCCCTGAAGAAGCACGCCATGGTCGTGGTGCGTTTCGGGGTGTCGCATGATCAGGTTTGAGAATCGTCAGTTCAGCGAGGACACGTTCGTTTGGCCGAGTCGCCCGTTCGGGCAGCCCGGTCGAACCCGCCCGGCGTCGGCATGGCGCTGGCAGGCCCAGGCGTTCCTCGATCAACGTGAAGTGGGGATCCTCTTCACGGACGGAGCGGGACAGAGACCCGACCCTTCGCCCCAACCCGCTTAAGCGGGCGGTGCGCCCCGCCCGGCGGCCCGACGCCGTCGAGCGGGTGTTGGTGCGGTTGTGGCGTTGGTCGGAGCGTGCGGCGAGGCAAAGGTCGCCTTCGCCTCAACCGCGATAATCATCCCGCCGGTAAGGATGCCGGCGGAGCCATTCATAACAACGGATTTGTGTCAGGGGTCAGTTGAAGTGAAAGTCAACAGAATCTTCACCGAAGCGGGTCGGGACGTGTTCGAGACCACCGAGTGGGTCAAGCGGTCCAGCCGGATCGTCAACCCCGACGGGTCGGTGGTCTTCGAGATGAACGATGCGGAAGTGCCCAAAGGCTGGTCGCAGTTGGCGACCGACATCATGGTCAGCAAGTACTTCCGCAAGGCTGGCGTTCCGCAGTACGACGCAGACGGCAACGAACTCAAGGACGAGCACGGCGAGCCGATCACCGGTCCCGAGCACTCGGTCAAGCAGGTGGTTCACCGACTGGCCGGCTGCTGGCGGCACTGGGGCGAAAAGCATGGCTACTTCGACACCACCGAAGACGCCCAGGCCTTTCACGATGAAATGGCCTACATGCTCGTGCACCAGATGGCCGCGCCGAACAGCCCGCAGTGGTTCAACACCGGTCTGAACTGGGCGTACGGGCTGCGCGGCCCGGCCCAGGGCCACTGGTTCACCGATCCGAACACCGGCGAAACCAAGCTCGCCGGCGATGCTTACACCCATCCCCAGCCACACGCCTGCTTCATTCAGAGCGTCGACGACGACCTGGTCAACGAAGGCGGGATCATGGATTTGTGGGTGCGCGAGGCGCGGCTGTTCAAGTATGGCAGCGGCACGGGGACGAACTTCTCCGGCGTGCGGGGCGACGGTGAAGAACTCAGCGGCGGAGGCATGAGCAGCGGGCTGATGAGTTGGCTGAAAATCGGCGACCGCGCCGCCGGCGCGATCAAGTCGGGCGGCACCACCCGCCGGGCGGCCAAGATGGTCTGCCTGGACCTGGATCATCCGGACATCGAAGCGTTCGTCAATTGGAAAGTGCGCGAGGAACTGAAGGTTGCCGCGATGGTCGAAGGGATCAGGCACCTCGGCGGCGAGCAGGCCGAAACCGCCGAACGGCTGGGTCTGAAGCTCGACTACGATTTCAACGGCGAAGCCTATGCCACGGTCAGCGGGCAGAACGCCAACAACTCCGTGCGCATCGACAACAAGTTCTTCAAGGTGCTGAACGAAGACGGTGAATGGGAGCTGACCCGCCGCACGACCGGCGAGGTGCTCAGGCGTCTGCGGGCCCGGGATCTGTGGAACCAGATCGGTTACGCCGCCTGGCGCTGCGCCGATCCGGGCGTGCAGTACGACACGACCATCAACCAGTGGCACACCTGCCCTGAATCCGGCCGCATCAACGCCTCCAATCCGTGCAGCGAGTACATGTTCCTGGACAACACGGCGTGCAACCTGGCGTCGATCAACCTGATGAAGTTCTACAACGCCCAGTCGCGCACGTTCGACCTGGAGCGGTTCGAGCACGCGGTGCGGCTGTGGACGATGGTGCTGGAAATCAGCGTGTTGATGGCGGCGTTTCCGAGCAAGGACATCGCGCGGCTGAGCTACGAGTTCCGCACGCTGGGGCTGGGCTTTGCGAACCTGGGCGCGATGCTGATGCAGGCGGGCATTCCGTACGACAGCGAACAGGGCCGAGCGATCGGCGCGTGCATTTCGGCGGTGATGACCGGCCGATCGTACGCGGCCAGCGCGGAAATGGCCGGCGCACTCGGGCCGTTCCCCGGCTATTTCCGCAACCGCGAGCACATGCTGCGGGTGGTGCGCAATCATCGGCGGGCGGCCTACGGCGTCCACCGCGACCGCGATGAGGCGGCCGGCCACGAACTGGGCTACTACGAAAGCCTGGAAATCCCGCCCGTGCCCATCGACGTCCACGCCCTGGAAGCCGGCGACGAAGTGGTGGGGCGGCTGGGCAACGCCGAGGACCTGGCCCGCGCGGCGCGCCGGGCGTGGGACGATGCCCTCAAGCTCGGGGGTCATCACGGCTATCGTAACGCCCAGGCCACCGTCATCGCGCCCACCGGCACGATCGGTCTGCTGATGGACTGCGACACCACCGGCGTGGAACCCGACTTCGCGCTGGTCAAATTCAAGAAGCTGGCCGGCGGCGGATACTTCAAGATCGCCAACCAGTCGCTGCGACCGGCCCTGCGGGCGCTGGGTTACGATGAAACGCAGGTCCGCGACATCATGATGCACGTGATGGGCCGCGGCAGCCTCGACGTGCCCCTGCCCGATGACAACGGCAAGGTGCACGGCAACTCGGCCGACACGTTCAGCGGCTTTCTGCGGGCCAGGGGCGCTGCGCGCGAGGATCTGGACCGACTCACCGACGCCCTGGGCGGCGCGATGGAACTGGGCTTCGCCTTCAACGCCTACACGCTGGGCGAAGCCGCGGTCAGGCGCCTGGCGCTGGAGGACCAGGCGGACATGCTCGCCGGGCTGGGGTTGACGAAGAAGCAGATCGACTGTTTGAACGAGATGATCTGCGGCACGGGCACGATCGAAGGCGCTCCGCACATCCGCGATGAGCATCTGCCGGTGTTTGACTGCGCCAACAAGTGCGGCAAGACCGGCGAGCGCTTCATCGCGCCCCAGGGCCACATTCACATGATGGCCGCGGTCCAGCCGTTCATCAGCGGCGCGATCAGCAAGACCATCAACCTGCCCAACGAAGCGACGGTGGAGGATATCAACGCGTGCTATCGCCTGAGCTGGGAGTTGGGCCTCAAGGCCAACGCGCTGTACCGGGACGGCTGCAAACTGTCACAGCCGCTGAGCGCCCGCTCGGACCCTCGCGACGAAGGGGAGGAGGACCAGGACGATGCGGCGCAGGCCCGGATGGAGGTTGCGGATGAAGTGCTGGCCGCGGCCAACCGACTGGTCGACGTGGACAGCGTGAAGGACAAGACTCCGGTGGAGAAGATTGTCGAGCGCATCGTCGAGCGCCCGCTCCGCCGCCGCCTGCCCAATACCCGCAACAGCCTGACTCACAAGTTCAACGTCGCCGGTCACGAGGGGTATCTGACCGTCGGGCTGTACGAAGACGGCAACCCGGGTGAACTGTTCATCACGATGGCCAAGGAAGGATCGACGATCGGCGGGCTGATGGATTCGCTGGGCACGGCGATCAGCGTGGCGCTGCAGTACGGCGTGCCGATCGAGTCGCTGGTCAATAAGTTCACGCATCAGCGGTTCGAGCCGGCCGGCATGACCGACAACCGCGACATCCCCTTCGCCAAGAGCCTGGTCGATTACATCTTCCGCTGGATGGGCATGGAGTTCATTCCCGGCTACCGCGAAGCCAACGCCCCGAAGCGTGGCAAGGCGAGCGGCGGATCGGCCGACGCGTCGCCGGCGCCGGCGCCGTCGAAGACCCCCGTGGCCCGAAAGGCCGCGTCAACGGATACCAGATCGCAGACCGTCTCGTCCGATCGAAAGGATTCGGTGGGAGACGATCGCGTCGGCGCAGCACAGGGAAGCGCTGCGCCGACGGCTTTGCGACCCGCCGATCAGGGCGCAGACCGGGCCGACGATGAGAAGCCCCCCATGCCTTCGGACCGCGTTACCGCGCAGGCCCAATGCGAATCGTCCGATGACCGCGCCGCGCCCGCTGCCTCCGGCGGCCATGGGGGCAACGGTGGTGGCGGCAAGCGGGCCGAAGCGCCGTCGGGGCGCCTGGCCATCGACGATCCGAACCTGGCCAAACAGGCCCAGGCGAAGCACAACCCTGTGGCCAGGCTGCACGACGGGGTCAGCAGCGCCCTTGCCTCGGCCGACCGGGAAAACGCCACCGCCGCGGCGCTGGTGTCCACCCTCAACGAGGCGAACAGCCAGATGATGGGCGACGCCCCGGCCTGCGATGTGTGCGGGTCGATCACCGTCCGCAACGGCACCTGCTACAAGTGCCTGAACTGCGGGAACTCCATGGGATGCAGCTAATGAAGCTGAAGGCTGAGTGTTGATCTGATTCGACTTCAACCAAGGGTGCACGGTCGGTGTCGGGCAATGCCCACTGACGGAGCGGGGCCTCAGACCGACGGAACGGAAGACCCACACACCGACCTGTACCTCCCCTCCGCCCCCCGAGCCGCCACCACCTCGGGGGGTTCTTTTTTCGTCGGTGGCCGGCTTTTTGAGCTAACGGCCTTCGCGGCTTCGTCTTTGATAGCAACCGGCGGTCAGGGATGCTGATCTGGCTGCCGCCATTCCGTGTCAATGTCAACCAGGAGTCGAGTTATGTCCGAACAGCCGGCCGGGCAATCCCCCCCGATCAGCGACGAGCAGGCCGTCGAAAAGCTCCGCGCCGCCCGCGATTTGATCGTCGAGCAGATTCAGAAAGTCATCGTCGGCCAGCAGCAGGTGATCGATGAAATGATGATCGCCATTTTCAGCCGGGGCCACTGCCTGCTGGTCGGTGTGCCGGGCCTGGCCAAGACGCTGCTGGTCAGCAGCCTCGCCGAAACGATGGACCTGACCTTCAAACGCATCCAGTTCACC
>CAYNCM010000087.1:0-12928 GCA_964395825.1 uncultured Planctomycetaceae bacterium
TGGCAGAGCAGCTGACTCTTAATCAGCGGGTTGAAGGTTCGAGTCCTTCGGGGGGTACTTTCCCTTTGGTGAATTAACCGGAAGCTTCCCGCTATCTTCCGAACCGGGCGAGCCTTGCGCGTCTTCGTCCGATTCTTCCTTCAGGTCATTTCCAGCCGCTTCTGCGCCGCCTTCGGCTCTCCGCTCACCGCCCGGTCGAAGTGTTCGGCGGTCAGTTGCAGGTAGTGCGCCGCCGCGACGGGCGGACTGTTGCCAATCCACTTGCAGACAACGTGCATCGGGAAGGACTCGGCCAGTTCCGTTTCGCGGGTGCTGCGAAGGTTCTGGAACAGCTTCGGCCAGGCGTCCAGGCCGGCCCGCTTGATGATCCGCTGTAGTTGGGTCCGCAGGTTGGCGTTGCCGTCGCGGTAGCGTGTGACAACGTGCTGCGTCCCCGGCTCGGCTTCCTCGAAGGCTTCCAGCAGGTGCGGACGCGGTTCGGGGAACAGCGGTATCGTGCGGCTCTCCCCGCCTTCGTGTTCATCGACCGCATGGGGAACAGTCGCGGATGGTGTTTGATTCGTCCGCCCCTTGTCGGGGCTGGGCGGGCAGGTGGCGTTTGCCGATCGCGGCGGTGCGACAGCCGTGCCGAAAGCGCGCGCCGTCCCAGGCCAGGCGGTCCATATTGGGCGTGAGGGCCTGCGCGTGGTTTTCGTACCCGGTGCCCATGGCCTGATGTTGATCGGTCATCACGAACAGCCCGTTCATCGGCGCGTCGGCAGACATGGCGCATCCCTGCGATTGAAGATGGGATTGCCCGTTTTCAGCCGCACGCCGGCCGCCTGACAAGATGATGCGCCACGATGGACTGAAGATGACGAAGGCTACGCACCGACGGCGCGGCCCTTGCCGTTGTGCTTGGCCTGGTAGAGGCGGCCGTCGGCGGTTTCGATCAGTTCGGCGCCGCTGCGGATGTGATCGCCCAACAGGGAAGCGATGCCCATGGACAGGCCGAGGTTGTGCTGATCCCGCATCAGCGTGCGGACGTGGCTGGCGAACAGGTCGCGGAGTTGATCGCACAGCATCGCCGCCCGCCGGACGGACGCTCCGGGCAGCAGCACCACGAACTCGTCGCCGCCCAGCCGCACCGCGTAATCCCCGTCGCGCACCAGGGCGCGAATCAGTTCGCCGACGAACACGATCAGCTCGTCGCCGGCCCGGTGCCCCAGCGTGTCGTTGACCTGTTTGAAGTCGTCCACGTCGATCACGATGCACACCAGGTCCGTCGTCGACGCCCGGCAGGAGCGGACGATTTCGTCGAGATGGGTGTCGAGGAATCGGCGGTTGGCCAGGTCGGTCATCGCATCGCGCATGGCCATCTCGGAAAGCTGGCGGGTGGCCAGTCGGGTGGCTTTCTCGACGCGCTGGTCAAGGGTGCGACGCAGGCGGCGGGCTTCGCGGCCGGTGCGGTGGGCCGATTCACCCACGCGCTGCAGCGCCCGGGCGAGTTGGCCGATCTCGTCCCGGCGACCCACCGGCAGATGACGCGCCGGCAGCGGATCGGTCGGCCGGCTCATCCGGCGGGCCTGATCGACCAGTTGCTCCAGAGGCCGGCACACGCCCAATCGCCCCGTGACCAGCCCGATCCACACCACCAGCAACACGCCCAGCATCAACGGCCAGACCGGGTATTCGAGCCTGGATACCAGTAAACCCACCACCGAACCCCACACCGCCGCCGACGCAACCAGCAAACCGATCTTCACCCGCAGCGACACGTCATCCCAACCCCCCCGCCGCTGCCGGGGCGCAGCCGATCCGCCCGAACGTGTCGCATCGGTGCAAGCCTTCACGTCGATCCTATCGGCGCGATCGCCGGCCGACTTTGCCCGGTGGCGGCGGGAGGGTTACGATTTGTTCATGCTCGGGAATCTGGGCACGATGTGGCCGTATGTCTGGCCGGCTTTGGCCGCGGCGGTGGCGGTGGGGCTGGTCTGTTCGCTGCTGAGCGTGATGGTGGTACTCAAGCGGATGGCGTTCATCGGCCAGGGCATCAGCCACGCGGGGTTCGGCGGGGTGGGGACGGCCGCGGCGCTGGGTCTGGGCGGGGCGGCTTACACCTGGCAACAGGACCTGATCGTCGCGGCGTTCTGTCTGGTCACCGCCCTGGCCATCGGCGCCCTGGCCCGGCGGCGGAAAATGGAAATCGACGCGGCGATCGGCATCCTGCTCGCCGCGACCATGGCCTGGGGCGTGGTGATGCAGAACCTCCGGGTGGTGCTGATGGACTGGCCGGTCTATCAACAGTGGGTCGGCGGGGCGACCTACACCGTGCCCTGGGAGCAGATCCTCTTCGGTTCGCTGTTGACCGTCGGGCCCGGCGGGATGTGGGCGGCGGTGGCGATGGGCCTGATCGTCCTTTTGATCTGCGCGGCGTTGTACAAGGAACTGGTGTTTTTCGCGTTCGACGAAACGGTCAGCCGGGTGTTCGGCGTGCCGAGCGGGCTGCTGTATTATCTGATGCTGATTCTGCTGGCCCTGGTGATCGTGGTGAGCATTCGGCTGATGGGTTTCATTCTGGTCAGTGCGTTGCTGATCGTGCCGGGCGCCGCGGCGTTGATGCTCAGCCGGCGGATGGGGCGGGTGTTGGGGCTGGCCGCGGGGATCGGGGTGGTCGGCGCGGTGGGCGGGTTGGCCGTGAGTCTGGCGGTCGGCGCGCTGAGTCCCGGGGCGTGCATCGTGCTGGTGTTGTTCTGCGAGTTCCTCGCCGCCGCCGCGATCGCTCGAATGACCCGCCGCCGCCGCCGCCTGGCCGCCGCATAAACCGGAGCAGGCAAGCCGCCAAGGCGCACAGACGCAGGCCCCGGGGCCAATGGATTGTTTCGGCGCCGATACCGTTTAAACCGTCATGCCCGAACCTCAGGAATTCGACATGGCCCAACGCGCCCGCACCGCCCGGCGCACCGCCGCCGGAGCGATGGTGTTCGGCGCGCTGTTGATGGGGGCGAAGCTGGCGGTGTTCGCGATGACCGGATCGGCGGCGGTGCTCAGCGATGCGCTGGAGTCGGTGGTGAACCTGGCCGCGGCGGGCATGGCGATGTTCAGCACCTGGTACGCCGCCCGCCCGCCGGACCACGATCACCCCTACGGTCACGGCAACGTCGAGTTCATCGCCGTGGCGATCGAAGGACTCATGGTCGCCACGGCCGGGGTGACGATCGCTTACGAGGCGATCGGCCGGCTGCGTCAACCGGTCGAACTGCATCGGCTGGATGTTGGGGCCGTGGCAATGGGGGCCACGGCGGTGCTGCTGGCGCTGCTGGCCGGGTGGATGTGGCGGACCGGCCGGCGCATCGAAAGTCCCACCCTGATCGCCGACGGCAAGCACCTGATGACCGATGTGCTCACGACGCTGGGCGTGGTGGCGGGCCTGGTGGTGATACGGTGGACGGGCCTGGTCTGGCTGGATGCGGTGATCGCGCTGGCGGTGGCGGTGGTGGTGTTCGTGATGGGCGGTCGGCTGATGTACGAATCCTGGGCGGGGCTGACCAGCCGGGTCGATCCGGCCGACGACCGGGCGATTCGGCGGATTCTCGACCAGGAGCAGACCGCCGGACGCATCCTCGGCTATCATAAGGTCCGCTACCGCCACGTGGGCACGTTTCACTGGGTCGACATGCACCTGCAACTGCCCGGCGACCTGACCGTCCGCGAAAGCCACCAAATCGCCAGCGCCATCGAACACCGGATCGAACAGGCACTCGGCCACGCCAACGCCACCGCCCACGTCGAACCCGCCTGACCCCGCGCCATGCCAGCGATAACGTTATACGGGTTAACCGATAGGCGCATAGGGTAAACAGGATCAGTCCTGGGCCGTATAACGTCTTGCAACGTGGAGGGGGTCGTGTACAATACCGCCATTGCCGTTTCGCCGAGGTTGCTCAGCGGAACCGCGACGGCCAAACCGAAGCGCCAACTCAAGGTGGAGGCACGCAAGCGGCAATCGTTGATCACCGACAGGTGGATCGGTTGCATTATGTTGCACACCGCCCTGGGCTGTGGTAGGAATTCGGTCGGCTGAAAACGAACTAACTTTGCCCCCGGAAGCCCGTGTCGTTCCTGATCTGGAGCGGCGCGGGTTTTTTCTTCACACGCTTGGCGGTGACGCCTTTCACGGCCGGGCATCGAGGAAATCGCGGAGGATCGCCGCGGCCGCGATGGCGTCGCGTCGGGCCTTCTTCTGCTTATGCGTCAGGCCCGACTGTTTCATCAGTTCATCGGCGGCATAGCTGGTCAACCGTTCGTCGTGACAGTGCACCTTCAAACCCGTGTGCTGTTCGAGCAGCATGGCCAGGGCCCGGGCTTTTTTGGCGGCCGGGCCGGCCGTGTCGTCCATGTTCAGCGGGATGCCGATGACCAGTTCATCCGGGCCGTGCCGGTCGATGGCGCTGCGAATCTCGCGCAGCAGCGTGGCCGGGTCGGCGGTGTCAATCATCCCGACCGGGCCGGCCTGACCGGTCTGGTCGTCGCCCACCGCCAGGCCCGTTCGCCTGGTGCCCGGATCAATCGCCAGGTAGCGCATGGGCGCCATGATAAACCGGTCCTCGATGACGCACCATGACCAACCCGCCGCGGGCAGCCCGCCGCGGGGCCGCTTCCGCGGGCCGGGCCGACACCGCGGGCCGGGAGAACGCACGAGCTTCAGGTGGGATGCCTCTTAGATCAGATGAACTTGTCGCCGAACTGTTCGGCGATATGGGCGTGCAGTTGCTTGATCGACTGCTCATCGTCCTGGTGGCAGACAAGGGTGGCGTTGGGGGTGTGGACGATGATCAGGTCTTTCACGCCGATCGTGGCGATCAGGTGATCGCGGTCGGCCGAGGCGACGATGGTGTTGGTCGTGTCCATCAGCCAGGTGGACGCGGCGCCGATGGCGTTGGCCCCGTCATCCTCATCGCAGGTGCGGGCGTAACTGGTCCAACTGCCCACGTCCAGCCAGCGCAGCGGCATCTCGACCGTGGCCAGGCCGAACGCTCCAATTCCCGAGGCCGGCTCCATCACGGCGTAATCAACGCTGATCTTCGGCAGCTTCGGATAAATCTCGTTGAGCATCGCATCGCGCTGGTCGCTGCCCCACGCCCGGCCGAGTTTCATCAGGCCTTGGTAATTGTCCGGCGCGAACTTCTCAATGGCTTTCATCAGCGTCGCCGCCCGCCAGACGAACATGCCGCTGTTCCACAGGTACTCGCCCGATTCCACGTACCGCCGGGCGGTGTGGTGATCGGGCTTTTCGCGGAAGGCGATGGTGTGGCGGGCGTGGTCGAAGCCTTCGAGCGGCTCGCCGAGCTGCACGTAACCGTAACCGGTCGCCGGGCGCGTGGGGCGAATGCCGAACGTCACCAGCGTGTCCGGCTTCCGTTCGGCGATCTCGAACCCGATGCGCACGCGGTCCTGGAACATGTCGATCGGCTCGATCAGATGATCGGCGGTGAACACGGCGATCACGGCGTCTTCATCGTGGACCAGGCGCTCGGCGGCGGGAAGGCCCACGGCATTGAGCGTGTCGCGCCCGACCGGTTCGGCATAGAAGCGGTCTTCGGTCATGCCGTCGACCGCATCGAGAATCGCATCGCGATGCGACTGGCCGGCGCAGATGTAACATTGCTCCGGCGGCAGCAGACCTTCAAGCCGCTCGATGGCGATCTCGAGCAGACTCTTGTCGTCGATAAACCGAATCAACTGCTTGGGCTGATCCTGCGTGGACATGGGCCAAAGCCGCGTACCGCTTCCGCCCGCCATAATCACCGCATATCGCATATCACACGTCTCCCGAAGGTCGTTGACGATTCTATCACCCCCGCCGCGCACCGCTACAGGCCGGCCTTCATCCGCAACACCTGCCCGACGAGGTGTTCGGCCGAGTCGAGCTGCGGATCGGCGGCCAGGGCCTGGTCGATCCACGCGACGGCCTGGCTGCGATTCTCGCCCAGTTGCAGCAACACTTCCAGCGCCTCGCGGGCCGGACCGCCGGCAACCGACCCTTCGCCCGGCGATGCGCCGCCGCCGTACACCGCGCTCGACACGAACGGATCGACCTTGCCGTGCAATGTGGCCACGATCGTCTCGGCCATGCGCTTGCCGATTTCCGGCAACGACTGCAAACACTTCACATCGCGATCGGCGATCGCCCCGGCGATCTGACCCGTCTCCAGTCCCAACGCCCTTAGCGCCTTGCGCGGGCCGATGCCCTTCACCGTGGTGAACAACTCGAAAAACCGGCGATCCTCCGGACTCAGAAAACCCGCCAGACGCGGCACGAAGTGGTTGCTCTGCGATGTGCCTTCCAGGTAGTGGATGGTGTGCAGCGTGACCGTGCGACCGATCATCCCCCCCAGGCGCACGGCGGTGAACGTGGGCAGCAGCAGTTCGTACACCAGGCCGTTGTCCAGCGCCAGTTCGGCCCGGCCCGAGTCGATCGCTTCCAGCTTGCCCGTGATGCGGCTGATCATGGGTATAGCGTACCGGGGATCAGGGATCGGGGATAGCGACGGGACGACCCGCGGACGCAGACCGCTGCGGTTACAACCGCTCGGCCGCCAGGCGGCGGGCGTGGCACAGGGCGATGGCGATCGCATCGGCGACGTCCGGCGGGCTGGGCGGCGCCTCCAGCCGGCACTGCGCCTGAACCGCCAGTTGAATCTGACGCTTGCTGGCGTGGCCGTTGCCGGTGACCGACTTCTTCACTTCCGTCGACGGCAGATCGCACACCGACAACCCCGCCTGTTGTGCCGCCAGAAGGATCACCCCCCGCGCGTGCGCCATCAGAATTGCCGTGCGCGGATGTTTGTAATGGGCGTAAAGCTTTTCCACCGCCACCTGGTCCGCCTTCAATTCCGCAATGAGGTGCGACATGTCCTCGTGCAACTGCCCGAGCCGTTCGAGCATCGGCCGCCGGGCGGTAAACCGCAGCACGCCCGCTTCGACCAGCGAAGGCTCCAGCGCCCCGGCAGCCAGCGACACGCAACCGTAACCCGTCCGTTGAAGACCCGGATCGATGCCGAGAACACGCATCACGCTTCATCCTCCCCCGACCACGGGGGGAACGGAGATAAGGGACTGAGAAAGCAGCATTTCACTCTTTCGGCCCTTGCCCTTGCCCCGAAACGGTTCCGGGGCGGGGGGGATCGCCATTGCAATCATGTCAGTCCAACCGTCGCCGATGACCGCACCCGAAACCATTGTAACGCGCACGAGATTCCGGACCTCAGGCCCTGGACGTCAGAGGTCAGCCCGCATGTCTGACCGGATGGGGTTGGCGGCGCGGCGGGGGTGAACCGCGGCTCGTGATGGGCTTTGCGAAGGATCGGGTGCGCTGACGCACAAAACGCCGCAGGGGCCAGGCAGGCTCAGGGATTGGCGATGAGGGCGGCCAGGCGGTTCACCAGCCCCTGGTTGTCGGCGTCGGGGCGGTCGAGGATGAACCAGTCGACGGTGTTGGTCAGGGATTCGCCGGGTTGCAGGTGCACCTGCGGGCTGAGGGTTTCGATTTCGGTGTACTTGGGGCTGGTGTAGATCTGGATGTTGGAACCATCGGGATAGGCGGCACGGGGATCGAAGCGGGTGCGTTGGAGGAGGATGCGTTCGGGCCAGACGCCGGCGATCCACTCGCCGAACGTGCCGATTTTGGTGGCCTTATCGAAACCGGGCTGATACTTGATGGCCCCGTCGAGTTCGACGGTCCAATGCGGCTGGAACTTGCTGATCCCGCCGAACGGAATCCAGGTGATGTCGGGTTCGGGTCGGTCGGGGGCCAGGCCGAGCAGGGCGAAGCGGGGGTTGCGGACCTGCGAGACGGACCAGATGTGCACGGGGAACGGACTGGGCTTGATGCGGGTGAGGGTATTGGTGATGGTCAGTCGGGGCTCGGCGGGGTGGAGCTGAATGCGTCGGCGGACCTGCACGTTCAGGTGGGGACTGATGGCGCTTTCGATGGTGAGGGTGTTGGACGACTGGTCGACCAGTCGCCAGGGGTCACCATCGATGACGGGGATGGGCGGCCACTGCCCGGCGATGTTGAGGATGCGGGGCCAGATGGCTTGCAGGGCGGGCCAGACCTTGTCGCCGCCCCAGTTGAGGTAGACGCGGCGCGGGCGCTGACGGTCTTCGGCGATCTGCTGTTGGCTGGCTCGCCACAGCAGGTTCTCGCCGCCGGCGGGGATCAGGCTGACCAGGCGCCCGGCGGCGGGACTGACTTCAACGGTCAGGTGCTCGTTGGACAGGGCAACCACGTCATCGAAGAGGACCAGCCGCTCGGCGGCGGCCGCTTCGGACGCGGGAAGATTGACGGCGATCGGATCGCCCGTGTCGTGACAACCGGTAACGGACGCAGCAGCCATAAGCACAAACCCAAACGTGAGCAGGCGGCGATAGGCGGGCACGGTGCGACTCCCACAAACGGCGCCGGACGACGGACGCAAGGCAGGTTACCACCGCCGCGGGGGCAGGTAAAGCGGTGTGGGGTCGATGGTTGGCACGGCGGAAGCGGGCGCCGGGGTTTGCCCGATGCCTCGGGCGACGTATACTCTCACCCCGACTCAAACCACCCGACCGGCAGCATACCACTGAAGAGGAAATGTCGATGGCTCACCTGATCGAACCCCACGGCGGCAAGATGATCAACCGCATCGTCGACGCCGACCGCGCCGAGCAACTGAAGACCAAGGCCGCGGAGATGACGGCGGTGCCGGTCAGCGCCGCCGACCTGTCGACGGTCTATCGCATCGGCGACGGCACGCTGAGCCCGTTGACCGGCCCGATGAACCAAAACGTGTACGACCACGTGCTCGATACCCGGACGATCGAGGTCGACGGGAAGACGTTGGCATGGACGATCCCGCTGGCGCTGCCGGTCACCGAGAAGCTGGCCGGCGAACTGAAGGCCGGTCAGACGGTCGCCGTGGTCGGGCCTGGCGGCGAACCGGCGGCGGTGCTGAACGTCGAATCGGTCTACCCGTGGGACAAGGCGAAGTATCTCAAGCGCGTCTACGGAACCGAGCGCACCGATCACCCCGGCGCGGAGATGGTCCTCGAGGCCGACAAGGACAAGACGCACCTGGTCGGCGGTTCGCTGGAGGTGCTGCCGCAGCCGAAGCATCCGGCGTTCGGGCAGTACATTCTGTCGCCGGCGCAGGTTCGCACGATGATCGCCGACAAGGGCTGGGACGCCGTGGTGGCGTTCCAGACGCGCAACCCGCTGCACCGGGCCCACGAATACGCGATGGTGCATGGGCTGGAGACGCTGCTGAGGGCCGGCCAAAACGCCGGGGCCGTGCTCAACCCGCTGGTCGGCGAAACCAAGAGCGATGATGTCAGCGCCGAGATTCGCATGCAGACTTACCAGCGGCTGATCGACAACCGCGAGCTGGGCGAAGGCGACAGCGACGCGGCCTTGTGGGAGAAGATCGGCGACAGCGTGCCCGATCGCGTGGCGCTGATCGGACTGGACATCAAGATGTTCTACGGCGGGCCCAGCGAAGCGGTCATGCACGCGATCTACCGCCAGAACATGGGGTTCACCCACATCATCATCGGCCGCAAGCACGCCGACGCCCCGTTCCACGACGGCACGGCGATCTGGGGCGATTTCGACGCCCAGGAAATCTTCGACGATCTGCCGGGCGAGTTGAAGATTCAGCCGGTCAAAGTCGGGTTCGCCGCGTTCTACGAGTCAATGGGTCGGGTGGACTTGATGACCAACCACGAAGGCGAGAAGCCGGTGTTCATCAGCGGCAAGGAAGTGCGGGCCACGCTGCAGAAAGGCGAACAGGTCGACCCGCGGATCATGCGGTCGAGCACGAGCGCGATTCTCGCCGCGGCGATGAAGCAGGATCGCTGATGACGGGCCGAGCGAAGAACGTGCTGTTCATCCCGGTGGACGATCTGCGGCCGCAGCGCGGCTGTTGCCGGTGCGAGCACGTGTCGTCGCCCAGCATCGACGCCCTGGCGGCGGACGGCGGCTGATCGAGCGGGCCTACCGCCGGCAGGCGATCTGCGGACCGTCGCGGATCAGCATGCTCAGCCTGACCCGGCGCTTCTGAAACCACGACCACGAAACGGTGTCGGTCGGCAAGATCGAACACCACCGCCAGGACGATCCCGAAAACGGGTCCGGAGAACCGGTGCAGACCCAAGGCGGCGGGCGGGGGGATTCACGGGCTGTTGGTGGCAACGGGAAACCGGGTTGGGTGTTGCGGGGCAATTCGAGGTGCTGCCCGTTGACCGCGACAACCCGGCGGCGATGTTCGTCCGCCGGCGCGGGCGTTTGGCTTTGATCCGGGCCCGCCTTATCATGCCGGTTCCCAACCGATTCACCCCGATACGCAACGGGCGCCTGCACATGAACCAATCGCTTTGGCCGTTTGACGTGAATCCGACTCAGCCGCATGACGCCGACCGGCGCGACATCCGCAACATGCCGCCGATGCCGCCGGGCGGATATCAGCGCTACCGCGAGATGACCATCGATGAGCTGCTCCTGGAAAACCGGGTGATCTTTCTCATCGGGGAGATCACCTACGCCAGCGCCGCGGCGGTGATCATGCGCATGCTCTACCTGGCCAACCAGAAGAAGGACCAGGACATCAACCTGTACATCAACTCGCCGGGCGGCAGCGTGGACGACACGCTGGCGCTGTACGACACGATGAACTACCTGCCGTGCGAGGTGGCGACGTACTGCATCGGCCGGGCAATGAGCGGAGCGGCGCTGGTGCTGGCCGCCGGAACCAGGGGCAAGCGGCACATCCTGCCCCACGCCAAGGTGATGGTGCACCAGCCGTACGGCGGGGTCTACGGCCAAACCGCCGATGTGAAAATCCAGGCGGAGGAAATCCTCCGCACCAAGAAGCAGCTCAACGAACTGTTCGCCCAGCTCACCGGACAGAAACCCCAACGCATCGCCGAAGACTCCGAGCGCGACCGCTACTTCAGCGCCGGCGAGGCGAAGGAATACGGCCTGGTCGACGAAGTGCTCGACCAGCAGGACGAGAAGAAGAAGAAGTAGCAGCAGGAAAACGTGAATCCGTTGACCTGTTCGATCCGTTCACCCGTTCGTCGGCGACATCGTCGCCACGGATCGACAGGGCCACAACCCAACAACGGATTCACGGATGAACCGATTCACGGATTAACAGACCAACGGATCAACACCATGCCCAACCTCATTCCGATGGTGATCGAGAAGTCCGGCCGCGGCGAGCGGGCGTACGACATCTACTCCCGCCTGCTCAAGGATCGGGTGATCTTTCTGGGCGGCGCGATCAGCGACGAAACAGCCAACCTGGTCATCGCCCAACTGCTCTACCTGTCGAACGAGGATCAGAAGTCGGACATTCACTTCTACATCAACTCGCCGGGCGGCTCGATCGGCGCGGGGCTGGCGGTGTACGACACGATGCAGTTCGTGCGCCCGGACGTGGCGACCTACTGCGTGGGGGTGGCCGCGTCGATGGGCGCGTGGCTGCTGGCGGCGGGCGCCGAGGGCAAGCGGTTCAGCCTGCCCAACAGCCGTGTGCTGCTCCATCAGCCCCTGCTCGGCGGCGTGATGGAAGGCACGGCCACGGACCTGGGCATCCAGGCCGAGGAAATGCTCCGAACCCGAGAACGCATGTACCGCATCATGGCCCAGCACACCGGCCAGGCATCCGACCAGATCGAAAAGGACTGCGATCGCGACAAGTGGTTCGACGCCGAGGCGGCCAAGGACTACGGCCTGGTCGACGGCGTGCTCGAACAGGTGCCCGACCACCTCGCCGCGGGTCACGAACCGCAAGACAAATGAGCCGGAACACCCACCGCCGGGATGCGCAGACGAAGTGAAGATGAGAGGGGCGAACCATGGCCCAAGTCAGACCCCGTCTTCGCAACAGCACGCACCGTCAAGCCTCTGCCCCCTGCCTGCCTTCTTCCCGCAGGGCCTCGCCCGGCTGGGTCGCTCTCTGTGCCTCGGCGCCTCTGTGGTTGGTTCTGCCCGCCTGCACAGCCGGTCCCCGCGATGACGAAAATGAGAACGATCGCCTGCGGGCGAAGGTGATGGCGCTCGGTGCCGAGCGAGACGCACTGCGCACCGAAGTCGCCGCGCTGGACCAGACGCTCGAAGCCGCTGAGCAGCGCGGTCAGGTGAACCTTCCCGAAGGCGTGCGCCGGCCGGTCTGCGCCCGCATCGAGATTGGACGGTTCAGCGCCTTCGCCGAAGTCGATGACCAGCCCGCCGCCCGCATCTATCTGCGCACGCTGGATACGAAAGGCCGCTTCGTGCAGACGGTCGGCGAAGTGCGAATCACCATCGCCGCCGCCGCGCCCGGCCAGGACGCCGTCACGCTGGGCAAAGCGATGTTCACGGCCGGCGAACTCGACGAAGCCTACCGCAGCGGCCTCGCCGGCACGCATTACACGCTGATCGTTCCGCTCGATCGACCGCCGACTGATGCCCCGATCACCGCCGCCGTCGCGATGCGGGACTTGCAGACCGGCGCGACCCTGCACACGCAGGCGCCCCTGATCGCCGAGAGGCCGTGAACTTGAACGCGACTTACCAGGCGTTCGCTTCGTTAATCCGGCACCTGGACGGTGTGGACGGCGACAGCTCATTCGCCCGCCCGTCGACATCCCGCACGCCGCCGGTCGCCCTTCCCACCCCTCGTCCTTGACCACCCCGCCGCCCCACGTAGAATGACCTCGCGACAGGATTCGACATCCTGCACCCCGCCCCCTTCGTCTAGCGGCCCAGGACTCCGGCTTCTCATGCCGGCAACAGGGGTTCGAGTCCCCTAGGGGGTATTCTGTAAGTCTCGCAACTACAAGAAGTTACGAGCAAATCAGGCGTATCTTTCCAAGCGTCAAAGCCTTCTGTGACTTTGGCGTTTTTCCTTTTCCGGCCCGTTCGTCT
>CAYNCM010000088.1:0-12791 GCA_964395825.1 uncultured Planctomycetaceae bacterium
GGAGCGCTTCGACACCGCGCTCGCCTACGGCTGGCGGCTAAACTTCCCGCCGAAGATCAACGGCAGACACGGCACTAGGATCGGGGCGGATGGCGGGGTGTGCCGTAAGGCGAGTGGCGGGGCGGAATCCGGCCCTTCGGCTGCGCCTCAGGGCGCGGCTTGGGGGGCTCAATCGGGTGAGACGAAGACGCGTTGGGCGGCTTCGCGGGCGAGGTGGGTGGTTTGGCGGCCGGCTTTGACGTGCATGAGACCGAAGGGGTCGACCGCGATGACTTTGAGGCGGCAGCGGAGGCCGATGGCGTGGTCTCGGAGGTATTTGAGGAATCCGGGATCGCGATCGGACACGCGGCGGACGGTCCCCGAGTCGCCGGGATCGAGGTCGGCCAGGCATCGCAGGTCGGGGGTGTCGAGCTTGCCGGCGGCGCTGGGGATGGGGGCGCCGTGGGGGTCGAACTCGGGTCGGCCGAGCTTCTCGTCGATGCGTTCGATGAGCGTGTCGGACACGGCGTGTTCGAGGCGCTCGGCGATGGCGTCGACTTCATCCCAGCCGAAGTCGAGGGTCTTGACGAGGAACAGTTCGAGCAGGCGATGGCGGCGTATCATGCGCATGGCGAGGGTTCGGCCGGGCCGGCAAAGCCGCACGCCGTGGTAGGGCCGATGCTCGACCAGCCCGCGCTGGCCAAGGTGACGCAACATGCCGCTGACGGTTCCGCGACCGAGTCCGAGGCGTTCGGCGAGTTCGGCAGTGGTGGCCTTTTCGCCCTGCTCGGTGAGCTTGAAGATCTGCTTGATGTAATCTTCGACGGCCGGGCTGTGGGATGGAGCGGGCGGCTGGGGCATCACCCACAATGGTACACGGGCGGTGGGCGTCGGGGAAGGTGCGACGATTGGGAGTTCGGGGCAATCAAGTCCTCGGGTCTTGCCGGCTTGGGGGGAATTAGCGGTGTTGCCAGCGGTTGAGGATGATCTTCTGGGTGGCGGCGATGAGTGTTCGGTCGGGGCTGAGTTGTTTGCTCAACATGCGGCCGGCCGAATCGAAGGTGGCGCGGAGGGGATCGGCCTTGGGGTTGAGTCGGGTGGCAAGGGTGTAACCGGTGAGCGTGGGGGTGACCTGATCGGTTCGGAAGGTGAGTTTGCCGGTGGTCGAATCGTACCAGTAGAACCCGTAGGTCGCCGCGCGGTCGGGCGGGAGGAGTTGGCCGATCATCTGGCTTTCGACTTTCGACAGATACCCGACGATGGGGCGTTTGTAGGAATACTTCTTCATCCCCCTGGGCCCGTTGACGGCCACTTCGATGCGGGCGCCGCTGCGGGCGCCGGTTTCGGTGAAGGTGCGGGCGTCGGTCTGGCCACTCTCGGGGTTCGGCTGGCGGTAGGTGGTGGTGACGTTCCAGACCTCTGACGTGTCATCATTGGCCAGGTACATCGTGGCGAGGGAGTCGACGGTGAGTTCACCAAGGACCATGCGGCTTTGCACTTCGACACTCACGCCGGATTCGGGGTTGATCTTCACGCCCTGGTCGGTGGTTTCCTGTCGGACGCGCATGTAGCCGATGTCGCGGTCACCCTGGACGAGTCGGAAGTACTGCTCGTCGATCAGGGCGTCGTGAAGCTGGGCCACGGTCAGTCGCTGTCGCCAGGCGTGGCCGCGCTCGGCGGCCTGTTTACGCTGCTCGGCGAGCGCGGCCTGATCGGCGACTTCGAGGGTCTGGGCGACGGCCTCGAAGGTGGGAATGTGGCGGCGGCCTTCGTGAATGGATGAGCGGATTTCAAAAACGACGAAGCGGCGGGGATCGAGACGGGCGATGGCCTGGCCGATCATGGCGTTGTCGCCGGTGGTGGCGGGGGGCACGCGGAAGTAGATGAACGCCCCATCGTACGAGCCGATCTTCTTGGCTTCGCGGCCGATGACATCGCTGGCCGGCTGGAGGGATTCGATCTGCTGCTGGGCGCTGGCGACGACCTGTTCGAGGGTCAGGGCGTCGTGCGATTGCTTGAGGGCGACGGTGATCTGAAATCGGCGACCGTCGTCGATGATGCGGAGCAGGTAGTCATCGGCGGTCTGCTCGAACAGGCGGGTGCCGACGGGCGGTCGGATGGAAATGCCGTAGGCGTCCTCGCGCCATCGCTGCTCGGCGAGTTCGCGGGGTTCGGTGGGGGGCGAGTCGGCCTGCTGGGCAAGGGCGGCGCAGACGAGGGCGAGCGTCAGCGCGGTCGCGATCCGTCGCGGCACGGCGGGGGTGGTCATGGTGATCTATCCTGCTTGATCTTGATCTTTGGTCACGGCGGGACGATTGGGCGGTTCGGCCGGTTCGAGACCGGCCATCACCATCTTAGCCGCGGCCTCGGCGGGTCGCATCGCCGGCGGTTCGGCGACCACATCGACCACGGCCACGGTTCGGCCGTCGGTGCTCGACGCGAAGAGCATCCGGTGAACGGGCGATCCGGCGGTGGCCGGCAGCAGTACGGCATGAACGACGCGGCCGCCGATCTCGCCGGTCTCCAAAGCGCCATCCGGCGGGGCCGAGCCGTAACGCTGGTGATACACGTTGGCCAGCCAGGTGAGCAACATGCGGTTGACTGTGTCGGCCGAGGCGGCGTCGTGAGTTTGGGGTTCGTCGGGCGGCGGGGCGGGGGCATCGGTGCCGAACGGCACAACGCGCAGCCGCAGATGCACCAGCCGACCGGACGCCAGTCGACCCTCGGCGGCGGGGACGAAGTCAACAGCCTCGGGCACATCGGTCCGGTGGAAGGCGAACAGATCATCGGGAACCTCGAGGCGCATGGCGTCGAATTCGATGGCCGAAGTCCCGACGCGCCGGTAGCGAGTGTCGGCGGTGGATTCGGCGACGGTCAGCAGGGCGCCCAGGTCGCGGCGGGTGGGGTTACCCAGGCCGGTCATGTAGAACGCGGCGTGCCGTCGGCCGTCGAGGGTGACGGTGGCGAGAAAGTGTTTGCGTCGCTGTCGGCCGAGTCGACTGACTTCCTCGGATTGCTGGACCGCGTAGGCCCAGACGGTTCCGTCTTGGCCGAGAGTCTGGGCGTGCCGGGTGTAGCCGCGGGGGAAGAAACTCTCGGCGACGGCGCTGAGTGAATGGGCCGGCGGGCGCGGGGTGTCGTAGTCCAGCGAGAAGATCTGCAGCAGTTGACGGTCGGCTTCGGGGGACTGGTAAGCGGCGAGCAGGCCGGGAATGTTCTGGTCGGCGATGTCGAGGCGGATCCAGTCGCGCGGGACGGACAGCCGGAACGGGCCGAGATCTTCGGTCGAGTCGGCCACGTCGACGTGGGGCCGGCGGGCGTGGGTCATCCACAACGCCAGGGCGGTGGACCCGGCCAGCAACACGAGCATCACGGCCGCGATCACGGCGCGGCGCAGCGGTTCGCTTTCGATGCGCGATTCCCACGGCATGGGTGCATGATAAACCGAAGCGACGGAGCAGGCGACCGGCAGGGGGACATGTCCGCTGAAACGGCCAGGCCTTCGGGTGTTTTGAGGGTTCAGGGGAACCAGACCTGCGATGCGCTTGCTTCGACGAGGCTCAGCACAAGCCCGACCGGCGGGGCGCATCCGATCGAATATCGCCGATCGCTGATCGAATGTCCGCTCAATCGTTATCCTTGATCGCGCGGGTGAGCGCTTCGATGGCCTCGCGGCCGTCGGAAAAGAACATCAGCGTGTTGTCCGCGGCGAACAAGGGATTGGCAATGCCCGCGAATCCCGGACTCAGCGAGCGCTTGATGACCACGACGGTGCGGCACTTGTCCACGTCGACGATCGGCATCCCCGCGATGGGACTGTCGGCCTGGCGGGCGTCAGGATTGACCACATCGTTCGCTCCCAGCACGATTGCCAGGTCGACCTGATCAAGCGTCGGGTTGATCAGGTCGGCTTCAACCAGTTTGTCGTACGGAATGTCGACCTCGGCCAGCAGCACGTTCATATGTCCAGGCATTCGGCCGGCGACCGGGTGAATGGCGAACTGCACGTCGATATCGCGATCCGACAGTTCGGTGAACAGATCGCGCACCGCGTGCTGGGCCTGGGCCACCGCCATGCCGTAACCCGGCACGACCACCACGCGCTGCACGCCGTCGAGCAGCATGGCGATTTCATCCGCCGTGGTGGACTTGATCTTGCCTTCGTAAATCTCATCGGCGGTGGACCCGGCCGCCGAGGCGTCGATCTTGCCGAACATCACGTTCACCAGCGACCGGTTCATCGCCCGGCACATGATGCTGGTGAGAATCAGCCCCGACGCTCCGACCAGCGACCCGGCGATGATGAGCACGTTATTGTTGATGACGAAGCCCGTCGCCGCCGCGGCCAGCCCCGAGTAGCTGTTCAGCAGCGCGATGACCACCGGCATGTCCGCACCGCCGATCGGGCTGACCAGCGTTACCCCCAGCACCGCCGCCAGGATCACCAGCAGCAGATACATCCACGGACCGGCCCCCGGCCAGGCGACCACCGCCACGCCCAGCCCCGCCGCCGCCAGAAACAGCACGATGTTGATCAGTTGGTGGAGCGGCAACACGATGGGCTTCTTGAGAATCTGAAGCTCTTCGAGTTTGCCGTAGGCGACCAGGCTGCCGGTCAGCGTCACCCCGC
Source organism: uncultured Planctomycetaceae bacterium (assembly GCA_964395825.1). GTDB lineage: Bacteria > Planctomycetota > Phycisphaerae > Phycisphaerales > Zrk34 > JANQFT01. Next base: position 4,610 of record CAYNCM010000088.1, read on the forward strand.
CGATCAGCCCCGCCGCCGCGGTGGCGACGGAAGACTGCATCAACGGATCGCCGCCGGCGTTGACCAGGTCCGCCCACGCCACGAACACCGACGCCCCGCCGCCCAGACCGTTGAACACCGCGACCATCTGCGGCATGCCGGTCATCTTCACCGACAGCGCCAGAAACGCCCCCATCCCCGCGCCCACGACCAGCCCCGCGATCACCACCCACCACTGCAATTCGATTGACACCGCCGCGGCGATCACCGCGATCAGCATCGCCAGCGCGCTGAGCAGGTTCCCCCGCACCGCCGTGCGCGGATGCGTCAACCCCTTCATGCCGAAGATGAACAGCACCGATGCGACCAGATACGCCAGATTGACCCAGGTTTCGTTCACGAGTTCGCTTCCACAATTCCACGGACCGACCGATTCAACGATTCACGATTCGACGATCACCGCTTTTTGAACATCCGCAACATGCGATGGGTGACCAGGTATCCCCCGACCACGTTCACCGTGGCCATGACGATGGCGATGAAGCCGAACAGGGTGCTGATCGTGCCGCTGGTCGCGGCGGCGGCGATGATGGCGCCGACGATGGTGATGCCGCTGATCGCGTTCGACCCGCTCATCAACGGCGTGTGCAGCGTCGGGGGAACCTTGGTGATGACCTCGAAGCCCACGAAGATCGCCAGCACGAAAATCGTCACCACGACCATCAGCGGCGTCGCGCCGCCGGCCGCCGCGTCGGCGACCGAGTCGGTCTGGAAGACCGGATCGACCTGCTGGGCCAGGGCCAACATCAGATAAGTCATGGGTCAGAATCCTCTTGCTTGTTGGTCGGCTGGCCGGACGAATCGTCGGATGGCTGGTCGGCCGATGCTTCGCCGGCGGCTTCGGCGGGCGGTTCGTCCTTGGCCAGCGCGGGCAGATCCAGCGCTTCGCGCACCTTCGGGTGGACCACTTCGCCTTCGTGGGCGATCAGCGTCGACGAGGTGATCTCGTCATCCATATGCACCGTCACCGCGCCGTCGTCGACCAGGTGATCCAGGAACGTGGTCACGTTTTTCGAATACATCTGGCTGGCGTGAAAGGCGACGGTGGCCGGGATGTTCTGCGGTCCGAGAATGCTCACGCCGTTGACCGAAACCGTTTCGCCCGGCCGGGTCAGTTCACAGTTGCCGCCGCGCTCGGCCGCCAGGTCCACGATCGCCGAGCCGGCCGGCATCGACTCGACCATCGCCCGGGTCACCAGCACCGGGGCCTTGCGGCCGGGTATCGCCGCGGTGGTAATCACCACGTCCGATCCGGCCACCGTCTGCGCGATCAGTTCCTGCTGTTTCTGCTTCTGCTCGTCGGTCAGTTGCTTCGCGTAACCGCCTTCGCCCTCGGCCATGATTTCTTCGAGGAACACGAACTTGCCGCCCAGCGATTCGACCTGTTCCTTGACCGCCGGCCGCACGTCGGTGGCGCTGACCACTGCCCCCAGCCGCTTGGCCGTGGCGATCGCCTGAAGCCCCGCCACCCCCGCGCCGATCACGAACACCTTGGCCGCGGCGATCGTCCCCGCCGCGGTCATCATCATCGGGAATATCTTCTGAAGCTCGTTCGCCGCCAGGATCACCGCCTTGTAGCCGGCCAAAGACGCCTGGCTCGACAGCGCATCCATCGATTGGGCCCGCGTGATGCGCGGCATCATCTCCATGGAAAAAAGCGAGACCCCGCGCTCGGCCAAATCCTTCGATCGGGCGGCTTCGGTCAGCGGTTCACAGAAGCCGATGACCGACTGGCCCCGCCGGTAACGCCCCAGGTCATCGGCCAGACACTCGGGGTTCGCCCCGGCGGTGCGCACCTGTAACAGGACGTCGGCTTCGGCGAACACCGCATCGCGATCCGCTGCGATCCGGGCTCCGCGCTCGCGGTACAGTGCATCGGGATATCCCGCCGCGGCCCCGGCGCCGGATTCGATGAGCACCTCGGCCCCGGACTTGGTCAAGCCGCTTAGCGCGGCGGGAACCAGCGCCACGCGGTGTTCCTGGTTGAAGCTTTCGGTGACGACGCCAACGATCATGGACCTGCCTCGCTGTCGGACCAAAGCCGATCGCACACGGATTCGGCTGACTGTCAGTTTTTTGAGGGGCCGGGCCGGATAGGGCTGCGACCCAAAACCCCGACGCCCGGTCCATGGTAGCGACGCGATCGCCGCTTCGCCACAGGCGCCGTCTCTCCGCGGAACGACCGGTGAACCTTCCCCGTCTTCGGGGCAGGCCGGTGAGGGCATCTTCGGTGGCTGGCGTGCCGACGGTTCCGTGCTGGATCGGCTGGGGTCACAGGGCCCCTGGCGTGCCGACGGGAAAGCGGTCGGCGCGCCGATCTTCGGCCGTTCGACCAAACTTCCGGCCCGATCGCACGTATAATGGCCAACGACGCGGACTGTGTGGAGCCAACGATGATGACGCTCGGACTGATCTGGATCGACCCGATGTATTTCGTGTTCGTGGGGCCGGCGATTCTGCTGGCCTTGTGGGCTCAGTGGAAGGTGAAAAGCGCCTTCGCCGAGGCCAGCCGCATCCCCACGCGCAGCGGCCTGACCGGGGCGCAGGCGGCGAAGGAGATTCTGCACTACCAGGGTCTGGACGGCGTGGGCATCGAGCGGGCGGACGGGTTTCTTGGCGACCATTACGATCCTCGAAACAACGTGTTGCGGCTGAGCCCGGCGGTGCACGATTCGAACAGCATGGCGGCGGTGGGCATCGCCGCGCACGAAGCGGGCCACGCCATTCAGAAAGCCAAGGGCTACGCGCCGCTGGCGGTGCGTAACGCGCTGGTGCCCCTGGCGTCGACGGGAAGCTGGGCAAGCGTGCTCATCTTCTTCGCCGGCTTCATGCTCATGCAGTTCACCGCCCACCAGAACCCCGCGGGCGAAATCGTTTACAATCCATTGTGGGAAACGGTGGCGATCATCGGCATCTGCCTGTTCGGCGCGGTGGTGGTGTTCCAGTTCGTCAACCTGCCGGTGGAGTTCAACGCCTCGCGCCGGGCCAAGGCGCTGATCGTCGAGCACGGCATGGTGACCGAGGGGGAGATGACACCGATCAACCGCGTACTCAACGCCGCGGCGATGACGTACGTGGCCGCGACGCTGTCGGCACTGATGACGTTGCTGTACTACCTGTGGATCTTCATGGGCCGGCGCGAATGAGCGGCACGCGGTCCGGCGAACCCGACCTGTTACACAAGGAGCGATTCTTCATGGCCAAGACCACCAAGGCAACCAAAGCCAAACGCATCATTGACGAACTGATCGTCGCCTACTGGGCGGAGATGGAAACGGTTCAGAACTACATCGCCAACTCGAACAACCTCGACGGCGTGCGGGCGGAGGAGATCAAGAAGTCCCTCGCCGCCGACGTGACCGAAGAGATCGGCCATGCCCAGCAGCTCGCCGGGCGCATCCGCGTGCTCGGTGGAACGATTCCCGGCAGCATGAAGTTCAAGGCGACCCAGAAGTCGCTTCAGCCGCCGAAGGAGTCGACCGACGTGGTGACGGTGATCAACGGCGTGATCGACGCGGAAAAGTCGGCGATCGTCCAGTACGAGAAGATCATCAAACTGTCGGACGGGGTGGACTGGCCGACGCAGGACCTGTGCATCACGCTGATGGCCGACGAGCAGGAGCACCTGCGCGAGTTCCGCGGGTTCCTCAAGGAATACCGCAAGTGAAATGACGAATGACCGATGGGTTGGGCGCTGGATTTCGGACCGTAGACCTTCGACTTCAGACGTTGGCCGTTGGGCGTCGTCGCCCGGGTGATCCTGTGACCGAACCGACCACGCAAACCGCCGAAGCGCCCGTCGAACACCAGATGCGGTGCATGGAGATCCGGGGCGGAACGAGTGCGGCGGACGAGATGTTGCGCGTGCCGGGGATCGACGCGTGGGTGTTCAGTCAACCGCACCGCGGCGAGGCGGACGGTGGTGACATTCATTACCTGTCGATGTGCGGCGGGGGCCGGATCAGCCGGTTTTTCGTGGCCGACGTGGCTGGTCACGGTCAGACGGTGTCGCAGGTGGCCGGCGATCTGCGGTCGCTGATGCGGCGTCACATCAACACGCTGGACGGCAGCCGCTTCGCCCGCAGTCTCAACGAAGAATTCGGCGAACTGGCCGATGAAGGCGTGTTCGCCACGGCGCTGCTGGCCACGTACTTCGCCCCGACCGATCAGTTGGTCATGTGCAACGCCGGGCATCCGCGTCCGTTGTGGTATCAGGCGGCCGCCGGACAGTGGCGGACGCTCGAACACGACATCGCCGACCGCGACAACCGCGCCCGCAACCTGCCGCTGGGGGTGATCGGGCAGACGGGCTATCACCAGTTCGCGGTGACGCTGGGACAGGGCGATATCGTGCTGCTGTACACCGACGCCCTGATCGAGGCGCGCAACGCCGAGGGACGGCCGCTCAATGAGATCGGTCTGCTGGGCCTGGCCCGCTCGCTCGACCCGGCCGATCCGCGGGCGTTCGGGCGGGCCCTGCTGGAGCGGATCGGTGAGTTCCGCGGCCTGGCCGAGCCGGACGACGACCTGACCCTCGTCGCTCTGTACCACAACGCCGAAAGCCCCCCGCGCCGGTCGATGGGCGAGTTGCTCACGGTCATGGCGAAGATGGTGGGTCTGGCGGAGGTGTGAGTCGCCGGCTACCGGCGCGTAACCGTCACCTGCACGTCGGGGTTTTCCTCGCGCAGTTTCGCGATCGCTGCGTCCGACACGTTCACGTTCAACAGCACCAGCCCACGCAGGTTCAACAGCTTCCTCAGTTCGGTGAGGGTGCGGTCGGTGACGGCCGGGCCGCTGAGGGTGAGCGATTGCAGGCGCGGCATCTGCGTCAGCTTCGCCAGGCCGTGCGTGCTGACCGCGGTGTCGGCCAGATTGAGTTGTCGCAGGCGCGCCAGTCGCACGAGTTTGGGCATGGCGGCGTCGGACAGGCGCGTGCCGGCCATGTCCAGGGCGCGCAGTTCGAACAGGTCGACCAGCCGGTCGAGCGTCGCGCCGGTGAGGGGTGTGCGCGACAGGTCGAGTCGATACAGTTTGGCACACACCGCCAGGTGTTCGGTGGCCGCGTCCGTGACGGCGGTTCCCGAGAGGTTCAGATCCGTCAGGCGGCGCGCGCCGCGCAGGGCCTTGGCCGCATCGTCGCCGATGGCGCAGTCGGCCAACGACAGGTCGAGCAGGGCGGGCAGTTCGGCGATTGACCGGACCCCGACGTCGCTGATCGCGGTGCGGGCGAGATCCAGGCTGACCAGACTCGTCAGGCCCGTGAGTTGCGCGATGCGCGGGTCGGTCACGTGGGGGCCGTGAAGTTCGAGACCGCGCAGGCGATCGAGCGCCCCGAGGATCTGGAAATGCGCCTCGCTGAACGCCAGTGCTTCGGTGAATCGCAGTTCCACGACCGGCGGCAGTGGCGAAAGCAGCGCGAAGAGACGGTCTGCGTCCTCGGGGCGGGCGACCGTCACCGCCGCCCGGCGATCGAACAGGCTGGGCACGTCGCGGCCGGTCAGGTCGACGACCCAGTCGGGCGTGTCGGCGTCGAGGCGCACCTCGGCGCCGAGGGATTCCAGTTCGGCCACGGCGCTCCTTTCGCGGCCGTACGAGCGCTGCTTCAGGCCCGCCCACAGCACGACGGCGACCAGCGCGGCGACCAGCGCGATCGCCAGAGTTTTCAGCGTGGTTCGCATGAGCGGTTTCCGGCGGTCAGACTGCGGTACGCTCAAGCGGCGGCAGACCGACCACCGCGACCTTCAAAATGCCCGGCCGGCCCTTGATGTGTTCGATGATGCCGCCCGAGGGCATCTCGTCGACATTGACCAGCATCATCGCCGTGTCGCCGCAGCGGGTGATGGCCATGTCGGCGATGTTGACCCCGGCGTTGCCCAGTTCCGTGCCGACCAGGCCGACCATGCCCGGCTTGTCCTCGTTGAGCAGCAACAGCATCGGGCCGCTGGGCACGATGTCCATGTGGTAGCCGTTGATCTGGAGGATGCGCGGTTGGCCGTCGGCATAAACGGTTCCGACGATGTGGCGCTTCTCGCCGCCGCTTTCCACGTCAATCACCAACCGCTGCACGCCGCCCGCTTCCTCTTCCACGACGCTCTTGAGCTTGATGCCGCGATCCTCGGCGACCACGCCGACGTTGATCACATTAACCGGCGGATCGACCTGTCCGGTGAACAGCGACACCGCGGCCATGCGCTCGACGGTGCTGGCGGCCCCGCGAAGCTGGGCGCCCTGGACGGTGACGGTCACCTTGTCCATACCCTGTTCGCACATGGGGGCGATCAGTTGTCCCATGCGCTGGGCCAGGTCGACGAACTGCAACTGCACCGGATCGAGATCGAAGCGCACGCCGGCGATGTTCACCGCGCCGCGCAGACCTTCGCCGCGCAGGTACTCGATCAACTGCTCGCAGGCGTCTTTGCTCACCGCGGCCTGGGCCTCGGCGGTCGAAGCGCCCAGGTGGGGCGTGGTGAGGACTTTGGGATGGGTGCGCAGGGGACTGTCTTCGGGCAGCGGTTCCTGTTCGTACACGTCGATTGCCGCGCCGCCGCACTTGCCGCTGTCCAGCGCTTCGATCAGGGCGTTTTCATCGATGATGCCGCCGCGGGCGGCGTTGACCACCAGCACGCCGTCCCTGCATCGGGCAAAGCGATCGGCGTTGAGCATGCCGCGGGTCTGATCGTTCAGTGGACAGTGGAACGTGATGAAATCGCAATCGCCGAGCATATCGTCGACGTTCTTGAACATCTTGGCGCGGCCGTCGAGGGCGGTGGCCGCGGCGAAGACCGGATCGTAGGCCAGCACCTTCATGCCGAACGCCAGGGCACGCTCGGCAACGGTGCGCCCGATGCGCCCGAACCCGACCACGCCGAGTGTCTTGCCGGCAAGCTGATGGCCGACCAGCTTGGATTTTTCCCACTTGCCTTCGGTCATGGTCTTGAAGGCCGGCCCGATGTTGCGGGCCAGGGCCATGATGAGACTGAAAGCCAGTTCGGCGGTGGTGATGGTGGTGGCCTCGGCGGAGTTCATGACCAGCACGCCCCTGCTGGTCGCGGCGCCCAGGTCGATGTTGTCCACGCCCACGCCCGCCCGGCACACGGCGCGCAGGCGGCCGGGGTTTTCCAGCACCTTCGCGGTGACCTGCGCGCCCGAGCGAACGATCAACCCATCGTATGCGCTGACGATCTTCGCCAGGTCATCCTCCGACAGGCCGGTCTTCACGTCGACCGCCACGTCGTCGAAACCTTCGAGAAACGCCAGTCCTTCCTTGGCGAGCTTGTCGCCGACCAGGACCTTGATCTTGTCTGCCATGTTGAAGCCTCACGAGACGAAGAAAACCGAACCGAAGCTCTTGCCGTTTAGGGAAGGTGCTATGCTACCGCCGTGAATCGGTGTTGTCGACGGGGGGGGTGACGCTGCTGCGGCGCGGTTTCCGCCGACCAGGGACGCGGCGGCCAGTACCGACCGCTCGATTGTCACCGATGCCTTGAACAGGGTGTATCGATTCTGGGGCCAGACGGTCGAAACGCGGCTGGCGCCCAATCCGCCGAAAAACGACGCTGTCCCGAAAAAAGCCCCGGCCTTTCGGCCGGGGCTGCGATTGTCAAGATGGGATTCCGAAAAACCCGTTCCCTGTCCGCCGCGTGCCCCGGGGACGGAACATTCGGCGGCGGGTGGTAAGGCCATTGCGAGGGTGCAAGATCCGGGCCGCGCCCGCCTACTGGTTCGGGCGGTTTTCGACGAGGTCTTCGACGACCGACGGATCAGCCAGCGTCGACGTGTCGCCGACCTTGTCCGGTTCGTTCTCGGCGATCTTCCGGAGGATGCGTCGCATGATCTTGCCGGAGCGGGTCTTCGGCAGGCCGGGCGCCCACTGGATGACGTCGGGACTGGCGATCGGACCGATCTCCGTGCGGACGTGCTTGACCAGTTCCTTCTTGAGGTCGTCGGTGGCTTCCACGCCGGCCCGGAGGGTGACGTAGGCGTAGATGCCCTGTCCCTTGATGTCGTGAGGCATGCCGACGACGGCGGCCTCGGCGACGGCTTCGTGGGACACGAGGGCGGATTCGACTTCGGCGGTGCCCATGCGGTGGCCGGAGACGTTGATCACGTCGTCGACGCGGCCGAGCAGCCAGTAGTCGCCGTC
>CAYNCM010000089.1:0-12400 GCA_964395825.1 uncultured Planctomycetaceae bacterium
CGCGGCGGGGATCGCGGACATCGCGCAGGGGCCGGGCGCGTAAAAAAAGGTCACGACCCTGCGGCCGCGACCGGTTCACCACGACTCCCCTGACCCTGCTGGTTTGATCCGCCCCTGTGATCCAATCGGGCGCTGCGCTCCGCTCCGTTCCGGCCTGGCTGGACCGGCGCGGGGCTACTGGCAGGCGGTTTCGCAGAAGGCGCTGACATTGTCCCAGTCGATCACGTTCCAGAAAGCCTCGATGTAGTCCGGCCGCTTGTTCTGGTACTTCAGGTAATAGGCGTGTTCCCACACGTCGAGGCCGAGGATGGGCGTGTGCCCCTCCATCAAGGGTGAATCCTGATTGGCGGTGGAGTAGACGTGCAGATTCTTCTTGCCGTCGACGACCAGCCAGGCCCATCCGCTGCCGAATCGGCCGGCCGCGGCATCGGAGAACGCGCTCTGGAAATCGTCGAACGAGCCGAACGCCGAATCGATCGCCTTGGCCAGATCGCCCGACGGCTTGCCGCCCTTGTCCGGCCCCATGATCCGCCAGAACAAGCTGTGATTGGCGTGACCGCCGCCGTTGTTGATGATGGCGGTGCGCACGGATTCGGGCGCCTGGGACACGTCGGCCAACAACTGTTCGATGGGCAGATCGACCAGTTCGGGCGCCTTCTCGAGGGCGGCGTTGAGTTTCTTCACGTATCCGCCGTGGTGCTTGTCGTGATGGATTTCCATCGTTCGGGCGTCGATGTGCGGTTCGAGCGCATCGAACGCATACGGCAGATCGGGTAACTGGTGGGCCATGTCGGAATCTCCTTGCCGTCAGTCTCGGCGGCGGCGACGGTCACCCCGCGACGGCCGACAACCATTCGGTCATGCGACAGAAAACAGTAGGCGCGCCGCACGCATCGAATCAAGCGGACGGCGATGAGATTGTGCTGAGCGGGAATGGGTGTTTTGATTTGCGGCGCTCAATGCCCCGCGATTGGACCCCCGGCAAGGTCGCTGCGCGACCATGGCAAGGCTTGGCGCACTGGAGCCCGAACCCCCGAACCCTGAGTCCTGAAACCTATCCCTCGGCCAGGCCGGTGAACTCGAAGTCATCTTCCAGGTCCATCGAACGCGGCTCGGTCGCCCAGGAGACGTCCGGGTGCTGGTGGGGCATGTCGAAGCGTTCGAAGCAGTCGGCGAAGACCTGTTCGATGTTCTCGATGGCGTGGACGCAATCGTCGGGATCCTTGTCGGGCTGGTGCGCGACGCGATGAAACTGCGAAGCGTCGATCGTCTTCACCGGCGCGCACTGGCTGGCGGCGTTGACCACCTCAAGCGGCGCGAGCGCGTTTTCGATTTCGCACACCGCCGCATCCTCATCCCCCCGAATGCGACTGATGAAACGGGTGAACATTTCCGCACGCGGGTCGATGTCGTGCTGTTCGATCGAATCGGCGATCTGTCCATTGCGCCGCAGTTCGAACCTGCGACGGTGGGACCGATGCAGGATTCCGCTTTCACCGATGACTTCAAGAATCGGCCCGTGGATCTCGCGGCAGGCATGAGTCAGCAGGATCAGCACTTCCGGGCCGGTGGCGGTCCGGCATCGGATGGCGCAGGTGTCGAAGTTCTCGATGTCTCGGGCGCGATAAAGTTCGGCGGTCACGCGGGTGGCGCGGTTCGTCTGGCTGAAGGTCGGGCCGGTGAGATACAGCGCCATGTTGATTTCGTGGGCGAGGGCGTTGTTGGCCGGGCTGTCGAGCACCCAGCCGCCATTGCGTTTGACGGCGCCGGCCCAGTCGGCGCGGGCGTAGTAGCTGTCCGGTCGCGGCCAGGTGGCCTGAACCTTGACCCGCTTCACTTCGCCGATTTCCCCGTCGAGAATCTTCCGCTTGGCCCAACGGCTGATGGTGGCGTAATGATCCTGATAACCGACCGCGACAAGGAGGCCGGCCTTGTCGCGCGCTTCGATCATCGCATGGGCGTCCTGCACGGTCCCGGTGACCGGCTTCTCGACGAGCACATGCAGGCCCTGCTCCAGCGCCGCCCGCGTGTAAGGCAGGTGCGATTCGATGCTGGTGGGAATGATCACCGCGTCCAGCCCGGCAAAGCGAACGACGTCGTCCGGCCCGGCGACGACCGTTGGGTCGAGTTTGGTCAGGTCGGGGTTGTCCTTGACCGCCTGCGGGCGCGAGGTGCACACCACCGCCAGGCGGACGCGACTGTCCGAAGCAATGTTGGCGAAATGCCCGATCAACGCCGCGGCGTACCCGCCGATACCGATACATCCAACGTTCAACGTGTCGTTCATGTTTCTCGTCCTTGGGCCCGGAGATTCAGTGGGGCGGATCGGCCCTTGTATCATCGACCCCCATCGCCTGCAACGTCGCGACCAACCCCTCGACGGTGTGGTCCGCCGCCTCGACGGCGACGGAGAAGCCGAACTCGCGCACGGTGGCGCTGGTGGCCGGTCCGATGCTGGCGATGCGGACGGCCCGGATCAACTCGCGGTCATCGCCGAGCAATTCGATAAAGTTGCGCACGGTGGAACTGCTGGTGAAGGTAAGCCAATCGATTTTCTCTCGCTTGAGGGCATCCACGAGATCTTCCGGCAGGGCGTCGGCGCGGCGGGTGCGGTAGATGGCCAGGTCGTCGACGAGGGCGCCGGCGGCTTCGAGCCGTTCGGGCAGGTCGGGGCGGGCGATGTCGGCGCGAAGCATGAGCACCTTGCGGCCGCGCATGGGTCCGGTGTCGATCATCTGCCGGGCGAGGGCTTCGCCGATGTGCTCATCGGGCACGAGGTCCGCGTTCACGCCGAGCAGTTGTCGCAGCACGTCGGCGGTCATGCGGCCGGTGACCGCGATTTTCACCGCGGCCAGGTCGCGTCCATCCATGCCCAGTGATTCCATCATCGCCGCCAGGCCCACCACCCCGTTGGCGCTGGTCAGCACGAGCCAGTCGTAGGCGGCGAGGTCGCGGACCGCCTCGATCACCGGGCCCCAGTCCTCCGGTTCAAGGATTTCGATGGTGGGCGCTTCGATCACCTGGGCGCCGCGTCGTTCCAGTTCGATCCTCAGTTGGGAAGCCTGCTGTCGGGTGCGGGTGACGACGAGGGTCTGGCCGAACAGCGGTCGCTGCTCGAACCAGTTGAGCGCGCGGCGGTTGAGGCCGACCACAGAGCCGACCAATACGATGGCCGGCGCGCTGATCCCGGCGGCGGTGGCCTGCGGGTGGATTTCGCTCAAGGGGGCGACGAGGCTGCGCTGGTCGGCGCGGGTGGCCCACTGGACAATGGCCGCGGGCGTGTCCGCGGGCAGGCCGTGACGGGTCAGTTGCTCGACGATCACGGGCAGCCGGCCCATGCCCATGTAGAAACACAGCGTCCCGCCGGTCGAGGCCAGTTGGGCCAGCGCGGCGAAGTCGACCTGGGTTGCGGCTTTGTGCGGATCTTCATGACCCGTGACCAAGGTGCAGGTGGTGGCGAGGTGACGATGGGTCAGGGGGATGCCGGCGTAGGTTCCGGCGGCCGCGGCGGCGGTGATGCCGGGCACCACTTCCACCTCGATGCCTCGCTCGTGCAGATAGATCGCCTCCTCCGCCCCCCGGCCGAACACGTAAGGGTCGCCCCCTTTGAGCCGCACCACCAGCGCCCCGGCGGCGGCGCGATCGGCCAGAACCTCATTGATTTCGTCCTGCGAAAGCCTCGAGCAACCGGCCCGCTTGCCCGCATCAATCAGTTCCGCCTCTTCCCGGGCATGGTTGAGCAGCGCCGCGTTCGCCAGCGCGTCGTAGACGATCACCTCGGCCGACTCGATCAGTTGAAGCGCCTTGACGGTAATCAGATCGGCATCGCCCGGCCCGGCGCCGACCAGGTATACCTTGCCGGGATGTGGCTTCACGGGGTTGGCCATGCCTCAACGGCCATTGTCCACTACCGCCGGTCTCTGTCCAGCACCTTCGGCAACACTTCCACCAGTTCCTCGCGAATCTGTTCGAGGGCCTGGGGAATCACGCGGACCCGGCCGACCACGCTCATGAAATTCGTATCCCCGCTCCAGCGCGGCACCAGGTGCACGTGCAGGTGACCGGGCAGCCCCGCCCCGGCGCACCGGCCGATGTTGATGCCGATGTTGATCCCCTGCGGGTTCAGCGCCGCGACCAGCAGCCGCTCGGCCAAAGCGGTCAGTTCCATCAACGCCGCCCGCCGCCCCGCGTCCAGCCGATCCAGGTCCGGCAGGTGATCGCCCAAGGCCACCAGCAGATGACCGTTGGTGTACGGATATCGGTTCAGCAGGATCATGCCCTCGCCATGGCGATGGACCACCAGCCGCTCGGTGTCTTCATCCGACTTCGTCCACGCCTGGCACAGGAAACAGGACGAATCATCGTCCTCGTCGCCGATGCCGCGAATGTACTCAATCCGCCACGGTGCCCAGATGTTGCGTTGGTCGTTCATGTCGATTCAGCGATCACCGGCGCGCACGGGGACCAGTTCGGGTTCGCTTTGGCTCGATCGCCACAGGGCGTGAACCCGCAGGCTGTCGTCGGTCTGCCGGTGGTCGACGCGGTAATGGGTGCCCCGGCTTTCCGAACGCCACTGGGCGGCCCGGGTCATCAGCGCCCCGAGGGTCAACTGGTTCTGCACCTCCCACCCGGCGCGGTCGTCAAAAATCTTGTCGAGCGTGTAGCGGGCCCAGAACTCGAACATGTCGGCCACTTCGGGCAGCCGCTGACCATCGCGCTCGATGCCCACGTGACGCCACATCACGCTGCGCAACGAACTGCGCACGTCGGAGATGTCCAGTTCGCTGCGGTCGGACAGCGGAATGTCGCTGACGATTTTCAGCGGCATGGTGACCGGGTCATCGAACATTTCGCGGCACGCGGCGCCGGTTTCAGCGCCGCAGACCAGCCCCTCCAGCAGACTGTTCGACGCCAGGCGATTGGCCCCGTGCAGCCCGGTGCACGCCACTTCACCGCAGGCATACAGGCCCCGGACGCTGGTGCGGCCGGCTTCGTCCGCCCACACCCCGCCCACCAGGTAGTGGGCCGACGGGCGGATGGGAATCAGATCCGAGCCCGGGTCGATCTCGAACTGGCGCAGTTTGTCGAAGATGCCGGGGAAGCGTTCGGCGAACGGCCGGGAACCGATGTGCCGCGCATCGAGGTAGACGTGCGTGTGGTGCGTCGCCTCGATGCGGCGGAGGATCGCCCGGGCCACGATGTCGCGCGGGGCCAGTTCGGCCCGTTCGTGCTCGTCGACCATGAATCGGTTGCCCGCCCGGTCGATCAGGTGCGCCCCCTCGCCCCGCACGGCTTCTGAGATCAGCGTGCGCGAAGCGCCGGCGACGTAAAGCGTGGTCGGGTGGAACTGCATGAATTCGATGTCGGCGATCGCCGCGCCCGCCCGCCAGGCCATCGCCAGCCCGTCGCCCGTGGCCGTCGGGGCGTTGGTCGTTTCCCGGAACACCTGCCCGCATCCGCCGGCGGCGAGAATCGTCGCCTTCGCCCAGATCATCTGCAGCCCGTGCTTGGGATGATGCGTGATCGCTCCCAGGCAGCGCGAGCCTGCGTCATGTTCGTTGATCAGGTCCAGCGCGAAGCACTCGTCGAACAGGCGGATGCGTTCGTGATCGCGCGCCGCTCCGATTAATGTCCGCGCCAGCTCCGCGCCGGTGGCGTCGCCGCGGGCATGCACGACACGGTGGGCCGAGTGCCCCCCTTCTCGCCCCAGCGCCAACTGGCCGTCGGGCGCCCGATCGAGCGTCATGCCCCAGTCGGCCAGTTCCTTGATGCGCCCGGGGGCCTGGTTGATGATGCGCCGGGCGACCGGCTCTTCGCACAACCCCGCGCCCGCTTCCAGCGTGTTGGCCACATGTTCGTCAAACGAATCGGTCGGATGCAGCACCGCGGCGATCCCCCCCTGGGCCCAGGCGGTGTTCGACTGATCGGATGAGCCCTTGGCCAGCACGATCACTTCGTCGTCAGCCTCAGCCGCCTCCAACGCCGCCCGAAGCCCGGCCACCCCGCTGCCGATCACCAGCACATCCGTGAAGATCTGCGGCAGCAGCGTCGCCCGGAACGGGATCAGATACCGGCGTTCGTTCATCCAAGTGTGCATCGCAGACATGTTAGCCTCATGCCTGCCTGGCTGCGACCCGAGCGAACCGCGCGAAGCGCGCTCACGTCAACGAACGCCTGACGCGATGCCCTTCGGGTCGCGGTTGAACGGCTAAACGGATTCCAACACTTCGATGGCTTGCTTCGCCGTGAACGCGCCGTCGTACAGGGCGCGGCCGACGATGACGCCTTGCAGGGGCAGATCGCGCAGCTTGCGCAGGTCGTCCAGCGATCCCACGCCGCCGGAGGCGACCACCGGCACGCGGGTCGACTCGGCCATTTCGCGCATCGCGGCGAGGTTCGGCCCTTCGCACAGGCCTTCGACGGTGATGTCGGTGAAGTTGATCGCGCCCAGCGGCCAGTCGCTCACCGCCTGGGCCACGTCCAGGGCGGAGGTTTCCAGTTGATGTTCCCAGCCGCTGACGGCCAACCGGCCTTCGCGGGCGTCCAGCCCCAGCACGAGCTTGTGGTGGAACGGTTCTTCGTGGATGAGTTGCTCGAACCATCCCCAGCGTTGCAGGGCGGCGGTGCCGAGGATGACGCGCTCGGCCCCGTGATCGAGCAGGGCGCGAATGGTGTTGCGATGGCGTACGCCGCCGCCGACTTCGATCTTCAGTTTCGTCCGCCGGCAGAGGCGCCCCACGATGTCCAGGTGGCGCGGCTCGCCGGTCCGGGCGCCGTCGAGATCGACCACGTGCAGCCAGGTGGCCCCGGCGCTCTCGAACGCCTCGGCCTGTTCGACGGGGTCGGCTTTATACGTCTTTTTTCGATCAAAATCCCCCTGGCGCAGGCGCACCACGTTGCCGCCGATCAGATCGATTGCCGGGAACAGGTCCATCAGCGTCTCCAGGCTCACAGGCCGCGGCGCGGCCGGGCGGTGGGCGAACGATTGACCAGCTTACACCGCCCGCCGGGCGCGGGCCAATCGCCGCCTCACCGGGCGTCCTTTGACGAATCGCTCCGGCCACCGCAAGATAGTGGCTCACTCAAGCGGCATAGGCCAACAGGAGAACCACCCCATGGCGCGACCCGTCACACTCTTCACCGGACAATGGGCTGACCTGCCCTTCCAGACCCTCTGCGAGAAAGCCGCCGCGTTCGGCTACGACGGGCTGGAGCTGGCCTGCTGGGGCGATCACTTCGACGTCGTCCAGGCCGCCAGGAGCGACACCTATTGCAAAGGCCGGTGGGAAATTCTCGCCGACCACGGCCTGACGTGTTTCTCGGTGTCCAACCACCTCGCCGGGCAGGCGGTGTGCGACCTGATCGACGAGCGGCACCGGGAAATCCTCGACGATGACCTCTGGGGCGACGGCGACCCCGAAGGTGTGCGCAAGCGCGCGGCCAAGCGCATGAGCGATACCGCCAAGGCCTGCCGCAAACTCATGGACCACAAGCCGGCCCCCGCAGGCAAGGGGCGGAAAAAGAAGGATGACTTTCCGGCCGTCGTCAACGGCTTCACCGGTTCGAGCGTGTGGCATTCGATCTACGCCTTCCCCCCGACCAGCCAGGCCTACTGGGAAAAGGGCTTCAAGGATTTCGCCAAACGCTGGACGCCCATCCTCAACGCCTTCGACAAGGTCAACGTCCACTTCGCCCTCGAAGTGCATCCGACCGAGATCGCCTTTGATATCGCCTCCGCCCAACGAGCCCTGGAAGCGGTCAAGCATCACAAACGCTTCGGCTTCAACTATGACCCCTCGCACCTGGGTTACCAGGGCGTGGACTACGTGAAGTTCATCCGCACCTTCGCCGACCGCATCTACCATGTCCACATCAAGGATGCCTGGTGGAACCGCGGCAACGGCGAAGCGGGCGTGTTCGGCGGGCATACCGATTTCGCCGATCCGAGACGTTACTGGGACTTCCGAAGCCCCGGGCGCGGCGATACCGACTTCGAGGAAATCATCGTCGCCCTCAACGACATCGGCTACAACGGACCGCTCAGCGTCGAATGGGAAGACAGCCGCATGGACCGCGAACACGGCGCCACCGAAGCGTGCGCATTCACGAAGAGCATTGACTTCAAGCGCTCCGACATCGCCTTCGACGCCCAGTTTGATCGGTGAACCGGCGACTTCCCGCTCCCCCTGCCGGGAGAGGCCGGGGCCAGGCCCGTCGGCGATTGCCGTGTGGCCCGCATCAACCCCGACGGCCGCGGCGGGGTTCTTCATGCGCCGGTCACCGCCCCCACAGGCCGCGATTGTCCTTTTCAGCCCACCGCGCCAGGCGATTGAGCCACCAGGCGAGCGTGTGATCGGTCCGCTTGTCGATCCGGGCGTAACCCGCCCACACCATCCGTTCATTCACCAGCGTCCCGCCGCCGGTGTAGAGGTACACGGCGGCGCGGTCGGCCAGGCGGGTCGGCGGCCCGTCGAGGGTGATGGTCGCCGGACGATCGGCGATGTGATCGTCGAGCCAGGCGCGGGCGCCGGGCTGCCAGTCTTCCGGCACGTGCAGACCGAGCAGGCGCGCTTCGATCATCTCGCCGGTGTCGAGTGCCATGCGCACGGTCTCGCCGTCGACGGCGGTGAGCACCCGGCCGGCCGCGCGGTCGCGCAGACCCCCGGTGCGCCGGGCGGCGCCCCAGGTCAGGCCGGCCAAGACGACAACCAGCAACACGCCCGCCCCCGCGGCGATCCGCCGACGCATCACCTGCCGCGCCAGCCATGGCGACAGCGGGCAGTGGGAGCGGCCGGGTTGTCTGCTGGTTCGACCCATCCCCTTCACCCGGTCAACCGCAGGTGGCGCACCACCGCGGCCAAGACGATCACGACCACCGTCATCGCCAGCGTGATCGCCCAGCCGCGTTGAGGCCGATCGTGTTCGCGGCGGGCGCCCTGCATGAACAGCACCACCAGCGCCACGATCGCCAGCAGCACCTTCAGCCCCAACAACCCCTGCAGCGCGCCGTAGGCGGCGACGCTTTGCTCTTTGACCAGGCGATAGGTTTCGACGTTCCGCCACCAGTTGTAAATCCCCGACAGCAGCAGCGCGCCGGCGGCGGCATGAATCACCGGCACGAAACGCCGCCGAACCATCTGCATCAGCGATCGGCGGAATTGATCGTCCAGCACCCGTGTCGCCGGGCTGAGCACCAGCACCGCGAACGCCAGCCCCCCGGCCAGCAACACCGCCCCCAGAAGGTGCACAATCCGCATCACCACGTCGAGCGTTGCCATGAATCAAACCTCCGCCTGGCGGTTCGTTGAGAAATCTGGCATTTCTCAGTTTAGCAGCGCCACCGGCACAATGCACCGGGGTTCATCCTTGTTCGCCGCGCCCGGCGGGCGGTACAATCGCGCCATGACCTCGCCCGACCGGCACGATGAACACCTGTCTCACCTGCGCCGATGGCGGAATCGCCCGGCGCCCGATCTGACGCTGGCGTTCGTGGCCCGGCAGTTCAAACGCGACATCGAACAGCCGCACAAGCAGATCGGCCGACTGGTCGCGGCCTGGGAGAAGCTGCTGCCGGATGAACTGGTCCAGCGTACCGCGCTGGTTTCGCTCCGCCGCGGCGTCTTGACCGTCGAAGTGCCCGACAGCGCCACGTTGTACGAGTTGACCGGCCGCCTGCGCGACGGGCTGCAACAACAACTCCGCGAACAGGCCAAAGGTTCCCTGCACCGCGTGAAGGTCCGTCTCGCCGGTGGCGAAGGAACCGCCGACACGTCAAGGCCAGTCAGGACAGACCACGGATAGACACCGGGGAATCCGGATGCGGTCTGCCTCTTTGTCGGTGGCTGATTCGGCCATGACGTTCTCGGCGCCTTTGCGGTGGAATCCCTCGGCGCATGGAAAAAGGCGACCAGAGAGTGCACTTCTGGTCGCCCGGAGGGAGAAAGAGAGACGCCTTGTTTTTCCGATGCCGGGTACCCGGTCAGCTAAGCAGTTGTCCGGCAACCTCGGTGGCATCGGGGAGCGCGGCAGCAACTTCATCGATCATTGCCGCGGTTAACTTGAGTTCGTCGAGCAGGCACTGGTCGATTTCGTTGGGATCGACGGTGCGGGCGTAACCGATCTTGGCGCGCCCGGCGAGTTTGTCGCCCAGGTGCACCAGCGCGGTCAGCGGCCGGGTTTCGGGGTCAAGCTCGAACGGGCGATGGTGGAAGCCGGTCACGTTGGCCAGGTTGGCGGGGAACTTCCACTGATCGCACAGGCCGCGGCCGAAGTCCTGATGGTCGATGCCGAACACCTCGTGTTCGATTTCGACGAAGGGGCGGGGATCGCGCGAGGCGCGGTCGACCACTTCGAGCAACTGAGGTCGCCGGGCCTGCATCTGCACCATGATGCCGATGTCGTGAATGAGTCCGGCGAGGAAGGTTTCATCGGGCAGGCCGAGCCTGGCCCGTTCGGCCAGCAGTTTCACCGCCGCGCCCACGCCGATCGAATGCTCCCACAGGTCGCGGGCGCTGAACGAGGGGCACAGCCGACCGCCGCGGAACAGCTTGGCCAGCGACGCGGCAATGGCGATGTTCTTCACGGCATTCAGGCCGAGCATGACGATCGCCCGGTTGACCGAACCGATCTGTCCGGGCAGGGCATAAAAGGCGCTGTTGACCACCTTGAGCACCCGGGCCGACAACGCCGGATCGTTCGAGATGATCCGATGCAGATCGGCGGCGGTGGAGTCGGGGTCTTCGACGAGCCGGATGATCTTCAGCGTGATTTCGGGCAACGTGGCGATGTGGGCCACTTCGCGGACCGCGCCTTGAACCAGTTGCTTGCGCTGCTCAGCGTTCGGTTCGGCGGCGGTGCTGACGACAGGGGGTTGCCCCATGGCTCATCTCCTCCGGTGACAGAAGTGCCATCGACCGGCCAATCGGTTCACTTGATTGCGGTTGATCCGTGGGCAAGCAAAGTTCGTCCGCACCGCCCCGCAGCGGCGGCAGAAGCGGCGCAACCGGCATAACCGTTACAGGTTGGCCCGGGGGCCAGTCCGATTGGTCGGGAAAGGCCCGCCACCGACGGTTGCGGGTCAAGCCGGGGTTGCGGTAGAGTATGCGGTTTGCCTGCACCGGCGATTTCGGTCCGCGTGGGGCCGGTCCGGTGGGGCGTGGACGAGGCTTGATGCGGCAATCGCTCGCATCGGGCGGCCCGTGGGAGTCCCTCATCGGCGACGGACCGGGCAAGAGCCAACGGCACAAGGAAAACACTTCGTGGTAGATTACAACCTTATTCAGGAACTTTCGGTCACCGACGCCGACACCGATCAACTGCTCGACGAGGCGCTGGGCCAGGATCTCGATTCACTCATTCAGGAAGAGACCGGCGACTTCAAGCCGGGCAACATTCTCGAAGGCAAGGTCATCGGCTTCGCCGGCGACGACGTGGTGATCGACGTCGGCTTCAAGAGCGAAGGTCTGATCAACAAGGGCGAGTTCGACGAATTCGATCAGGTCAAGATCGGCGATCGGGTGGAGGTGCTGCTGGAAGGGCTGGAGGCGGACGAGGGCACGATTCAGCTTTCCAAGCGCAAGGCCGACCGCATTCGCGGCTGGCAGCACATCATCTCCACGTCCAGCGAAGGCGACACGGTCACCGGCAAGGTGATGCGGAAGATCAAGGGCGGGCTGCTGGTGGACATCGGCGTGCCGGTGTTCCTGCCCGCGTCCCAGGTCGACGTGCGCCGGCCCGGCGACATCGGAGAATTCATCGGCAAGGAAATCCGCGCCGTGATTCTGAAGATCGACACTGAACGGCGGAACATCGTCATCTCCCGCCGCAAGCTCGTGGAAGAGGAACGCGCCGAAGCGCGCGAGAAGCTGCTGAATACGCTCGAAGAAGGCCAGGTCATCAAGGGCATGGTCAAGAACATCGCCGATTTCGGCGCGTTCATCGATCTCGGCGGGATCGACGGTCTGCTGCACATCACCGACATGAGTTGGGGCCGCATCAACCATCCTTCCGAACTGGTCAGGATCGATCAGGAAATCGAGGTGATGATTCTCAACGTCGACCGCGAGAAGGAGAAGGTCGGCCTGGGCCTCAAGCAGCGCGAAGCCAACCCGTGGGACGAGATCGAGCAGAAGTACCCGGTCGGCTCCCGCGTGAGCGGCACGGTGGTCAACCTGATGAGCTACGGCGCGTTCGTGAAGCTCGAAGACGGCATCGAAGGCCTGGTCCACATCAGCGAGATGAGCTGGACGCGGCGGATCAACCATCCGTCCGAACTGGTCAGCGTGGGCGAGGAAGTCGACGTGGTCGTGCTCGACATCGACAAGAACAAGCAGGAAATCAGCCTGGGCATGAAGCAGACCGAGGTCAACCCGTGGGAGCTGGTCGCCGAGAAGTACCCGCC
>CAYNCM010000090.1:0-12348 GCA_964395825.1 uncultured Planctomycetaceae bacterium
CTACTTCCACTGCGGCGGACTGGACCTCCACCCACGATAATGTCGGAAGGGCCCATTTTGTTACCAATCGCAGGTAGCGTTGGATGAACGCAAGTCGGATCATGCCGGTGAAGTCCGGGTAGCGGTCCGGTATCTTCTTCGTCTCGTCCGTCTCGGGGATGTGCACCGCGTCATGCGAGAGATCTCTCACGGCCTTGCCGTTGATCTCCGCGCGGTAGAACGACACGCGATTGGGCACGTGGAGGATCAGCGTCTTGCCGCGTCGACCGGCCGCTCAATCGTCTGCGGCCTGATCCAGCGGCACCGGCGGCATGGATGTGACGATGCTGCCATCTTCCGTAGTGAAATGCGCTACGGCGAACTCCATACCCGCCTCGACCTTCAGGTCCACTTCAAACGGTGGCTCGTGATCCACGCCGGCGAGGGTCCACGGGTCATTCTTCGTCTGGTACGTGTAGAACGCCACTTCGCTGGGTTGAAATCGCGGGTTGGGTGCAGTCGCGATGAGCCGGACTGTCTCGCCCGGCGCGACCGGACCGTTCTTCGATGATGCCAGGGTTAGAAACGGTTTTTCGCTCCCGTTGCTCAGCGTCACTTCGGCCAGCGCAATGCCGCTTTCGCCTGCGACGGCATAGCTCAGGTAGTGCCGGCCGTTCTCCTGATAGAGATGGGGATCGCGCAGGCCATGCCAGTGGGTTTTCATGGCTTTGCCACCGGTGCGCATCGGCTGATCGACGCCCTCGTAGCTCGTAAACGGGTAGAGCACGTCGACCGCTTCGCCGATCCGCCAGTCGGCGACGTCGTCGGCAAGTTGAACCGTCCGCAGCCTGATCCGCTCTGGCTTATCTCTCACATCGCAATACAACAGCAGCAGACAGTCGCCTTGCACCATCACGGCCATGTGGCGAACGGAAAAATCCAGTTCGGTGACGAACCCGAACGGGCGACGCGGGTCGTCGCTGCGCCAGACTGATGGCACGCCCTGGCGCGCCTTGGCCACACCGAAATACTGACCTCGCCAGCGGAAGACGCGGAAATAAAAGTCGGCGAAAATCGGTGGTTGATCCGACGGGCCTTCGACCTCCAACTGTTTGTGCGTTGGCTGTGTGAAGCGGAGACCGTCGGCCGAGACCGCCAGGCCGGTGGCCTGCGACAGGCGTTCCCAGGCCTTGCCGACGCCGCTGTGAAAGTACATGAGGATATGCTTCGCCTCGTCGTCGATGAGGATATCGGGCGACGCCACTTCTCCGAACGGGTGCAACGTATCCTGCTTGCTGAGCGTACCCGGTTCGTACTTCTGCCACGGGCCGGCGATCTGATCGGCGTACAGCAGGCGAATGTTGTCGCTGTCGCGGTGGGTCGCATAGTAAAGGTAGTAACGACCCAGCGGCTGCTCGATCCAATCGGGCACGCGCATCAGCGTCGGCCCGTTGATGGACGGGCCGCGGTCACCGGCATCGAGATGCACGAGCGGGTTGATGGGCAGGCGACGCGTACTGGTGACCGTTACCGACGGCTCTTGAGCTTCAAGGTTCATATCGTGGCTTACAAAGACGCAGAGGATCGTGTAGATCAAAAGGCGTCGCATGCGGGGCTCTATTCTTGAGACTTTCCATGTCGATTCGAGTTGGACGCGCTAGACAGTAGGTCGCCGATCACGCCACAAGCATTGGCATGCAGGCGGTGCGCGGTGTCGCGGGCCTGTTGCGCCTTGCGCGCTGCTGTGCCGTCCGACAGTCGTGACAGCACGGCATCGGCCAGCGTGTTGCCGTCGACTGGGTCGACCTCGAAGACGCAGGAGCCCATGCCGAAGTCGCGGTACATCTCGCCCTTGATCGTGTCTTCAGGCTGGCGGATGTGGAACGCCAGCCCGCCGGCCGCCACGCTCAGCAGGGGAGAGTGACACTCGAAGCTGACCACGGCTGCCGCGCGAGCGTAGAGCGACGCGGCGGCGTCGGGCAGCCAGTAATGACGCATCGCCGAAACATGCGGACGAACGTCAGCGGGCAGCGGGTTGAGCAGCAGTTCGTCCATGAGGTCCAACTGGTAGGTCATTTCGGGGCACAGCAGCACCCGGCCGCCGCCGTCGCGCACGAACCGTTCGATCACGGCGCGGAGCTTGCGGTGGTCCGTCTCGGCATGCCGTTGGTTCAGCCGCGTCACTTCATCAGCCACGGCTTGGAAACGGGCCTCATTGTAGATCTGGTGGTAAGGCGTGCGTCGCAGTCGCGGGACGATGCAAAGAAACCGTCCCGGCTCAAAGTCGTGCTCGGCCATCAGCCGGTCCGCCGCCGACTCGTCGCGGATGGTCATCGCCAGTGTCGCATCCGGCGTAAACGCCATCGGTTTATCAGCGATGCCGGCTTTCTCCAGTACCTTCAGCGACAGCGTCTCCCGTGTGAAAATAAAGCTTGCTTTCTCGACAAGTGGCCGATGATCGTCGCTGATCTGTTCCAGCGTCACACCGAAGAGGCCGAAGGGTTTGTCGGTTTGCTGTTGCCAGGTTCGTAGCGCCGCGATACCGGGAAGGCCGGGGCCTGAGCCATGGATCATCAGATCGGCTTGGGCGATGGCGTCGCGAACGGGTTCAGGCTGCGAGGGATCGAGCACATGCACATAGGGATAGTGGCGATCAAGCATCCGGTCGACGCCACGGTCAAGCGGTCCCGGCCAGAGAATGAGATTCGCCTCGGGCAGATGTTCGGCAAGCACGGCGAGCAGGCCCGGCGTGTGGGCGATGTCGCCGATGTTCACCGTCTGCCAACTCGATCGAAGCAGAATGGTTGGACCGGTCACTATGCGTTCTCCTGCAGTTGCACCGTGAAGCGCACCGGCTTGCACGCCGGTGCGGTCCAGCATATCTGACCATCGTGCACGGTGCAGTCAAGTTGCTCGACGCTGCCATCCTCTTGCAGCACGTGGGCCCGGACCGGCGCCGATTCATGCCACCGGGCGGGCAGGGGGAACTGTTGCGGTCCGCCGTCGAAGTTGTACGAAAGCCAGTGACTGGCGTCTCCCAGGCTCGGCGTGAGCGTGGTGAAATCGCGGGCGATCAGGTCACCGTTGACGACGATGTGATAGCTCAGCCGCTGATGATCGACTTCGATGAAAGTGTCGCCGCGGGGTTGGCCTTCGCCGTCTTCGAGTTTGAACGTCAGCCGCTCGACGGAGTCGTTGCATGCGTAGTCGGTGACGACGTGGTGGCGGAGCAACTGCCGTGGCAGCTCGACGAGGTACAGGCCCTGCACGGCGTAGTTGAGCGGCTTGAGGGGGGAGATTGCTGCGGTGAAGCCGCTCCCACTGATCAGCAGCGACATGAAGCCGCGCCGTCGCGCGTCGGCTTCGCTTTCGCCGGGCGCTGGCTTGGGGGGCGTTTCGTTACCGCCCCAGGTGGTTCGGCCGTGGAACGCAGCACATGTAAACGGCACGCGGCGTTCGCCGTCGCCGAACAGCGGCTGCGGCTCGTGGTGCAGGCGCAGCGTGTGACTGAGGTGATCCAGCAGATAAGGGCAGAACGTTTCGGAGACCACCTCCAGTCCACGTTGGCGGGCGGCCTGGATCATGCGTTTCTTGCCGTCGAGTTCCGACTCCAGGCCATGCGAGTCGCCGGGGGTGAAATCGTGGCGGCCGAGGTAGGTGGTCATCGCGTCCCAGTAGATGCTTTTGTCCAGCATCGGATACGTCTTCAGGGTGCGGTCCAGCCGGTGCTCGATCTGCCGGGCGTAGCGGGCCTGGCCCATGAGGTACACCTGTCCGCCGGACCAGACAGCGCCTTTGCGAAGCTCGCCTTTTTCGTCACGGGCCGGTAGCTGAATGTTCCAGTCGGGGCTGGCTTTGTAGCTGGCCTGCACGTTGTCGTGGAAGCTGATCTGGACGTTCAATTCGGCAGCCTCGCGGAAGAGCTTCTGCAGGCGGTCCATGCCACCGGCGGCCTCGTTGGAGGTGAAGATGTGCGGGAAGCCGGTGTCGTGGCCTTCATGTTGGAACCCGACGAGGTAGGCGATCTGCGGGGCCCCGTCGGTCAGATGATGGATCGTGCGGATCCACTCGAGCACCTGATCGAAGCTGACCTGGAAGCCGCGGTCCTTTCGCTGGACGTTGAAGCGTGTCAGGAGTAAGCCGTCGTAGGTCGGGCACGGCCGGGCCTCGATGCGATCGCGGACCAGCCGGGCGGCGTCGAGCCAGTCCTCGGCGTGAGGCTTCGTTCGAGGCACGAGATCGATCAGGCAGTGAGGCCGATGCTCGACGATGAAGCGAAGATTGCTGCAGGGCGATGGAGCACGGTACTGCCAGTGGACCTCGATGCCGGCGAACCGTCGCGCCTCCGGCGTCGAATCGTCCGGCCCGAACTCCCAGCCGACGATCTGAGCATCGACGCCGCTGAGCTGACGCGTCGCTGCCCGGCTCTCACCCCGGTCGACGATGTGGTAAAGCGTGTCGTCGACGCTGGGGACGGTGACCATCGCCATGAGCTGATCGTCTCGGACCGCGCCGCCGAACCAGTGGTAGTCGAAGCCGGGCCATTGCTCGCGTCGGCCGGGGTCGGCGGTGGCCGGATCGACCAGTCGCCCGCCCTTGAACGGCACGAGCATCTTTGCGCCGGGCTGGTCCTCGTCGACCGCCAGCACCGCGGGCAGCCGCATCGCCAGAAGGCGGAACCCTTCGTGCTCGTGGACCGCGGTCAGTTCCATCACGAGCTGATCCTGATCAGCAAGCGTGCAGGTGATGCTGAAGTCCACCGCGGGCTGCTGGTCCCACGTCAGTTCAACGCGGTACACCAGCGTGTCTCGGGCAACAGCGTCGACCCGGCGCGAGCGTTGGACGATCTCGGGCGTCAGCTCGTCGGTCCAGAGCGTTTCATAGCCCACATGCTCCAGTTGCACTCGAGGCGGCTGGGCGTAGGAGTTGTGCCACTGCGCGGCGCCCATGCTGATACTCCGCAGCACGGGCTGCTGGTCATCGAAGCCGTAGGCCACTTCGGAGCCGGTCAATTCGGCTGCGGCTGGAGTATCAGCGACGGCGTTGGAGCCGTGGTGGGATTCATGATGACTTGACACGGTGGATGCTCCTATCAGGCGTGGATGCGGGCTTGGGGAACCCGGCGCTGACCGCCGGTGCGCGGGTCGGCCGGTATGATCCGCGGCTGAGTTTCGCCGGCAGCAGCCATGCGCCGCAGCAACCGCTCCCGCATGCCGTCGGCTACCTCGCGATGTGAGTCCATGCCCACCAGATTCTTGATCTCATAAGGATCGTTCATCAGGTCGTACAGATAGGCTTCGCGATAGACCTCGCTGGCCGCGTGCTTCAAGCCGTCAAGCTCCTTGCCCTCCGCGTCGATCCCTACCACGCCGTACTTCCAGTTGAGGGTCCGCACTGCCCGGCCGACCTCCGCCTGACTGATCTGGATGAAAGCCTCATCGAACGCCGGATCGGTCCTGCCGCCGAGCAGCGGGAAAAACGATCGACCCTGCATCGTCTCCGGTGGGGTGACCCCGCAGGCGTCCAGCAGCGTCGGGGCGAGATCGACCAGGCTCACCGGCTGGCGGACACTTCCGCCGCCGAGGAACGGCCCGCCCCAGATCGCGCCGGGCACGCGGGCTGATACGTCGTGGCAGGAACACTTGCCGTCCCAGTTCCGCGTGGCGAACTGCGAACCGTGATCGCTGGCGAAGACGACGATCGTGTTTTCGTGCAGATTCATGCTCCGCAGCGCGTCGCGCAACTGGCCGAACGATTCGTCGAGCCGCTTGCAGCAGCCCCAGTAGTCGCCGAGGTTCCCGGCGACCTCGCCGCCGATGGGTGTCTGCATCTCCCAGTGCCGGTTGCTCTTGAACGCGGTCAGGTCCGGGGGGATCCAGCGGTTCTCGTACCGCTGGGCGTATCCGGTCGGCGCGACCGACGCGCCGTAGGAGTTCTGGGCGTGCGGCTCGAGCTGGCCAATGAACACCATGAACGGCTGGTCCTTGACTCGGTCGATGTGCTGGATCGCCGCGTTGGTGATGGCGTCGACCCGGTAGCCGGGCAGAATGACCTCGTTTTCATCGTTGTCGTAAACGCGACAGCAGTAAGGCTCGGAAACGAACTCGAGCGAGTCAGCGCCCAGCCAGTGCTGATACCCGCCGCGGCGATGAGCGGGAACCGGGCCTTTCACGCCTTCGACCTTGGACAGGTGCCACTTGCCGAAGTAGGCGGTGTGGTAGCCCGCATCATTGAAGCAGGTCGCTAGGGTGGGGTAGTCGTCAGGCAGCGGCAGGCCGTTCTTCCAGACGTTGACAGCCGTGGCGTATCGGCCGGTCTGAAGGCAGGCCCGGGCGGGGGTGCAGACCGGTTGGGGGCTCATGAGCAGCGGCAGGTGCGTGCCTTCATGGGCGATGCGGTCGAAGTTGGGCATCAGGTCCAGCGGATTGCCGTGCAGGCCGGCACTGTCAAAACGCTGCTGATCGGTGAGAAAAACGACGACGTTGGGGCGATCGACCATGTCTGCTCCTCAGGTTCCTGGCGGATGCTGTTCGCAGCCACTTGACTGCTGCTGATTTGATAGTACACTAGTAGAACCGGTTCTGCAAGTCGTTTCGCGTTCGGATCGATGCGTGCCGGTGGCTCCGCTTCACAAAGGAGAATTGTTATGAACTATTCTGGTCGCTTCTGTTCCATATTGGTCGCCGTCTTTGCCGCAGCATTGTTTATTGTGCCTGGCCTGTCCACCGATGCCCGGGCGGATCAAACCGGCGGACCAATTATCGCCGGCGAGTTTGACGCCGCCACCGACACGCTTGCGGACTGGGATGCGCCCAAGGACTGGCACAAGTCGCACTTCAAACAGATGACCGAGGACGGTGTCGGCTTCGTTCGCGTCTCAAAAAAACCATCACGACTCAGCAAGACAGCCAACATCCCGGAAGGCGTCGAGCGGATCGTCTGGGCGACGCAATTCCGGGCCGATAAAGTGAAGTCGGGCCCGAAGGGCTGGCACAACCCCCTGATCACCGTACAACTCAAGGACGGCGAAGATCGCGAGCTCAATCGCGGCTGGGACACGGTCATCAAAGCGGTCACGGACAAACCGGGTTGGGTCGTGGAAACGCGTTCGCTGGTGGTCCCGCCGACGGCGAAAACCGTGACGCTGAATTTCGCCTACAACGCTGCTTCGGGGCCGTTCGACTGGGACTGGGTGCGACTGTATGACGCAGCCAACGCCCAGGCTGGCCTGGACGTCGCCCCACCGCCGACCAAGAACAAGCAACCCGAGCCAAAAGCCCAGATCGAAGGCGAAC
Source organism: uncultured Planctomycetaceae bacterium (assembly GCA_964395825.1). Lineage (GTDB taxonomy): Bacteria > Planctomycetota > Phycisphaerae > Phycisphaerales > Zrk34 > JANQFT01. Next base: position 7,275 of record CAYNCM010000090.1, read on the forward strand.
TGATGCCGCAGACCAACTTCGCTGGCGACTCGCCCGTCCCGCCGGGCTGGGAACTCGGCGAGCCCTGGATGCGTCCGGGCTTTCGCCGCCACAGTCGCGGCTTTCTGATCGTCGACAAGATTCCAGATCAGGACGGCCAGTACATCCAGACCACCGCGCCGATCAATCCTGACGCGGTCGATAAGGTGCGGATGTTCGTCACGATGAACGGCCGAGCGCATCGGATGGACGACACCGACGACGTCATGAAGCGGCCACGCGTTGAACTGATCTTCGAAAACGCTGACGGCAATGCGATCGGCGAGTCTCTGATCATCCCCATCACCGGCTTTCTCACACATAATGCCACGCAGAGCATCATCGGCGACGTGCCCGACGATGCCAGCCAGATGCGCATGCGCATCGTCTACCACGGCAAGCAGGGCGATCTGACGCTCCGCAACATCCACGTCGTACCGGCCACCGGCGATGAACCGGACTGGATGCACACGCCGGCCCACATCCCCGCCGGGGCCAACGCGCCGCATCCCATCGGCCAGAGTGGAAAGGTCTTCCCCGACAAGTCCGTCCTGAAGCGCGATCCGGGCGCGCAGGTGGACCAGTCGCAGGCGTCCCACCGCATCACGGTCAGCGAGGGCGATGATCTGCACGCCGCCTGGGACCAGGCCCGACAGAAACTCGATCAGGGCCAGGGCGTGAAGCTGGTTATCGGCCCCGGACATTACCGCCTGTCCGAGCCGCTGGTGATGGAGGAACTCAATGACGCTGCCCGTGAAGCGGTGTTCGTCGTCGAAGGCCAGGCCCCTGACAAGGTCGTGATCAGCGGCTCGGTCACGAAAGGTTTTGAGGCCGAGAACTGGGAACTGGTTGACGCCGAGCGGAACATCTACCGCCATGACTGGAACGAGGACTGGGGCTTCAAGAGCGACGGCTACTACCAGCCCCGACACGTGCTCTCCCATCGCCGCGAACTGCTGTTCATCAACGGTCAGCGACTGAACCAGGACATCATCGAGGGAACCACCTTCGTGGACCGCAAGGGACGCGTTTACAACTCCGTCGGCCTGATCGTCGAGGAGAACCCCGGCGGCCAGGGCGGGTACACCTACACCGGGTTCCGCGGTCTGGACATCCTCGAGCCTGGCGAGTTCGCCGTCGCCGAACTCGGGCCCGGCGACAAGAAGTACGACGGCCACCCGTACCCCAACAGCCTCCTGATCCGACTGCCCGAGGGCATGAGCACCCTCGCCGACGCGACAATCGAGGTCGCCAAGACGCCCGAACTGCTCCGCATCGAAAACAAGAGCAATCTCGTGCTCCGCAACCTCGTCTTCGAGCACACCGCCAGCCATTTCAACAACCGCCGGCAGACGACCGCCATCGAAATCAAGGGCGCGATCGACCAGACCCACGACGTTCTGCTGGAAAACGTCAGGACGATCCACCACAACGGCAAGGGACTGGCGTTCAGCCACATGCGCAACACCACGCTGCGCAACGTGACCATTGCCGACAACGGCTGCTTCGGCGCCGCCTACCACCACCTGTACAACGGCGTGGCCAGAAACGTCGACGTGCTGAACAACAACTGGCGCGGCCGACTCAGCGATGCCACCATCCACTCCACCGGCGGCATGACCTGGTCCGGCGAGCGGATGCGGTTCATCAACTGCAAGTTCAACGGCAACTACGGCACCGGCTGGCGCAGTGACGTCTGGGTCATCGACGTGGTCGCCGAGGACTGCCAGTTCAATAACAACACCGACGGCCACGGCGTCGGGCACGAGATCGGCTGGGGCCCGATCATCCATCGCCGATGTGAGATGATCGGCAACGGCAAGGGCGTCGGCCTGACCAACAATCGCAACGTCACGTTCGAAGACTGCCTCATCCTCGACAACGCCCAACTCGCCGTCCGCTTCTACGCCATGAATGACCGCATCAGCCCCCCTTCGATCATCACACGCGACATGTACTTCGTGAACCACAACGAGAACGTCGTCTTTCGCAACTGCACGATCGCCGGCCAGGGCGAGGCAAAACTCATCGGCCAACTCTTCGGCCAGGGCTCGATCGACAACTACCACAAGACCATCGAGCAGGAGTACACCGGTGAGAACAACCGCTTCTGGCATCCGACCAATCGCGATGTCTTCGAAACCACAACCGGCTACAGCGAACGCACCTGGACCGACCTCCAAGGCTGGCAAAAGTTAACCGACACCGACACCACCAGCGTCTGGTCCGACCCCAAGTGATGCCGAAGAACATCCAGCCCACGGAGCCGATACATCCACGACACAAATCGTTTTCTCCGAGCAGACGCACCACCCCGCTTCGGCGGCGTCGGGTTCCATCTCTTTCCGGAATTGGAAACCTCGCCGCTTCAGCAGCAGCGAGAGCGGTACTGGCAACAACTGGCGCCCAGTTTCGCCCGCCTCGACCACAAACAGAGTTGGTCCGCCGACCAACTCGCCGCGTTCGCCGACCATCTGCTCCGTCTCAAGCAAACGCGAACGGAGATCTATCTCACCACGTGGGACCCACCGAGCGTTGAAGCCGGCCCGCCGCGCCGGGACTATGCTCAACGCATCGCCGACCAGATGGCCTATCTCGTACACGAGCGCGGCTGCGACCACGTGCGGACGTATTGCATGTCCAACGAGTTGACCCTCGAGAAATGGGGCACGCTGCGCTGGGAGTTGCCCACCTTCGCGGACTACCACCGCGAACTTCGCCGGGCCTTTGACGATCGCGACCTGAGAATCGAGCTTCTGGCCTCCGATGCCTCGCCGCACTCGTGCTGGGGGACGCTGGACTGGTGCATGCAGCACATGGATGACATCACCGGCGTGTACGGGGCGCACCATTATTTCAATGAACATCCCGTCGACGATCCGGCGTTGTACCACTGGTTTTTGAAGCAGTGCCAGAACGCCGCCGGCGCCGCACGCAGGCTCGGCAAGGATTTCATCGTCGGCGAGTTCGGCGCGGCGCAGAACCACGGCCAGCTTCAACGTGAAGGCGCCCGGCTGGACGTTTGCCGCTACTTCGGGACGCCGGCTGAACCGATGGCCGGCCTGCAGATCGCCGACGGCATCCTCGCGATGATCAACGCCAGCGTCTACGCCTGCGGCTACTGGACTTTCGCCGACATGGCCGACCCCGTACCACCGAAAGACTACTGGAACCAGTGGGGTATTGTCATGCAGCACGAGGACCGCATCGTGCCGCGGTCGATCTATGGAGCGGTCGGGTTGCTGGCCCACCACTTTCGCGGGTCGGCCGAGGTGCTATCGATCCAATCCGATGACCCCGCCGTGCGGGCCGCCGCTATCCGTCGCGGCGCCGACACATATGCCATCGCCATCGTCAACCGACATGACGCACCGACCCCCGTCGCGCTCACCGGCCCGGCCAGAAAAGCTGTCCTTCAGCAATATGTGTACGAGCCGGCTCAACTCAAGCCGGGCCCGCTCAATATCGTCGGTCTGCCTGAGCCGCTGGGCGTCCTGCGGTCCGACGGTGGTTCGATGTCGCTGGAAATTCCTGGCCAAAGCCTGACCGTCCTGACCAATTCCAATTCGACAATGCTTGCCTCATAACCGCGCTTCGGCGCACCAACCAAAGGAGTTCCCGATGCAAACTTCAACACGACGCCTTCAATTTATTGCCTTTCTGGTATTCGCAATGCTCGGGGGGTGGCTGACCACCGCCGTCGTCGCCAATGATGCCGATGTTTCAACGAATCTGTTGCAGCCTGGCGAATTCACACAGGCAGGCGACCCCGCGGGCTGGACCTTCAAGCAGCCGTGGATGAAGGGGCGGATGAAGGTCGTCAGCGAAGGCGATCAGACCTTTCTGCGTGCCGGCAGCGAGTACGCGGTGATGACCGCGGGGGGGCTGGTGCCGAAGGGGGCGACCACGTTGACCGTGGCGGTCGACAGTCGGCTGGTCGACTTCAAACCGGGCAAGGGTAAGTGGGACATCCCGCAGGTCATCCTGCATGCCCTCGACGCCGACGGGCGCATACTCGCCGGCACGGGCATCCGCTACCGGGAGAGTTCCGACTGGTCGCCGCAGGAGAAACTGCTGGACGTTCCCGAAGGTGCCGCTGCGTTCGCCGTGACGGTCTCCTTCAAGGGCGAAGCGGGGACGTGGGACATCCGCTCGATTCGGGTCACCTCCGATGCGGAGGGCCTGCCCCAGCCGCAAACGCAGGTCGCTCCTCCCGCAGCCGAACGGGCGCAGAGCGATCCGTCGAGGGTGCAGAAGAGCCTGCTACCCGAGCCGCTGGTGCAGACGCTCTACCAGCGTGACCGTGTCGAGCCTCAGCCGGTCGTCGGCGCCCGGGTCGACGGGCACACGTATGACGTGGAGATTCACGTTGCGCCCCAGGGCGACGACACCGCGACGGGGGCCGCCGATGCGCCGCTGCAGTCGATCGCCCATGCCGCGAAGCGCGCCCGCGAGCAGCTTGCCGCAGGCAAGGGCGTGGCGATCCGCCTGGTGCCGGGTGTGTATCGCACCAACAAGCCGCTGGAATTCACCGGCAATGGCGACGCGGCCGCCGCACCGCTGCTGATCGAAGGCACCGGCGAGCCCGGCAGCGCGATCATCAGTGGCGCGATCACCGATGGCTTCGAACCGGCGACATGGGAACTGGTCGATGCCCAGAAGAACCTGTACCGCCATGCCTGGCCTCACAACTTCGGCTTCTTCGTCGCTTCGCCCTACATCATGGAGGCCGCCATCGGCCAGCGACGCGAACTGCTCGTGCTCAACAGACAACGGCTTACGCAGACGATCATCGAGCGGGTGGACACCGAGGTGAAGCGAGAAAACGGCCGCAAGCGAGCCGCCCGCTCTTACGTCGGCTACGACGACCCGCGCACCACGCTCGAGCCGGGGCAGTTCGCGGTCGCCGAGTTCGGACCGGGCGACATCATCGACGGCATGACTTACGAGACGCATCCGCACGGCGATCCGAACACGATCTGGCTTCGCCTGCCCGAGGGCATGACGCCGCAGCAGTTCGCCGACGCCTCGCTGGAAATCGGCATGGCCGAGAGTC
>CAYNCM010000091.1:0-12176 GCA_964395825.1 uncultured Planctomycetaceae bacterium
GTGGGGGTGGGAACCGGGATCTTCGCTTCGCTCAAGTCCGGCTTGGGGGAGCTGGAGTTGGTGGCGCGGCAGGATGATGGGGTATGGATGGCGCGGGTGGACAGTGAGCTGGACACCGGGCGATTGCTGGAGCGGATCGGCGCGATGCCGGTGCCACCTTACATTCAGCGTCAGCGCGGGGGCGAGACGGCGGAATTCGAGGCGCTGGACCGGGCCCGGTACCAGACGGTCTACGCACGGTCGCCGGGCGCGGTGGCGGCACCGACGGCGGGGTTGCATTTCACAGATGATTTGCTGGAGGCATTGCGGCGAGCCGGCGTGGTGGTGATGCCGTTGACGTTGCACGTGGGGATGGGGACGTTCGCGCCGGTGCGCGCCGAGACGCTGGAAGCACACCCGATGCATCGCGAGTGGTTCACGGTTCCGGGCGCGACGATCGAAGCGATGCGGCGGACGCGGGCGGCGGGGGGCCGGATCGTGCCGGTGGGCACGACGTGCGTGCGGGCGATGGAATCGCTGCCCGATCCGCTGCCGACCGGCGGAGAGGACTACGGCGCGGAGACGGACCTGCTGATTCAACCGGGCTTTGCGTTGCGGTTCTGCGACGGGTTGATGACGAACTTCCACCTGCCGCGGAGCACGCTGCTGGCGCTGGTCGCGGCGCGCACGGGGCTGGAGCGTTTGATGCGGGCGTACCGGCAAGCGATCGAGCGGGAATACCGGTTTTACAGTTACGGGGATGCGATGATGGTGTTATGAGGCGGGGATCCCTTTCGAGGGGCGCGCGACTCGACGCGTCGATCGGCCCGCCGCCGCTGACCTCGCAAGCCGTTCGATGAAGCGACCCGGCTGCCCGGGTGGCATTACAGCTTCTCCACGATCAGAGAGGCCAGGTGGGAGCGTTCGGACTTTTCGAGCATGATGTGGCCGATGATGCCGTTGCCTTTGAGTTGTTCGACGGCGTAGCTCAGGCCGTTGCTCGATGAATCGAGGTAGGGATTATCAATCTGGGCGATGTCGCCGGTGAGCACGAGCTTGGTGCCTTCCCCCACGCGGCTGGCGATGGTCTTCACCTCGTGGGGTGTGAGGTTCTGTGCTTCGTCGACAATCATGTACTGGTTGGGGATTGAGCGGCCCCGGATGTAGGTCAGCGGCTCGAGGGCGACCTGTCCGGATTCGAGCAGGGCTTCGATGCGCTGCTCGACGGTTTTGGATTCGGCGTGCTGGCTGCCGGCGCCGCGGGTGGAAAACAGGTAAGTCAGGTTGTCGAAGATCGGCTGCATCCAGGCGCTGAGCTTATCGTCCACGTCGCCGGGCAGGTAGCCGATGTCCCGGCCCATGGGCATGATGGGGCGGGCGACGAGCAAACGATCGTACTTGGTTTCGTTGAGGGTCTTCTGGAGTCCGGCGGCCAGGGCGAGCAGGGTCTTGCCGCTGCCGGCGGTCCCGAGGATGGTCACCATGCGCACACTGTCGTCCAGAAGCAGGTCCAGGGCCATGGTTTGCTGAACGTTTCGGCTGACCACGCCGAACACCGGGCGGCGGGGCGCGGTGATGGGCACGATGTGCTCGGCGTCGCCGGGCCGGCGGGACAGGCCGGTGTGCGATTCGTCCGTCCCGCCGCGCAGGATGACGAATTCGTTGGCGTAGACGGCGGGCGTGTCGTCCTCGTCGATCGTTCGCACCGAATCGTCGGCGTCGAAGAACTTCTGGAGTTCGGCGATGGGCAGTTGCTTGCGGCTGTAGAGCGTGTCAATGGTGGGCGAGTCGGCCTGCAACTCGACATAACCGGTGTACAGGCGATCGGCGTCGACCTTCTGGGCCTCGAAGTCCTGCGTGACGATGCCCAGCGTGTCGCTTTTGATCCGGGCGTTGATGTCCTTGGAGATGAACACCGTCTTTCGGCCGGCGGTGTGGTAGTGCCAGGCAACGGCGATGATGATGTTATCCGGCGTTTCCTCGAGCAGCGCCTGAGGCCGTTCGTGTTCGCCGAGGTCGACCTTGATCAGCCCGCCGTGGCCGTTCCACTGCACGCCTTCGGACAGCTTGCCGCGGCTGCGCAGCCCGTCGAGGTGCCGGATCACCTGCCGGGCGTGGCGGCCCACGTCATCCGACGACTTCTTGAACTTGTCCAGTTCCTCGATCACCGGGAACGGGATCACCACGCAGTTGTCGTCGAAGGCGAACAACGCGTTGGGGTTATGCAGCAGAACGTTGGTATCCAGAACGAAGTGCTTGGCGTGATCGACACTTCGGCGGTCAAGGCGCTGGGGCAAGGTGGTCACTCCGCACATCCGTGGGCAGGAGCACTATAGGCGATTGCACCGGTCGCTTCACGGTCCAGACGGCAGAAGATTGTTGATCTGCCGTTAAGGCCGATCGCGCGGTCAGTCCTGCACGTCCTGCGGCGAGACGAACGGATTGGCATCGCCGCCGGACTCCAGGTCGTTGATGTCGCTGGCCAATTCGTGCGTCGGCACGCCCAGCGCGTGAATCAGGTAGGGTTCGGTGGTGAACTGGGCTCCCACGAGGTACAGCCCGTCCTGCACCAGCCGGCAGAACCGCACCACGATCGGCTGGGATCCGATGCGGAAGCCGTCCTTCTTGAACGTCATCCGCCAGGTCGAACCGACGTGCAGAAACTGCTCGCAGACAAACCCCGCCCCGCCGCGGCTGATGTCGCGCAGCATCGCGCCGATCGGGCCCGAGACCATGTCCGTGTCGATCGGTTCGAGCGATGCGTCCCCGCGTATGCTGAAACGCCGGAACGCCCGCTGTCTTTCGACCGGCGGTTCCTGCCGCCAGAACTCCATCCGCTGAAGCAGTTCCACCAGGTCACGTGGTTCAGCAACTGTCATGGTCACCTGCTCACTGAAATGGACTCAGCCGGTCCGCCCACACAGGCCTACCCACTGAGCCCCCGGAACTTCGGATCGCTACGAATCCGTTATCCAATATCGGCGCGTCGGCCGCGGCCCTTGAACCGCCATGCGGCCGGGCGGACTCCCCGATTGTCCCTCGTTGCGTGTTTTTCGCCTCGCCGGCGGCAGCTTCCCATCACCGGGATTACCGGACCGGCCTGCGATGTTGTCTTGGCCGGCCGGCCGGTCTAACGTTAGTTCGCATGGACGACTTCTTTGATATTCTCCTGAGCATCTGGGATGTGACGCTGGAAGCGGCGCCCTGGCTGCTGTTCGGACTGCTGGCCGCGGGCATCATCAAGGCCTGGGTGCCTCAGCGATGGATCGCCCGGGCCATGGGCGGCCAAGGCCCCGGCGCGGTGTTGCGGGCGGCGGTGGTCGGCATTCCGCTGCCCCTGTGTTCGTGCGGCGTGCTGCCCACGGCGATCAGCCTCCGGCGGCAAGGCGCCTCGCGCAGCGCCACTTCCGCCTTCCTCATCTCCACGCCCGAGATCGGCCTGGACTCGATCGCCCTCAGCTACGCTCTGCTGGGACCGTTCATGGCCATCGCCCGTCCCATCGCCAGCTTCATCAGCGCCCTGGTCGCCGGCCTGATGGTCGCCGCCGTCGAACCGTTCGCCCGGCCTTCTCCCCCGTCGGGGCAGATCGCTCCGAAGGGGCCACAGGGGCCATCGGCGAACGCGGCCGGTCATGCGTGCTGCGGCGAGGCGCGGGAAGCCGACCCCACCGACCGATGCTGCGCCTCGGCCACCTCTGCCGAAGGCGGAGGGGTTTGGCGTCGCCTCGCCGATGGCCTGCGTTACGTGATGACCACGCTGCTGGACGACATCAAGCTGTGGCTGGCCGTCGCGGTGGTGGTGGCGGGGGTGGTGTATGCGTTCGCCGGCGACAATCCCGGACAGATGCTCGAAGCATGGGGGTCCGGTCCGCTGGCGAAGGGGATGATGCTGGTGGTGGGCATTCCGCTTTACGTCTGCGCCACCGCCTCCACGCCCATCGCCGCCGGACTGCTCGTGGCCGGGGTCTCGCCGGGCACCGTCCTGGTACTGCTGCTGGCCGGACCGGCCACGAACATCGGCTCCATCGCCGTGCTCAAAAGGGAACTGGGCACACCCGTGGTGGCCGCTTACCTGGCCGGCGTGGTCGTTGCCTCGCTGGCCTGCGGCATCGCCACCGACCTGGTCGCCGGTTACTACCACATCACCATCAGCGACCAGCTCGAGCACGTGCACCACCTGATACCCCGCCCGCTCGCCTTCGCCAGCGCGATCATCCTGATTGCGTTCGCCATCCCCCCGCTGCGCCGGTTGATCCTGAGGCCGTTCAACGGTGCCGAGGCTCGCGGCGCCGCCTCGGGCTGTTCCAAGCCCTGACCGTCCACCCGGTCGGCCGGCGCATCGAAAAGACGCCGCAACCCCCGCCGCAGCGCCTGGGAACACGCGTTCATGCGATCAATCACGCCTTGCGCCGCCGTCCGGTGCGCCCGGCGGCGAATGGGTATAGAATGCCCGGATGGGTTTTCACCTGTTCGTCGATTACGCGCTGAGCGAGCCGCTGTTCTTCGTCAGCGTGGTGGTGACGGTGATCGTGAGCATCGTGCTGCACGAGTTGTCGCACGGGTGGGCGGCGCTCTGGCAGGGCGACCGTACGCCGATCGAGCGCGGGCACATGACCGCCAACCCGGTGGTGCACATGGGCTGGCTGGCGCTGGTGATGCTGGCGGTGGTGGGTATTGCGTGGGGCCGGATGCCGGTCAATCCGTATCGGTTCCGCCATCGGCGCTGGGGCGAGGCGCTGGTGGCGGCGGCCGGGCCGCTGATGAACGTGATCCTGGCGGGGATCGCGCTTTCGATCGCCGGTCTTTGGCTGCGGTTCGCTTCGCCGGGGTTGGCCGGCGATTCGCCGTGGCGCGACAACCTGCTCTATTTCCTCCAGGTTTTCGGCCGGGTGAACCTGGTGTTGTTCATGTTCAACCTGTTGCCCATTCCGCCGCTGGACGGTTCGCGGATTCTGGCCGGTTTCGTCGAGCCTTACGCCCGGCTGATCGACAACCCCGATCGCCGGGGCGTGATGGTGGTGCTGTTTGTCGTGGTGTTTCTGGGGGCGGGTTACCTGTTTGCCTTCGCGGCCGAAGCGTCGAATGTCTACACCGGGTGGGTCGCGGGATGGTGAGCATCGCCAGCGGCGTGCGGTGGCAAGCGAATCGCGCCGGGGCGTCGCGGCCGGTCACTTGAACACGATGCACGCCAGTGGGCCGTCCGCGCTGCGGCAGTAGACCTTGCCGTTGGCCGGCACGGGCATGGTCCACTGGTTGCGCCCGCCGACCGCATCGTACCGGGCCAGTTCGTTGTATCGTTCGGCCTTGGCCTCGACGATCACCAGGTCGCCGCGGTCGGCCTGGACGATCAGCTTCCCGTCCGCGGCCGTCAGCGCGCCCTTGCCGATGCGCCGCTCGGTCCATTGCGTTGATCCGTCCGCCACGGCGATACAGGCCAGTTGCCGCTCGTCGATGCCGTAGATGAAGTCGCCGATCGCCACGCACGTGGCCATGTGGTTGCGCATGTGCTTGTTCTGCCAGAGCAGTTGCAGATCGTTGCCGGTGAACTTCAGCATCGCGCAACCGGTATTGTAGCCCGACGAGATGAAGATGCGGTCGCCGAGGACCACGGGCGCCGCGGCGTGCACGCCGTGCGCGGTCTTCCAGGGGTAACGGGCGATCACGTCGCCATGGCGCCGGTCCACGATCACCAGCCCCGACTTCGGGAAGCAGGCCAGCAGCTTGCGCCCGCGAAACTCGAACGGCGTGGGCGTGGCGTAGCTCGGCCCGAAGTTGTCGCTCTGCCAGAGGATCCGACCGTCAGCCGGGTCGAGCGCGGCGATCCGCCCGAGGTCGATGTACATCACCCCGTCTTCCAGCACCGGCGATCCGCTGAACATCCACGTGGGCGGCTTGACGCCGAGGTGCCCGGCCAGATCGACCTCGTACTTCAACTGCCCGTTGTCCGCATCGACGCACCGCAACGTCCCCACGCGATCGACCAGCCACGCCGACCCGTTGTGAACGATGACCTGCGCCACCGGTCCGCCCTGGTGGCTCTTGCGGTGGCGCGCGGCCGGGTAGCTGTATGACCACCACTTCGATCCGTCCGAGGCACTGAGGCAGTGGATCGTGTCCTTGCCGTCCGCCCAGCCGGCGCCATAGACCCGATCGCCCACCACCGTCGCGGGGCTGTACCCGGCGCCCAGGTCGAACGTCCAGGCGGTCTGCGGCTGGCCGGTGAACCCGCCGGTCTCCGGCGACAGGCCATCGTGGTTCGGCCCGCGCCAGGCCGGCCAGTCCGATCCCTGCGCCGGGCGGCCGGCCCAATGGGACACCACGATCAACGCGATCCACAACGATGACCGAACCAGTGTGACGAGGGGGCTGCTCATGCCGGTTCTCCCACGATGACGAATGGCGGCTTGGTATTGTACGCCATCCGTCCCCGCCGGGTCCGCCACCGACCGAATCCGCCCAGCCGGCCGCGGGCGACGCTTTCCCGGCCCTTGTCCGCGGGTGGGCGATCGGCTATATTGCCCGATTCTCCGCCGGTCGGTGGCCGGGCCTGTGGCGCCCGCAAGCCGGTGGAGCGTGCGACGCGGTTAACCGGAGGCGCCGGATTATGTCGGTGAAAATTCGTCTTCGCAGAATGGGCAACACGCATCGTCCGGTCTACCGGGTGACCACGATCGACCAGCGCCGGGCCGTGGACGGCCGGTGCATCGAGGAACTGGGCCACTTCAACCCCGGTCTCAAGGATGAGTCGAAGCAGGCGACGCTCAAGCTCGACCGCTGCGCGTACTGGTTGAGCGTGGGCGCGGTGCCCAGCGACACTGTCGCCACGCTGCTGCGCCGGGCGGGGCTGAAGGACAAGCCGGGCACGAGCCTTTCGGATCAGCCGGCCGAACTGATCGCCGCCCCGACCGCCGAATCGCCGGCCGGCGCCGAGGTCTGATCGACGGCGACGGGGCCGACGATGCGCATCGATGTGCTCAGCCTGTTTCCCGAGATGTTCGCCCCCGTGTTGGGATCGAGCATCCTCAAGCGGGCAAGCGAAAGCGGGCGAACCGAATATCACCTGACGAACATTCGTCAGTACACCCACGACAAGCACGGGAAGGTGGACGATCGACCGTTCGGCGGGGGACCGGGCATGGTGATGAGCTGCCAGCCGCTGTGGGATGCGGTGATGACGGTGCAAAACGAAGACCCGCGACCGGCGACGCGAATCCTGATGAGCCCCCAGGGCGAACCGCTCTCGCAGCGACGCTGTGAAGACTTCGCCCGCCGCGAGCGGCTGCTCATCATCGCCGGGCATTACGAAGGCGTCGATCAACGGGTGATCGACCGCCTGGCGCCGATCGAGATCAGCATCGGCGACTACGTTTTGAGCGGCGGTGAACTGCCCGCCATGGTGCTGATCGACGCGGTGGTGCGGCTGATCCCCGGCGTATTGGGCCATGATGAATCGGCGATTCACGATTCGTTCAGCCCCGGCGCCCAGCGCCGCCTCGACCACCCGCACTACACCCGACCCCAGGCGTGGGACGGCCGGAAAGTGCCCGACGTGCTCGTCAGCGGCGACCATGCCGCCATCGAACGCTGGCGACGCGAACAGCGAGACAAACTCACCCGGCACCGCCGACCCGACCTGCTGGATGAGAACAACCGAAATTGACTGGCACGTTGGCCGTTGACCAACCCCTGCCGACAAACGCAAATCACAGGAACCCCCGTCATGTCCACCGACATCATCGCCCAGGTCGAAGCCGCTCAACTCAAAACCGATCTGCCTTCCGTGGAGATCGGCGACACCGTCAATCTGCACCTGCGCATCATCGAAGGCGAGAAGGAACGCGTCCAGGTGTTCAGCGGGGTGGTGATCGCCATCAAGGGAACGGGCATCAATCAGACCATCACCGTCCGGCGCATCGTGGCCAACGAAGGCGTCGAGCGTGTGGTGCCGGTGCACAGTCCGCGCCTGGCGAAAATCGAGATCGTCCGCCGCGGCCACACGCGACGGTCGAAGCTGTACTACCTGCGCCAGCGCGTGGGCAAGAGCCGGCGGCTCCGCGATCGCCGCCGCGGGCTTGGCCGGGCCATGGTCGTCGCCGAACCGACCCCCGCCGAATCCGAAACCCCGCCTTCCGACCAGTAGGCCGAGCAACCTTGCCGCCGACTCGTTCAGGAGGCCGGGCCGCTGCCGCAACCCAGGCTGGCGCGAACGGCGGTCACAACGCCTCCGCTTCCCGTGGGATTCGTCCGAGCATGGCCAGGCGACGGGAAATTGCCCAACTGTCTCCACGCCAGTCGGTTACGATCATCTTTCGGCGTGGGGCCCCGATTTTGGTACGATGGCGTGACAGGCCCGGCACGGGACTGACGTCTGTATGTATGGAATGGGCATGGCCTTGCCTGAAGAATTCGACGGCGATGTGCTTCTCGTCGAGGCGCTCAAGCAGGGCGACACGGCGGCGATGTCGGAGTTGATGGACCGGCATGAGCGCTGGGTGCGCAGCGCTGTCTATTCCGTGCTGGGCAACAGCGACCAGGTCGACGATGTGGTCCAGCGGGTCTGGATGCGGGCGTGGCAGCGGGTGCAGACGCTGGACGACCCGCGTCGGTGGCGGTACTGGATTTACCGGATGGCGAGGAACGCGGCGATCGACGCCGGCCGGCGCATTCAGCGCAAACGCAAACTGCGCGACCGCCTGACCCAGATCGCCACGGACGCCTCGACGTCCCAGCCGACCCCCGCCCGCCGCGCCACGCTCCGCGAAGAGCACACCCGCGTGCTCGGGGCGATTGAAAACATGCCCGCGATCTACCGCGAGCCGTTCGTCCTGCGACACGTGGAAAACTGGACGTACCGCCAGATCGCCGAAGTGTTGAATCTTCCGGTGGACACGGTCGGCACCCGGTTGGTCCGGGCCCGCCGACTGCTGGCCGACGCACTGGAACCCGGTGCGTAGGGACAATGAAATGGAAGCGAAAGTCGATCCGAAATTTGAAGCATTGATCTGTCGCAGCCTCGACGGCGCGTTGAGCGACGATGAACAGCTTACCCTCAACCGCGAGCTGCTCCGTAATCCGGCGGCGCGGCGGAGGATGGACCAGTACCAGGCCAACGACGCGCTGGCCGGCGAAGCGCTGGGCGTTTTGCTGTCGGCCGGCGCGGGCGGGGCCGCACCCCCGCCGTCGCGGTTCGCCGAGCCGACCGACCGACCGACGGTGGACTGGTCGGCGCTGGTCAGTTCGCCCTGGTCGGCCGCCGCGGCGCTGCTGGCGGCCCTGACGCTGTGGCTGGTGGTCGATTACGTGGTCGAAGAAACCCCGGTGAATGTCGCCGTGAACCGCTCGGCGGTGCATGTCGCCGACGGTTCGGACGCCGGTTCGGCGACGGACGGTACGGCGGCGATGGCCCGGTCGTCGAAGCTCCCGCCCCGCGCCGGCTGGCCGGGCGAAACCAGCCCCGTGGCCCATGGCCGACTGGCCGACGTGGCCGACAAACCGCTGATCGACCAACCCCACGCCGCCGAACGCACCACGGACCGGGCGTTCATGGGGGTGTATGACGAACCGGACGACACGTTCTACTTCCTCGAAGTGGACCGCGAGGAAGCGAAGATGTGGGCGGAAGAATCCGAACTGTGATCCGCCTGAGTGAGGTACACCCATGAGCCTGGGGCACGTGAAGACAGTGATGGGTTTGAAGGCGGTGGTCATCCTGGCCGCCGCGCTGAGCGCCATGGCTGAACCGGCGGCGTCGACCGACGGCGCGGCCAACCCGGCCGCCGAACGACCGGCCGCCGAGCGGCCCGCGACCGAACGACCGGCCAAACCGGCCCGCGCCGCCCGGCGGGCCGACGACGGCGAACCGGCCCCTGACGCCCGACCGTGGCTCGGCGTGCGCCTGGCCCCGGTGCCCACGGCCCTGGCGTCCCACCTCTACGGCGCTGATGTCAACCAGGTGTTCGGCAACGGCGTGATGGTGCAGAACATCGTCGCCGACGGACCGGCCGACAAAGCCGGCCTGCGACGCTACGATGTGATCGTCGGTCTGGCCGAGAAGCCGATCGGCGATGACCTGGCCGAATTCGCCGAACGCGTCAACCAGCACCGACCCGGCGACCGGGTGAGCATCATCATCGTCCGGCGCGGCCAGCAACTCCAACGCCTGTGGGCGACACTGGGCGCGGCGACCGAAGCCCGGCCCGGAGACCGGCGATACCGCTACACCGCCGAACCGAAATCCGTCTACCGCGACCGCGTGAACTTCAAAGGCGGCATCTTCCGACGCGATGCGGACGGCTGGAAGTGGCAGCAGTTCGGTCAGGATGCGCCGACGGTGCTCGAAGAACTGCCCGACGAGGTGCGCGATCACGTGATGGCGTGGACGGCGTCGGGGATCGGCGAATCACTGTCCCGCGCCCGGGTCACCCGCGATGGACGCACGGTCGAAGTGTCGCGCGATCCGGGAGGCATGGTGCTCGTCCGACGCTGGCGAGAGGACGACGCCGGCGAAAAGCGGCAGAGCCTCTCCCGAACCTACCTCGACGGCGACGACCTGGCCGCCAACGACGCCGAGGCCTATCGCATCTACCAGAGCCTGGCCGGGATGGACGGCAATGAAGACGCCGCGGCGCCCGCCGCCGACGCGCTGGCCCGCGACGAGGCCGGCCCCGAGCAGTGGTGGAAGCAGCTTCTGGCCAAGACGTCGAACGGCTCGGCCCCACGCGTCGAGTTCCAGGTCGAAACCGGCGGCGAAATCAAGATCCAGGTCCGCCAGGCCGACGGCCTGCTCGTCATGTCGTTCGCCGACGAAGCCGAACTGGCCGACAAACGCCCCGAACTGCACCAGCAATTCCAGCAGTTGACCGATGCGCTGCGGTGAGCGGCGAGCCATCGAACCTGCGGGCGGCCGCTCGGGCCCTGGCATCCTGGCGGTTTGCCGGTATCACGCATCGAGCAGCGCGCTGACTTTCGCGGCACAGATGAAGTCGTTCTCCGTCAGGCCGGCGACCGCATGGGTGGTATAGCGGACGGTGGCCTGGTTGTAGCCGACTTCCACCTCCGGGTGATGGTTCTGGGCATGACTGATCCAGGCGACGGCGTTGACGAAGGCCATCACCTGGTAGTGATCCTTGAACACGAACGGTCGGGCGATGCCCTCGCCGTCGCGCTGCCAGCCCTCGGCCTCGCCGAGCAGTTGGTCGACCCGCTGATCGTCGAGCGGTTCGACACCGCCCTCGCACGGCTTGCAGGTTCGGCGGGTCAGGTCGTGGAAGTTCTTCGAGGCCATGGTCATCTCCGGTGGTGTGATGCGTTCCGTCCAACCGCCTGACTGTAGCGCCGCGTTTGCGGACCGGTCAAGAATGACCCGCGGCCAGGGCGCCAACGCCAAGTCAGCACGGGACCGCGGAATCCGGCTGGGCGCTGCGTTCAGCGCGCGGCCGGGAGCCGTCAACGCGGGAACGGATCAACGGATTCACGCGGGCGAAGATCAACCGGTCAGACGCTGCGGGGCTTGGTCCGGCAATCGTCGAGCAGCCGGGTGAGGCGGTCGACGATGTCGGGCCGATCGGCGGCGCGGTTGTGCTGCTCGGCGGGATCGGCGGCCATGTCGTAAAGCTGCACGGACGGCTCGGATTCGGGCACCTGGTCATCGGGCCTGGACCAGCCCCCCGAACCGGGGCAGAGAAGCAACTTCCAGTTGCCAGCCCGAATGGCGAACTGGCCGCTGACCGAGTGATGCACCACCGGCGGGCGGATCGGGGCGCCGGCGTCGCCGCACAAATGCGGCAGGATGTTGAACGAATCTTCACCGGCGTCGTCGGGCAGGTCGTGATCGACGATGGCGGCGGCGGTGGCGAGCAGATCCGTCAGGCAGATGGTCTGCTCACGGGTCGAGCCGGCGGGGATTCGGCCGGGCCAGCGGGCGAAGAAGGGAATCCGATGCCCACCATCCCAGACATCGGACTTCTGCCCACGATAAACACCGGTTGAGTTGTGCTGGAAGTCGCGGAGGTAATCGAACTGCTCGCCGCCGACGTTACCGCGCTTATGCGGGCCGTTGTCGGAGGTGATGATGACCAGCGTGTTGTCCGTCAGGCCGTGGCGATCGAGGGCGTCAAGGATGCGCCCGATCGACCAGTCGTGCTCGACCACGTAATCGCCGTACGCGCCGCATTGGGATCGACCGCGGAAGGGTCGGC
>CAYNCM010000092.1:0-11423 GCA_964395825.1 uncultured Planctomycetaceae bacterium
ATGAACCCGAAGGTGCTGATCGGCGTGTTCGCCGGCGTGCTGATGGTGTTCGTGTTCGCGGCGATGACCATGCAGGCCGTCGGCCGCGCCGCCATGGCGATGGTGATGGAAGTGCGTCGCCAGTTCAAGGAACTGCCCGGCATCATGGAAGGCAAGACGACGCCCGAGTACGCCAAGTGCGTGGCCATCTCCACCGCTGGCGCCCAGAAGGAAATGATCGTGCCGTCGCTGCTGGCGGTGACCGTGCCGATCGCGGTGGGTCTGGTGTTGGGCGTCGGCGGCGTGCTGGGGCTGCTGGTCGGCGGGCTGTGCTGCGGCTTCGCCATGGCCGTGTTCATGGCCAACGCCGGCGGCGCCTGGGATAACGCCAAGAAGCTCATCGAAACCGGGGAGCATGGCGGCAAAGGCTCCGATGCCCACAAGGCCGCCGTCGTCGGCGACACCGTCGGCGATCCGTTCAAGGACACCAGCGGCCCGTCGCTGAACATCCTCATCAAGCTGATGAACATGGTCTCGATCGTGTTCGCCGGCCTGATCGTCGCCTTCGCTCCGAAGATCGGCGCGTGGCTCGGCCTGCTCGGCGGCTGACGAATCGAGACGCATCCAACCACGCAACTCCCACAGGCCCGCGCCCACCAGGCGCGGGCCTGTGGCATGCGCACCGGACCAAGGCCGCCCTATATCCACCGACCCAGCGCGTCGCGATGCCGCGCCACCCAGCGATACCCGGCCCGAATCACCGCGCGAAGCGGACCAGACCGCCCGGCCAGCCACAGCGGCCAAAGCCACCACACCCACCGGCTGAGGTGAATCAACGCATCCCCGCCCGACAGCTTTCGCCCGTCCGGGCACAACACGCGCAGGGCCGACGTCAGTGCTTCGCCAGGCAATTCGGGATATTGCCTGCTCACCCATTCGTCTTGCAGCGGCGCGAACCGGAAGCCACCACGGGCCAGCGGCCGACGCACCCGCTCAACCCACCGCCGACAGAAACCGCATGTGTCATCAAACAACACCCACCCGCGCCTGGGTGGGTGCACGCCGCCCGTTTCGCCGCACTGTCGCTCAACCGGACCCATGCCCCATCATAGCCCTACTTGAGCGAGGCCCGTCGCGTTTCGCGCTGCACGTCAGAACACCAGCAGGATGATCGGGAGACAGATGACGGCGAACAGGATGGTGTTCCACAGCCACAGGACGCTGGCGAGGCGGGCATCGAGGCCGAACAGGTTGGGCAGGATGACCGAGGCGATGGCCGAGGGCGTAAGCACTTCGATGATGACGACGTTTCGGGGCAGGGGTTCGAGGGCCAGCGGTGTCAGGTGAAGCAGACCGATCGCCGCGAGGATCACCGCCGGCACGGCGACGAATCGCACCGCGGCCAGGACGGCGTGTAACTTGAAGTACTTGCGCGAATCGCCCAGTCGCAGGCGCAGGCCGATGCCCGAGTAGCTGCCTACCGCGCCGGCGAAGAACAGAATTTCCATGATGTGATATTCACCAACCCATTCGGGCACGGGGATGTGCCGGGCGCTGAGCACCGCGCCGGTGATCGCAGCGTACAGCGGCAAAGCGCGGAGGTCGACGAAGCTGTGGACGATCAGCCGGCCGACCGACTCGCCAGCGGGCGGCTCAGCCTCATCCCCGCCGGGCACAGGTTCGCCGTGAGCCGCGGAAGGCTTCGGTGGGGCACCGCCCTTGCTTCCGGGGGCGTAGTGGCGGGCGACGGGGTAGAACACCACAATCATCACCACCTGCATGACCGACACGTAGGCGATGGCGTAGCTCATCGCCTGGTCGGACGGGCTGAGCACGGCATAGCACAGATACGCCCCGAGCGTGAAGCCCTGGTTGCTCAGCACGGCGCAGAGGATCAGCACGCCGACTTCGCCCACCGACCGGTGCAGCAGATGACGCAGCACCAGCACCGTCACGCCCCACGCCGCGAACATCTGCACCGGCTGCAGCGCCAGGACGATGAGCACCTGTTCGGCGTGTTCGCTCAACTCCAACTGCCACATCGCCACGCCGGCCACCGGCGTCCAGAAGAAAATCACCGTGTAAAGGTGAATCGGCTGGCTGAACCGCTCAGCCCGCGGGTGGCGTTTGCGGGCGAAGTAGCCGGCCACCAGGCACACCGCGGAGAACAAGGCAAACAGGATGAATCGAACGTTCGGATCGGCCATGCGATGCCTTCGGCGTGGACCCTGGGGGGAGGGCCGATTATAGCGGGACTTTGAAAACCGAACCCGGCGGACTACGCTGAACCTCTCGGCGAGCGCCGACTCATGGAATGCACGGAGTCATCACGATGAGCAACGGATCATGGAATCGTTACCGCAGGCATCTTTGCGTATGCGAGTCGATCGGGCTGTGGCTGGACATCAGCCGCATGGGCTTCGAGGACCGGTGGCTGGCGGAGATGGCCGAGCCGATGGCCCGGGCGTACGAGGCGATGGATGCGCTGGAGGCCGGGGCGATCGCCAATCCCGATGAACAGCGCATGGTGGGCCACTACTGGCTGCGGGCGCCGCATCTGGCCCCGGACGACGAGATCCGGCTCGCCATTCGCCACGCCCTCGAGCAAACGAAGAGACTGGTCGAGGGCGTTCACGCCGGCGGCATCGAGCCCGAACGGGGCGGGCGATTCACCGACGTGTTGGTGATCGGCATCGGCGGTTCGGCGCTCGGGCCGCAGTTCGTCGCCGAGGCGCTGGGCGAACCGCGCAGCGACCGCATGTCCATCCACTTCTTCGACAACACCGATCCCGACGGCATGACCCGCGTGTTGACCGAAATCGGCGACCGCCTGGCGACGACGCTGAGCGTGGTCATCAGCAAGTCGGGCGGCACGCCGGAAACCCGCAACGGCATGCTCACCGCCCAAGCCGCTTACGAGGCGATGGGGTTGAACTTCGCCAAACACGCCGTGGCCATCACCGGCGCCGGCTCAAAACTCGATCAAACGGCCGAAGCGGACGGATGGATCGCGCGCCTGCCCATGTGGGACTGGGTCGGCGGGCGGACCAGTGAAACCAGCGCGGTGGGGCTGTTTCCGGCGGCGCTGCAGGGCATCGACATCGATGCGCTGCTCCACGGTGCCGCAGCCTGTGATGAAATGACCCGCCGCCACGATACGCCCGCCAACCCCGCGGCCCTGATGGCGCTGATGTGGCATCACGCCACCGGCGGCAGGGGCGAGAAGGATCTGGTCCTCCTGCCCTACAAAGACCGCCTGTTGCTGTTCAGCCGCTACCTGCAACAGCTCATCATGGAATCGCTGGGCAAGCCTCTCGACCTCGACGGTCATCGCGTTGAGCAGGGCATCGCCGTCTACGGCAACAAGGGATCGACGGATCAACATGCTTACGTTCAACAGTTGCGCGACGGCGTGAATAACTTCTTCGTCACGTTCATCGAAGTGCTCGAAGCCGGCGAGGAGGACGTCGCGGTTGACGAAGGGGTGACCAGCGGCGATTACCTGCGCGGTTTCCTGCTGGGCACGCGGTCGGCGCTGGCGGAAAAGGGCCGGCCGTCGATGACCATCACCGTGCCGCGCGTCGATGCGTTCACGGTGGGGGTGCTGATCGCGCTGTTCGAGCGTGCGGTGGGTTTGTATGCCTCGCTGATCCACATCAACGCCTACCACCAGCCGGGTGTGGAGGCGGGCAAGAAGGCGGCGGCGTCGGTGCTGGCGCTTCAGTCGCGGATGCTCGATCACCTGCGCTCGGCGGGTAAACCGTGCACGGTGGACGACGTGGCCGGTGCGACCGGCGGCGATGCGGAGATGATCTTCAAACTGCTCGAAGCGCTGGCGGCGAACGGTCGGGTGAAGCGTCAGGGGGGGCGGGACGTGTTCTCGGCGCGGTACGGCGCCATGTAAACCACTGCGCGGCAGGCTTTTGCGAAGACCTCTCGCCGCTCGGCCACGAAGTGGCGTCTTCCCGCCGAACGCACCTGACCGATAAACGGATTGACATGCGTCCGGCCGCGCCGGTCCGGGTACAATGCGTCCTGCGCCTTCGCGTATGATTGCGCCCGCGTTCACAGGTTTTTCGCTCTTGTCGAATCGCGCCGATCAACTCACGGACCGCACCCCGCGCCGACGACGCCGGCGCGCACGCTGGCTCGTGCTCGGCGTGATCCTCATCACGCTGTTGCTGGTCTACCGCCACTACACCAGCAGCGCCTACCTCGCCGGCCGCGCTGCGGAGATGATCCACGCGGCCACCGGTGCCGAGGTGGACATCGCCTCGGCCGAGTTCTCACTGAGCGGTGCGATCACGCTGAACGACGTGAAACTGTCCGTTCCCGACATGCGCCTTCCGCAGGCGTCGGAGCTGTTCCGCGCCGGGTCGATCGAGTTGGGCTTCGACTGGCTGTCGATCTTGTTCGGCCGGGTCGAACCGCGAACCGTGACGCTCGTGGACCCGGTGGTGTCGATGACCGAAGACCTCGAGCGGCGGGTGATTAACTTCGAGATGCTGCGCCTCGAACCGTCGACCGATGCCCAGCCGGCCCGTCTGCCGCGGGTGGACTTCACCGAAGGCCAGTTCCGCTACGGCGTGGTGCAACGCGGGCGGTATCGTGCGATGGGTCGCGCGACCCTGGGCGGTCAACTTGCACCGGACATGCGCCAGCACGGCCGGTACCAGGTTTCGCTGCACCAGGTCGATGCCGATCCCGCCGACGGCGAAGAACCGACCGTTTTGGCCGGCGCGTTCGACGTGCCCAATCGCACGGCCAGCTTTCGCCTGCGCGGGCTGCGCTTCACCGAAGATTACCGCACGCTCCTGCCCGCCGTGGTCCGTCAGCAGTGGGCGCAGTTCGAGCCCAGCGGCACGCTGCCGGAGGTCAGCTTCGCTTACGATCCCAACACCGGCTGGCGCACCGTGGTGACTCTGCGCGACGTGGGGCTGACGCTGCCGCAACTGGGCACCGACGAATCGCGTTTTCGCATGTCGCAGGTGCGCGGCGAACTGATCTTCGCATCCCGCCGCATCGAGGTGAAGCAACTGGTCGGCCGCATCGAAGACCTGGTCTACCGCATCGACGGCGAGATCGACGGCTACAGCGCCGACGCGCCGTTCCGCCTGACGCTGCGCACCGAGCCGTTCGATTTGCCCGCCGAACCACGCTACATTTTCGCCCTGCCCGAGCCGGTGCAGCAGGTATTCCGTATGCTCACGCCGGTGGGGCGGTTGCGGGTGTCGATGGCGCTGTGGCGACCGACCGAGGGCGGGGTGCTCGATTACACCGGCACCGCCACCATCATCGACGGCACCGGCCATTACCACCGGTTCACCTATCCCCTGTCCAATTGCCGCGGTCTGGTCGTGTTCAACCGCGAAGCGATCGAAGTCAAGAACCTGACCGGGGATACGCCCGGCGGAGGCACGGTGACGATCGCCGGTTCGGTTAAGCCCCCCGGAGAACAGGCGGCGGTGGATCTGGTGGTGACCGCGGTGGATCTGCCGTTCGACGAGCGGTTGTACCATGCGTTCGAGCCGGATGAACGCAAGGCGCTGGACCTGTTCTTCCACAAGCCATCGTATGCGGCGTTGCGCCAGGCGGGGCACTACCGGTCGGTGGCCGAGTACGAGAAGGACGAGGCCCAGGCCGAGGCCTACCGCAATCAACGGCTCACCCTCGACGAAAATGACCAAGCGCAGCGCCTGCGGCTGGAGATTCTGCTCAGTGGCTTGAATCGCAAGCTCGCGGTGCCGGGTTTCGAGTTGGGCGGACGGGCGAACGTGGTGGTGTCTGTCAGGCGGCCGCCGGGCAAGAACCGCAAGTACCGCATCACCGTCGACCTGGAACTGAAACAGGCCAGTTGCATGTTCCGCTATTTCCCCTATCCGGTGCGGGTGACCGGCGGGCGTCTGCACGTCGGGCCGGATGAGGTGGTGTTCAGGGATGTGGCGATGGAAGGGCTCTACGGTGGGGTGGGTCGGTTAAACGGTCGGGTGACCATGCCGGACGAGTCGACCGGTCGCGGGGCCCGGCCGGAGTTGACCATTGCCGCGGCCGGGTTGCCGGTCGACGATCTGCTGCGCGATGCGCTCGAGAAGGTGCTCCGCGGCCCGCAGTTGCAGTGGCTGACCCAACTCAACGCGGAGGGAACCGTCGATG
Source organism: uncultured Planctomycetaceae bacterium (assembly GCA_964395825.1). Classification (GTDB taxonomy): domain Bacteria; phylum Planctomycetota; class Phycisphaerae; order Phycisphaerales; family Zrk34; genus JANQFT01. The sequence goes on from CAYNCM010000092.1 coordinate 6,133, forward strand.
TGGCCGGTCGCATCCTCACCCGCGCCGACGGTCGGCCGGATGTCGATCTGGATGTCGATCTGGCCGACATGCGCGCCCGGCCCGGCGAACCGGGCTACGCGCTGACCGATGTCACGGGGCGATTGGGCATCACGCTCGGCGGCATGGAGATCGACAAGGTGCGGGCACGTCACGGCCGCACGCGCCTCGAAGTGAACGGCAAAACCGACTGGTCGGGCGATGCCGGCGGGCGGGTCGAACTGACCGCCGCGGCTCGCGACATGGCGTTTGACGATCCGGTGATCGACCTGCTTTCGCCGTTCACCGATGCCGCGGAATTGCGGAACCTGTGGACCGCCCGTCGGCCGGCCGGGCGGTTCGACGTCGATGTGACCTACCATCGCCTCGGCGATGAGCAGCCCGACTACGTCCTGGCCGTGCAGCCTCGGACGTTGGCGGTCGACCACAAGGGCACCCGCATCGAACTGGCGGCGGTGAGCGGCACGATCCTCATCGAGCCGGACCTGGTGCGGTTGGAGGAACTGGCCGGGGACTTCGAGGGCGGCCGCGTGGCCCTGACCGGAACCGTCGCCCATGCCGGCGCGCTGGATGCGACGCTGCACGTCAAGGCCCGGGGCAGGCGCATCACCCCGGGCATGCGACGCACGCTGCCCCAAACGCTGATCGGCGTGATCGACCGGTTGAAAATCGACGGCGCTTATGAAATCAACCTGCCGGTGGTCGAAATGCAGGCGGCTCAAGACCCGCACGGCGCCGCACGCACCCGGGTGAAGGGAACCGTGAAACTGACCGGCGGATCGATGAACGTCGGCGTGCCGATCCGCGACCTGGTCGGGCGGTTCGACGTGGACCTCGAGCAGACGCCCGACCGGGCGTTCCCCACGGTCGACATGACCGCGCGAATCGAATCCATGGAAGTCCTCGACCGTCACGTGACCGACTTCGAGGCCGTCGCTTCGAGCAGCCGGGACGCTTGGCAACTGGTGATTCCCGTGATGCGGGGCCGGTTGGCCGATGGCACGGTCGGCGGCAGCGGGCGCCTCGGTCTGGACAAGGGCGCTTACGAGTTCCGACTTGCTCTCAGCGACGTCGACCTGACCCAACTCATCGCCGACGACGGCAACGCGGACGATGCCCCGGTGGCTCGTGCATCCGCCGGGCCGGATGCGAAAAACGACCCGGCCGATCCGGGCACCGGGATTCACAAGGGCCTGGTCTCGGCCAGCCTCGACGTGCAGGGCGTGTGGGGCAGGCCGGAAAAACTCCGCGGTCGAGGCGATGTGCAGATTCGCGAAGCGCAGATGTACGACCTGCCGCTGTCGCTGGGCGTGTTGCAGTTGACCCACCTGTCCTTGCCCATGTCGCGCAGCTTCAACCGCGCCCTGATGAGCTACTACGTCCAGAACGACACCGTCACCTTCGAACGCCTGGTGATCGAATCGCCCAACATGCGTCTCGCCGGCGGCGGCACGCTCAACACCGACACCCGGACGCTCGACCTGACGCTGACCAGCAGCAACCCCAGGGGCCTGGAACTCGGACCCCTCACCGAACTGATCAAGGGATTCCGCGATCAGATCATCACCGTGCGCGTCACCGGCACGATCGACGAACCCGACACCCGCATCCGCCAGTTCACCGGCATCAAGCGCGCCTGGAACGACGTGTGGGACGCCGGGGCAACCGACCCGTGACCGGTTTGGCCCCGGGCGCCAGGATGCCCGATCCATCGATGGGCCGAGGAGACAGATTGGTTTGAAAATCACTCGCCAGCCTATCGGCGCAGGCCGTGTCATCTGCGGATAGCAAGCCTTGGTGCAGTCGGCGACCCGGCGGCTTGTCTTATCTGCTGTCCCGGCCGCGTCGGGCGGCTTTGCGCAGCGCGTTGACTTCCGGCAGCGTCAGTTCGCGCCAGCCGCCGGGCGGCACGCCTTTGAGCTTCACCGGGCCGATCGCCACCCGGCGGAGCTTCTTCACCGGATGGCCCAGGCGCACGAGCATGCGGCGAATCTCGCGGTTGCGCCCCTCGCGCAGCGTGATCTGCACCAGGCTGCGGTCGACGTCACGATTCTTCAGCACCACGCTGGCCGCCTTCGCTTTCATCGCCCCCGACTGGCCGCCGCCGGCGCGCCGATCGGCCAGCCAGATCCCCTCGCGCAGCTTTTCGACATCCTCGCTTTCCAGCCGGCCCTTGATCGTCACCAGGTACGTCTTCGCCACGCCGTAGCGCGGATGCGTCAGGCGGTGGGTCAGTTCGCCGTCGTTGGTCAGCAGCACCAGCCCGGACGAGTCGGCATCGAGCCGGCCCACGCAATACAGCCGCTGGGTGTGGGGCACCAGGTCGATCACACGCTTGCGGCCTTCGGGGTCGCGGCTGGTCGAGATCACGCCCCGCGGCTTGAACACCATCAGATACAACCGGCCCCGGCGCCCGCCGGCCGACATGAGCGGCCGACCGTCCACCACGATGTGATCTTCCGACACGTCCACCCACAGCGGCAGGTCCCTCGCCGTCACGCCGTTCACTTCCACCAACCCATCGGCGATCATCTGTTCGCAACTGCGTCGCGACCCGACCCCCGCGTCGGCCAGCACTTTCTGAATTCGCTCGCCGCGCGACTTGTCCCGCAGCGCCGCGAGCACCTGCGATCTGTCAACATCCCTGCGTGCCATCGCACCACTGTATCACGAATGGAATCATCGGGGTCTGCTGCGTGGGACGCGGCGATCGGGTATCCTCATGCTGTTCACCTTTTTACCTCAGGGGTATGCGACATGTCACAGGTTCCTCCCGCCGCGCCGACCGGTCAGCCGCAAACCCCCACGCCCGCGCAGCCGAAGGGCGGCATGAGCACGACCAAGGTCGTGCTGCTCGTGCTGGCGATCATCTTCGGGGTGTCGATTCTCGCCTGCGGCGGCCTGGCGGCGATTCTCATCCCGTCGCTCAACAGCGCCCGCAATGAGGCCCGCCGAACGATGATGATGAGCAACCTCCGGCAGGTCGCCGTGGCGATACATGCCTATGCCGCCGATTACGACGGTTGCCTGCCCCGCCACGTCGGGCAGCTCGAGCAGACGTACATGGGCGATGCCGATGACCTGTTCGTCAGTCCGTTCAACCCCGGCGGCTCGGTCGGCCGATGGATCGACGAAGGCGGCAGTGAGGCGCTCTACCGCTATGGCGACTACTTGTTCGCCCATGCCTACGAGCAGGACGCCGACGCCATGACCGAGGCTGTTCCGACGAGCAGCATCTCTTCTCCCTCGGGCTTCATCGTCGCCTTCAGCGCCAAGACCCGACCGGGCCGGGAAGGCCGGGCGGTGCTGTTTGCCGACGGCCATTGCGAATGGCTGGAAGAGGTTGAGTTTCGCGAGGCGGTCGCCCATCAGAACGCCGCCCGCCGGCAGGTGAACCTTCCGGAAATCGACCTGTTGGAGGTCGCGGCCGTGGAGGCCGGCATGCCGTAGCGAACCACCGCCCGGTCGATGCGTGACACCGCCGCATCGGCGGAGTATCTTGATCCGATACATCGGTATGGCTGGCTTCGCCCCGCCTCGCCCCCGTAGCTCAGTGGATAGAGCGCCGGATTTCTAATCCGGCGGTCGCAGGTTCGAATCCTGCCGGGGGTGCTTCGTCGCGCCGCGAAGCGCCACGTTGCGCCGAGTCGCGTTCAGCCTGTAAAACAAGGTGTTTGCGGGCATCACCACTTGTCGGTGATCGGCGGTCGTTCATCGCGCCACGGTGCGTCTGCGCCATCGCAAGACCAAAGGCAACGGCAGCCGCCGCGCGTGCCTGGCGATGGTGTTCCGCCTGTGCCAGTCCGCCGAAAAACGCTGGCGGCGATTGAACGCTCACCAGTTGATTGAAGACGTGATCGCCGGGGTGACGTTCACCGACGGCGAGAAGAAGCAGGCCGCCTGATCATGACCCATCCACAGGAATTGACGATATCTCGGGCGTTGGAGAACCGCGAGCAGTCGCCTTCCGCCGAAAACGAAAGGCTTTCATCTTGCGCAGGCGGGGTTTACAATTGCAGGCAGAAGGGCACGGTTCGAACTCGCCGAGGAAGGCGATTGGACAATACGAACCGAACAACTGCGAAAGTGGATGGGTGGTGAGTTTCCTGTCTACATCATGTGGGATACGGGGTTACTCTTTGTGCCGACGCAACAGCGACAGACTGGCTAGACCCAACAGCACGAGGCTGGCCGGTTCGGGCACATCGCGGGAGGACACGGCCACGTGCAACGGCGTCCCTGCTGCGCCGTTGTAGATCGTGGCCAAGCCGTTGCCATTCGTGTTTGCCTCCATGATGCCGCCCGTGCCCGAGATTAACATCGTGTCGGTGGTCAGGTCGAGTGTCAGGCCGTACACCACGCCCAATTCCGCATCGATCAGTGTCGTGGCCTGGTAGTTGTATGAGTAGCCGTGCCGCTGCACCATCTCATTGCGGAACGACGAGGAGCCCACCCAGTAAATCTGCTGGGCGACGGGGTCGACATCCATATCCGCCAACCGCCACAGCGAGTCGAGGAAGCCAATTGTGACCTTACCGTTGCCGCTGAGGTCGCTGGCGTAAATCGTCGGTGCTGACACTGTAGTCCGTCCAGAACACCTTATTGTTCGAAGGGTCGACCGCAATGGCGTACGGTGCGGCAAGATCGCTCCGCAGTATCACGTTGCTTGATCCATCGAAGTTTGCCCGGCGAAGTTGGCCGGCGTTGTTCGTCCAGTAGATGCGCCCGTTCGTGCTGTCAATGTCGAAATCGACGTTGCTCGAAGTCAGCGTATCGCTGACGACGGTCTGCACATTCGACCCATCGAAATTTGCACGCTTGATGGCGTCGTATTCCATCCAGAACCACTGGCCGGTGACTTCGTCGAAGTGGACCTCCTTGCACGAACTCGAAGCAATCACTTGCTGGGGGTTCGAGCCATCGCGGTTGGCCAGCATCATCTCGCCGGTTTTGGTCCAGCCCATCGACGCCGCCTGCACCGTCACGCCGATGAGTACCACCACACACCCTGCCGCCAACCCGCAGCATCTTGCACCGGTCCCAACATGAGTCAGCATTTCTCTTCTCCTTCCCAGTAATTATGGACGCCCACCAAGCAAAACCTGCATATCCAGAATACCCGCGACAGCCCGGCGGGTAAAGTAATTTTACGTTAAGAATAGGGCTACGTACGCATCGAGCCGCTCAGGCGGCGCGACGGCGCGTCGGGGCCATCCCCGTGACGAGGATGCGCGACGCCGCGTGGCCGTTGCGGACCACCTGTCGTCGGCCGC
>CAYNCM010000093.1:0-11368 GCA_964395825.1 uncultured Planctomycetaceae bacterium
CTGGTAGTCGTATCGAATGCGTGCGACCAGGTGGTACTTGTTGCCGCTGATGTTGAAGACGGTCAACGTACCGCCGCTCGACGTTCTTACGCCGTCCGCATGCGGGTAGGTCTGGCGAACGTCCGACAGGCTCGACCACGTCGCCTCCAGCGCCGTCTTGTACCAGAGCCGAAGCGGTCCCTCGGCGTCCGGATGACGCTGCCAGAACTCCCGCAAAGGTTTCAGGCTGATCACTCGCACTTAGACATTATGTCTACCCATCGGCCAGAAGTCAAGAGCCGTTTAGACAAAAAGTCGATGCGCGATGCTCCAGGAGGGCAGGCCCTGTCGGCATTGTCCCCGGCCCCGGTCCGCAAGATGAAGCAGTGCCAGACCGGTGCCATTGCAGTGCCAACGCCCGATGTCACCGGTGCCAAACGTCTCTGTCACCGGTTCGAGACGCGGAATCGGCCGGGCAAAGCGCCCAACTTGACGGTTTTGGGCCGGAACCGATTCACGACCGGCTGCGTGAGCGCGTGCGTCGCAAGATTGGCAGGAAGCCCACGGCGTCGGCGGGGATCAAAGCCCGTCACCGAGACGGTTCTGGTTCACCCCGGGCTCATCGCCCCGAGGGGTTAGTGAACTCGTGCTCGGCTGTGGTTGCCGCCCGGCCGGGCGGCAACCAGAGGGCTGATCCTGGAACGTCCAAGCATCATCAGCAAGATACAAGGAGGTTAACGGCGAACGGGAACGAATCGGGCCGTTGGGGCGGGACTTGCGTGGGGAAAAGAAATAAAACTATCGTGTCCGCGTTGTCCCCGCGTGCGGCGTCTTTACCGTAGCCCGGCTGGGCGGAGCGTCGACCGGGCCGATGCAGGAGATCAACTGCCATGGGTGATCTGAGGCTGGTGGCAACGGCCATTGCGTTGATCGCGGGCGCGGGGTTTTGGGTCTCGGCCGAGGCGTCGGGTCCGATCTCGCCGTACGAGCAGGCGGTCGGGTTCGAGCCGGTCAACCGCATTGATGAACTGGTGGTCGCATCCCTGAACGAGGCGGGGGTCCAGCCGGCGGGGCTGTGCAGCGACGAGGTGTTCGTGCGTCGGGTGTATCTGGATGTGATCGGCGTGCTGCCGAAGCCGAAGGAAGTGCTTGAGTTTCTGCGCGACCCGCGGCCCGACAAGCGGGCGCGTCTGATTGAGGAGATGCTCGGGCGTGAGGCGTTCGCGGACTATTGGGCGATGAAGTGGTGCGACCTGCTGCGGGTCAAGGCCGAGCATCCGATCAACCTCTGGCCGAACGGGGTGCAGGCTTACCACCACTGGGTGCGTCAGAGCCTCGCGGCCAACAAGCGGTATGACCAGTTCGCGCGGGAGCTTCTGACCAGCAGCGGCAGCAACTTCCGCGTGCCGCCGGTCAATTTCTACCGGGCGATTCAAGGCGAGTCGGCTTCGTCGATCGCGTCGGCGGCGGCGCTGACGTTCATGGGCGAGCGTGTGGAGGATTGGCCCGCCCAGCGTCGGGCCGACCTGCAAGTGTTCTTCTGTTACGTGGCCTACAAGCCGACGGCCGAGTGGAAGGAGCAGATCATCCACCTTGATCCGGCGCCTCGGCCGGAGATTGACGCGGTCGACCCGGATGGCAAGCGGGTCCGGATCGGGCCCGACGAAGATCCCCGCGAGGTGTTTGCCGATTGGCTGATCCGTGCGGACAACCCGCGTTTTACCGCGCCGATCGCCAACCGCATCTGGGCGTGGCTGATGGGCCGGGGCATCGTGGAAGCGCCGGACGACTTCGGCCCGCACAACCCGCCCAGCCATCCGGAACTGCTGGCACACCTTCAGGCGGAGCTGGTCAGCTCCGGCTACGACCTGAAACACCTGTACCGCTGCATCCTCAACTCCCGAACGTACCAGCAATCCTCAATTCCGCGCGACGACGATGCCCGAGCCGCCGAACGGTTCGCCGCCTATCCCGTGCGCCGCCTGGAAGCGGAGGTGCTGATTGATGCGCTGGTGGGTCTGTTCGGTCAGCCCGAGCGGTACGAGAGCCCGATCCCCGAGCCGTTCACCTTTGTCCCCCAGACACAGCCCACGGTCGCGATGGCCGACGGCAGCATCACCAGCCCGTTTCTGGAACTGTTCGGCCGGCCGCCGCGCGACACGGGCATGATGGCCGAGCGAAGCAACGCCCCGACCGATCGCCAGGCGTTGCATCGACTGAACTCCACGCAGGTCCAGAAGAAGATCGAGCGCGGCTGGCGCATCCGCGACCTGATCGCGCGGGCCCGCGGCAACCGCACACGCATGATCAACGAGTTGTACGTGACCATCCTTTCCCGCCGCCCCACCGAGGCCGAGACTGCCGCCGCCGAGGCATCCCTGAAACAGGGCGCGGTGCGCAACGGCGTCAACGACCTGGCGTGGGCGCTGATCAACAGCAAGGAATTCCTCTACCGCCACTAGACCCCCAACGGTCGACCGGAGCGAACGAGATGAATCAGCAAGGACGAATCGGGAGTTTGACCCGCCGCGAGGCGTTGAAGGCGGGTGTGGCCGGCGCGGCCACGCTGGCGCTGGGCGGCCCGGCTCGGCTGTTCGCCGCGCCCCAGGCCGCCGCCGGCGCTGCGAGCAACGTTGCGCGGGCCCGCAGTGTGATCCAGATCTGGATGTGGGGCGGACCGTCGCATCTGGACACCTTCGACCCCAAGCCCGAGGCCGGCCGCGACTATTGCGGCCCGCTCGATGCGCCCATCGCGACCAGTGTCGATGGCATCCGCATCGGCCAACTGCTGCCGGAACTGGCTAAACAGGCGGACAAGTACTCAATCATCCGCGGGATGACGCACGGCGTGAACGGGCATGAGACGGCATCTTATCTGATGCAGACCGGGCGGATGCCGGACCGGATCAGTTGCCCCAGCGTCGGCGCGGTGGTCTCGCGGTTCAAGGGAGGCGAAGCGGGCTACGACGGCCCGGTCCCGCCCTACATCGTGCTCACCCAGCCGCAGGGCCGCTTTTCCGAGGCCGGCTGCCTCGGCCCCAACTACAAGCCCCTGGCGACCGGGGGCGATCCGAACGCCGAGCGATTCGTTGTCGAAGGCCTCATCGCCCAGGGCATCAGCGATGACCGCCAGCGGGCCCGGCGGGCGCTGATGCACGAACTGGACACGCTGGGCGACGCGATGCCCGATGACCCGCAGTTCCGGGCGCACGACCGAACCGAGCAGCAAGCCTACGACGCGATGTTCGGCAAGGCCCGTGAGGTCTATGACCTGGGTCTGGAAGACGAAAAGCTGCGTGAGCGTTATGGACGAAACACGTTCGGCCAGTCCTGCCTGATGGCCCGCCGACTCGTCGAGGTGGGCGTGCCCTACGTGACGATCAACTACAAGGGCTGGGACTCCCACAAGCAGCACTTCCAGACGATGCAGCGCCGCCTGCCGGAGATGGATCAGGCGATGGCGACGCTGCTGGTCGACCTGTCCGATCGCGGCCTGCTTGACACCACCGTCGTCTGGTGGGGCGGCGAGTTCGGGCGGACGCCGAAGGTCCAGTGGGATCCGCCGTGGAGTGGGGGGCGCGGGCATTTCGGCCGGTGCTTCTCGGTCGTCCTGGCCGGGGGCGGGTTCGCCGGGGGGCGTGTTGTGGGCGCGACCAATGCCCGCGGCGAAAAAGTGGCCGCGCGCCCGGTCTATCCCGTGGACTTGATCGGCAGCATCTACGACCGTCTCGGCATCGACCCCCAAGCCCCCCTGCCCAACCCGCGCAACCTCGACCTGGCCGTGCTCCCGAAGCCCGGGGGCGAGGTCAAGTCCGCCGGACTGCTCAAGGAGATCATGTTGTGAGCCGCTCCTTCACGCTCCTGGCCCTGCTGGCCGGCGCGAGCCTCGCCGCTTCCGCCTGGGGCCAGGCCGTCAAGCGCGACCCGCACGTTGGCTACCTCTATCCCGCCGGTGGCCAGCAAGGCTCAACCGTGCGGGTGCTGGTCGGCGGGCAGTTTCTGCGCGGGGCGAGCGGCGTCCACGTGACCGGCGATGGCGTAACCGGCAAGGCAATCGAATACTACCCGCCGCTGCGGAACCTCGACCAACAGCAGCGGGCAGCCCTGTTCGCCAGGATGGCCGACTGCGCCCAGACCCGCTGGGAGCAGTTGCTCGAACAGAAGAAGGTGACCGGCAAGCCACCGTGGAACCTCACCCGCAGACCCTCGGCCCCGGCCGGAGGCGACGAGCCGGTGAAGCTGCCCAACCATTTCCTGCTCAACGGCTGGGAGCAGATGTCGCTCCGCGAGTTGGCCCACATCCGCCAACGCCTGACCGATCGGAGCAAGCAGCAGCCCAACGCCCAGATCGCTGAATCAGTGCTGATCGAGATGACGATCGATTCGGACGCGACGCCGGGCGATCGCGAGTTGCGTCTCATCGGTCCGGCGGGGTTGACCAACCCGATGGTGTTCCAGGTCGGACGATTGCCCGAAACGATGGAGATCGAGGGCAATGATCCGAAGGCGTGGGATCCCCTGCCCCTCGCGCCGCCGATCGAACTGCCGGTGGTGATCAACGGGCAGATCCAGCCCGGCGACGTGGATCAGTTGCGGTTCAATGCCCGGGCCGGCCAAACGTTGGTCATCCAGGTTCAGGCCCGTCATCTGGCGCCGTTCCTCGCCGATGCGGTGCCCGGCTGGTTCCAGCCGGTGATCGCGGTACGCGATGCCGATGGCAAGGAGTTGGCCTTCGCCGATGATTACCAGTTCGACCCGGACCCGGTGCTGCGGTTCAGTCCTCCGGCCGACGGGGTCTACACGATGGAGATTCGGGATTCGATCTATCGCGGGCGGGAGGACTTTGTCTACCGCGTCCGCATCGGCGAGTTGCCCTTCATCACGTCGATCTTCCCGCTTGGCGGGAGCTCGGGCGAGCACATAGAGGCGACGATCGACGGCTGGAACCTGCCCGTCGAGACGGTCGTGCTCGGCGGCGAGGCCGAGGGCACGCATGCGTTGGCGATTGACGGCGCCATCGCGCGGAGCAACCGGGTTCTCTACGACCTGGCCGGGGAATCCGGCGTGCGTGAGCGGGAGCCGAACGACGGCCGCGACGCGGCCCAGCCCTGCGATCTGCCGGCGGTGGTCGACGGGCGAATGGACTCGCCCGGCGATGTCGATGTGTACGCTTTCCCGGGCCGCGCCGGCCAGCGTCTCGTGGCCGAAGTGACGGCGCGGCGGTTGCGATCGCCGATGGATTCGCTGCTCCGTCTGGTCGATCCCGGGGGTAAGGTCATCGCCTGGAATGATGATGACGTGGACAAGCAGGAGCACCTTCACCGCACCTACGGGACGCTGACGCACCAGGCCGACTCGCGTCTTGCGGCCGAGCTGCCCACCGAGGGCACGTATCGCCTGGTTGTTTCCGATGCGACGGGGCACGGTGGGCCGGCCTACGCCTATCGGCTCCGCATCGGCCCGCCCAAGCCCGACTTCGCGGTCTGCATCGGGCCATCGTCGGTCAATGCGGTCACCGGCCAGTCCACCCCGCTGACCGTGCATGTGCTCCGCCGCGATGGCTTCGAGGGGCCGGTCACGCTCAAGCTGGTCGCCCCGCCCGATGGTTTCACGCTTGACGGAGCCGTGGTCCCTGCCGGCGCCGACCGCTTGTGCATCACGCTGACCGTGCCGCCCCGGCAACTGGACCGGCCGATCCCGCTGGCGATCGAAGCCGCCGCGACGATCGAGGGCAGGACCGTCACGCGCCGCGCAACCCCGGTCGACGATGTGATGCAGGCGTTCCTCTGGCGTCACCTCGTGCCGTCGGAGCAGATGCTGGTGCAGATGATCGGGCCGCGACGGATGGTGTCATCGCCGCAGCGGGTGGGCGACGGCGAACTCCGCCTGCCCGTCGGCGGCAAGGCGGTCCTGCGCTTCAAGAGTCGCATCCCCGCTCGCGTGGGCGCCCCGCAGCTTCACCTCAGCGAGCCGCCGACCGGCCTGTCGCTCGGGCCTGTCGAGGTGACCGACGACCAGATCGTCGCGACCGTCATTGCGAACGACGAGGCCAAGGTCGGCCAGGCCGGCAACCTCATTGTCGAGCTTCAGCTTGAGCGGACATGGAAGAACCAGCAAGGCAAGCAGCAGAAGCGGCTTCGGCCGCTCGGCGCGCTGCCCGCCATCCCCTACCGTATCGTGGAGTCGTTCAACCGATGAACCCGACCGAGACCACCGCGCACCCAGCCACCGGCATCGAGTGCCGACGCATCGACGGCCACGACCTGCCCGTCCGCGCCCATCTCGCCGCATTCCGGTCGAGCACCGGCGCCACGGAACTGCACATCTCGATCGAGCCGCTCGCCATGGCCAGCGTCGATGACCAGCTTCGCCAACTGGCCGAAGCCTACCGCATCGTCCTCGCTGCGGCGGGAACCGACGCGACCTCCGCCGTGTTCCGCCGTTTGTTCTGCAGCGATCCGACGAACCAGGTCGAGACGCTGGCCGCCAGCCCGCTCGCCCAGCCCGGGCACCGCGCCGAGGCCTGCGCGATCAGCATCGTCGGCCAGGCGCCCGTCCCGCCGGCCAGAGTCGCGCTGTGGGCCTACCACCTCCATGACCCGGCCGGCCCACTGGACAAGCGCTCCGCCGACACGACGCTCTCGGTGCGCCGAGGGCAACTGACCCACCACTGGTCGACCGGCCTGACCGGGCCCCAGGCAACCGACTCGGCCGACCAGACGCACGCCATCCTGGAAGGTTACGCCCGCGATCTGGCCGCGCGCGGCATGACGCTGGCCGACCACGTTCTGCGCACCTGGTTCTTCGTCCGTGACATCGACGCGAACTACGCCGGACTGGTGCAGGCGAGGCGTGGCCTGTTCACGGAGCATGGCCTGACCGCCCAGTCGCACTACATCGCCAGTTCCGGCATCGGCGGCACAAGCCCCGACACCGCCGCCACCGTCGCCATGGAGGCCTGGGCGGTCGATGGCCTGCAGCCCCTCCATGTGCGGTACCTCAAAGCCCTCGATCGCCTCAGCCCGACCAACATCTACGGCGTGACGTTCGAACGGGCCACCGCCGTGAACTACCACGATCGGCGCCATGTGATCATTTCCGGCACGGCCAGCATCGATGACCAGGGCCGCATCGTCCACCCCGGCAACGTCCATCGCCAGCTCGACCGGACGCTGGAGAACATCGAAGCCCTGCTCAACGAAGGGGGCGCTTCATCGGCGGACATGGCCAGTTGGATCGTATACCTGCGTGACATCGCCGACTTCGCCGCCATCGAACCGCGCCTCCGCAAACGGTTTGGCCCGGCCCCCCTGGTCGTCGTCCATGCCCCGGTCTGCCGGCCCGGTTGGCTGATCGAGCTCGAGGGCCTCGCCGTCCTGCCCGCCGATCACCCCGATGCGCCGGCTTATTGACTCGCCCGCCCGATGGCTCGGGCAACAGACAACCGGATCCGGCGTGATCCGGTGACAACTGATTCATGCCACGCCCAGGAGCGATCGCGTGACGAACAGCGCCGGGATGTACGCCGCGACGTAGAGCACGAGCCACGCCCAATCGTCCGGCAACCACGCCAGCGCCGACCAGAAGGCCTTCTCCGACGGCGCCCGCGCATCGCTGTAGGTCATGCGGACCCAATGGATCGGACTGGTCGGCGGAGCGTCGACGATCTGGGGCAGCCCATTCGGCGGGGGCAGCACACGGCGCGGTTACGGCCGCACGCCCGCGCCGACGACCACCGCTCTCGCCAGGATCGACCTCATAGGTCACGCCGGCGTCGGCCTCGGGCATCGGACAACACCGAGGGCATCGAGAAGGTCGCGTTTGCGACACTCGGCTACGCGGGCCTTCGTATCGGCGAACTCGAGCAGATGCTCTGGACAGACGTGAAGCTTGGGAGGGGTGATCTGGGCATGGCGGCGGACACGTTCAGCAACAACGGTGGCCAGGAAGCGGACAAGGACCGGGGCGGATCGGGAGAGGAGGAAGTGACGAGCTTGAGGGCCATGTGAGGGCCATGGGGGGGCAACAAAAGAGAAACCCTCGCAAGCTATTGATTTACAAGAGCTTGCAAGGGCTCTGCTTTCGGAAGCGGAGAGGGCGGGATTCGAACCCGCGGTAGAGGTAATTACCCCTACGACGGTTTAGCAAACCGTTGCCTTCAGCCGCTCGGCCACCTCTCCGGGAGAGCACAGTATTCTCGTTTTTGCCGTTGGATTTGTCAATGCTCTTGACAGACGAAGACTTACGGACGGTCCCGTTGAACGGACGCTTCGGCGACCTCGCTGCACCCCGCTGCACCGAACTGCGTGAGGACGCGGAGAATCCCGACGAGCTATCCGCCGAGTTTTGGTCGGCCGTAGAGTGGTCCACACTGATTTAGCAATCTTCTGCTATATGCCGAAAACTTGGTGAATGCACGGCTGACCGGCCGCCATTTTGGCAACACCTGTGGTTATGAGATGTGGGCGCGAGGGGGATCGAAGGCGTTATCCAAGTGGGCGTTCCGCTACGCTTGTCTGGCTTTAGCGAGCCGCGCGCGTGAGCAAGCGGTCGGCTCAATGCACGCAACGAGGCGGAGTCTCCAGCGGTTGCGACGACCGCTCCGTCACCGTCGCGGCTCGTTACCATAGCGCTGCCAAGCGGCTGCGCCAACACAGCCGCCCCGGTGGCCAAGCGGCTGCGGTTGCCGCTGCGATTGGCAATCCCCGCCAAGGTTCTCGCTCCGCTCGAACCATGACGGGGCTTGCTGATTCGTCATTAGGCATTAGGCATTAGGCATTAGACATTAGACATGCGTCATTGTCGCTGACCCACCCTGCCCATTTGCCGCCGGACCACAAGAATATTCCGAGAATGTCGCGTTTTCGGCTTGACTCGGCTTCTATGTGTGCTACATTTACCGGACAAGGTTTCACGGTATAAGTTTGCACATCGTATGACTACCATTCGCGAAATCGCGACCAAAGCCGGCGTCTCCCACATGACCGTCTCCAACGTCTTGAACGGTCGGATCAAGGGAGCGCGCCCCGATGCCGCGGCTCGCGCCCAGCGAATCCGTCAGCTTGCCGACGAAATGGGTTACAGGCCTCATGCCGCCGCCCGCTCCATGAGCGACGGCCGCACCCGCACCGTCGCCGTGGCCATCCGGGACGAACGCTTCGGCTACGACGCCCTGCTGGGCATCAACCGCGTGCTCGAAAAGGCTGGCTATGTTCTGGCTCTTGTGCCCATGGACGACATCGTGGGCGACGATCAACCGACCAGCCGGCTGTTCCACGAACGTATGGTCGACGCAGTGGCCGTGCTCAGTTGCTCACCGGACGATCTGGAACGCCTCGATGAGCGTTTGCCCGACCTGTGCGATCGGACCATCTATGTCGACACCAATCGGTATGAGTCGCACGGATGCATTCGGCGTGACGAAGCCCACGCCGGTGTGCTGGCGGTGAATGAACTGCATCGCATGGGCTTCCGGGACATCGCCTACATCGATCGGCCCGATGAGGTGCTGACCTACTGCTTCGCCGAGCGCCGCGGTGCCGCCGCACGGCGCTGCGACGAACTGGGCACCCGGTTCACCCGATACCCCCTGCCTCTGCTGGAGCGAGGCAAGATCGGTCCGGCAGCGGCGGGACGGTTGGCCGATGAAATCGAATCCGATGCAACCGCATTGCTGGCGGCCGATGCCTCGTTGGCCCGGGTGATCGAGTTGAGTTGGGGTCGAAAGCGGCGGGTAGCGGGACTCGACTACGCCTTGGTCTGCTGCGACGAGACGGCCGAAGAATCCCTGCTCTGGCCGGAGCTGTCCCGCGTCTCGTTCGACCGCACCGCCATGGGCCAGCAGGCCGGCCGAATGCTGCTGCAGTTGCTCGAAACCGGCCATCGAACCCCTTCCCGAAAAGTCACCGGGCATTGGGTGCCCGGAAATACGGCATGTGTCGTATAACGAATGGCAACCTACTATGAAAGGAGCTTCGAGATGATTAAGCGAATGACAGGGCGTACGGGATTGGCCGGGGCCGCCGCAACACTGCTCATGGTGGTGATCCCTGCGTCAGCGGGAACCATCGGCACATTCAGTTTCACCGGAACCAATGGTTTTGCTGACACGTTCCCAGTCGTTTCCCAACCCGATAACGCCACGTTCAGTGAGTTCGCAAGAGGTGACGGACTCAATCCTGCCAGCAGCGCTACCATCGGTGACGACACCTTCATTGCACTGGGTTTCACGCAGAACCAGGCCGACACCGATGTTGCCGAAAGTAATGGTGAATACTTCGCCTTCACTTTCACACCGGATCCGGGCGTCATCTACAATCTGGATGAACTGGCCTTCTCATTCATCCGTGAGAACGCCTCCATTGGCAGTTGGGCGCTTCGCACGAGTGATGATGGGTTCACCAGCGACCTTGCCTCCGATGCCCTGACGGACACCGAGGGTGATGTGCAGAGCTTCACGGTCCCACTTGGGGTTGGCTTTGATGAGGTCGATTCAGCAATCACCTTCCATATCCTCGGTCTGGACAGTGAATCTCCTTCCGATTCAGGCAAACGCCGCGTGGGCATAGACGATGTGGAATTGGTTGGTGCCGTCGTGCCCGAGCCGGCTTCGATGGCCCTGCTTGGCGCCGGCAGCCTGTTGATGGTCCGCCGTCGCCGCCGATGACCAGTCACGCTATGCACAGACAAGGATTCACCATGCTCCGCAGAGCCTTTACCCTTGTGGAACTGCTGGTCGTGGTGGCGGTCATCGCATTGCTGATCTCGATTCTTCTGCCGGCGTTGCAGAAGGCGAGGGAAGCGGCCAAGGCGGTTCAGTGCATGTCGATGGTGCGCCAAGTGGGCCTGGCCAATACCGCTTACACCGCTGAGTACAGCAATTGGTATGTACCTGCCAAAACGTGGAACTGGTCCGGGGGTGACTACAACTGGGACTCAAACCCGGGGCTGGCGCGGAACCTTGGCGTGGACGACGTGGATGGCAAACGGTGGCCGATCAACTTTGCCTGCCCCAACGCCAGCGCCGCGAGAGACGATGCCAACGAAAACGGCGTGCAGTTGCGCTCAGCATATGGCTACTGCACGTTCGGCCTGAATTGGCCTGCCAATAATGTCAGCACGGCTGCTCATGTAGGTCACCGCGTGAACACCGTGCTTCGACCAGCGGCAGCCCTGGCCTGGTCCGACTCCACCGGGTGGAACCTCCGCCCCCAGGACGCCAGTCGCTATGCCATCTACGGTGAAACGCTGATCGCCTCCGACGGTGGCATGGCCTTCCGCCACGAAGGTTCGGCCAACATCGCCTATTACGACGGCCACGCCGACCGGGTGAGATTCGACGATGTGGCGGTCGCGACCATTGCCTACGACGGCGAGGCTGCCGACGAAC
>CAYNCM010000094.1:0-11304 GCA_964395825.1 uncultured Planctomycetaceae bacterium
CTGTGCGAGGCGTTCGGCCTGGGCATCGGTCAACGCGCCCCGCAGGGCGGCGTCTCTGTTCGAGGGCCTGTTCGGCCTGCTTCTGCTGCGCGACGGCCTGTTGCGGCTGTTGTTGGCCCATGGCCTGCTGGGCCTGCTGCATCGCCTGCTGGGCCTGGGCGAGCGGCGCTTCTTCCGGGCCCGACTGCTCACCTTCGCCCGGCTGGGCCTGGGCGGGCATCTGTTGGCCGGTCTCGGCGGTCTGCTGCTCGAGCTGATGCTGCTGTTGCTGCAACGGCGACATCTGCTCGCCGGGCGTCTGCTCGGTCTGCCGGCGAAGGGCCTGCTGCTGGGCGAGAATGTCGCCCACTTCCTGCATTGCCATTTCCAGTTGCTGTTGCTGCTCTAACTGGGCGATCTGCTGATCCATCTGACCGATCGCCTGTTCGAGGGCCTGCTCGGCCTGCTTCTGCTGCGCGACGGCCTGTTGCTGCTGCTGTCGGGCGATCTGCTGCTCGGCCTGTTGCATGGCCTGCTGCGCCTGCTGCATCGGCTGCTGCTGCTGTTGCTGTTGCTGTTGCTGTTGAGCCTGCGGCATCTGCTGGGCAAGCTGCTGGGCCTGGTTCTGCAATTCATGCTGCTGCGCCTGGAGCTGATCCTGCTGTTCGGCGAACTGATTCTCCGGCGCCGCTTCGGTCTGCTCGCGCAGATTCTGCTGTTGGCCGAGCAGGTTCGCCATCTCCTGCCGCTGCCTCTGCATTTCGGTCAACTCGGCGGCGGTGTTGTTCCGTTCGAGCACATCCCGGGCCTTTTCCATCGCCTCCATGACCTGCTGTTGCTCGGTCGCCGCGGCGATGGGTTTGTCCTGGTCGATGTTCTGTTCAGCCTGCTGCTGCTTCTCGGTCACCTGGCCCTGCGTCATCTGCTGTTTGACCTGCTCGAGCTGTTCGCGGGTGGTCGGGTCGTGGGCGTCTTCGATGGCCTGCTCGAGGGCCTGGCTGAACGTCTCGGTCTGCCGGGCGGCTTCATTCTGTCGTTCGGCCGCTTCGGGCTTCTTCTCGGCGGCCCGCTCGGGTTGGGTTAACTGGTCGCGGCCCCATTGCCTGGTCTTCTCGGCGGCCTGCTTCTGCTTCTCGATCGCCGACTGAAGCTGCGAGGCCAACTGCTGCTGGACCTGCTTGCGCTGCGTCTGATCGAGCAGCCGATCCAACTCGCGGATAATGATGCGAATCTCGCCCGAGGCGCGCTCCACGTTGGGGTGCATCTGACTGAGTTGCTTGCGAGCCTGGCGGAGATACTCGACCGCCTGGGGCACGTGGGCGCCGTTGACGTTGCCGAGAATGTCGGACATGCGCCTGAGCTGCAGGCCGCCGGTCTGTTCGTAAAGCTGGTTGGAGCGTAGATCGGCCATCACCAGGCTGACGTTGCGCACCAGCGAGTCGAGCCGGTGATTCACCTGGACCTGGCGGTACTCTTCGCTCATCAGCTTTTCCGACGCCGGCAGCGCGGCGCGATTCTGCTCGGCCGGCTGCGCCGTCAGGGGCACGGCGATCGCCAGACCGATCAGCGCGGCGATGACTGGGCGATTCATGGATTCGACCTTTCCGGGCTGTCGCCCGATTCGAGGATCGATTCGACTTCCTGTTCCCCTTCCACTTCCACGCGGTGGACGTTTCGTACCTCGCGGGTCATGTCGGCCATGCGTTCGTAGATGGACTGCTGGTATTCGGCAATGCTCACGATATACATGTTACGCACGGTGGAACGGGCGGTTTGGGCGTCGCGGCCGCCGTTCCGGTTATCCGTCACCTCCACCGAATAGGTCAGCGTGTCGCCTTCGGCGAGGCCCGGGATGATCTCGGCCAGCTTCAGCCGCTTCGTATCCTCGACCACCGGTTTGGCGTAGCTGTCCAGTTCGACGCGTTTCTCCTGGCCATCGTTCAACTGCCAGACCAGCCATGCTCTGGCGATGCCGTAGTCATCGTTCGCCCGGTAGCGCAAGCTCATGGTCTTGCGGGTGGTGGCCTTGATGTCGTCGGACGGGTGGGCCAGCTCAACCTGCGGCGGGGTGTCGGGCGTGGCCAGCACGTCATACTGAACATCCTCGTCGTACTGGTAGCCGTGCCGCTTCTCGGTCCAGCGAAAACGGTAGCCGAACGACGCTTCGATCATGCCGCTGAGGCTGGCCACGCGGCCGGTTTCATCGAGCTTCATTTTCAGCCCCGGCTGAGGTCCGACTTCTTCGCCCTGCCACGGCATCAGGTGCTTGCCGGAGATGACCTGGCGGCCGTCGATCCCCGGACCCGACCACGCCACGGCCATGTAATCGGCGCCTGGACCTTCCTTGTGCAGGGCTTCAATGTAGTAGGGCCGATTGGCCTTCAGTTCGATCGGGCCGGACTTCTGCTCGGCGAGCGAGGTGAAATCGCCCTTCGGTCGCACGTCCTTCAGTTCGGCGATCTTCCTCTTGGCGTCCGGATGGGTGGAGGGGCTGAGATAGAGGACGCTGCCGTCATCGCTGTTGAGGTAAAAGCGGTAGGCGCCGCTGGTCGGGGGAACAAGGTAGCCGCGCACCCGCGTGCCGTAGTTGTCGCCGACATTGTCTGCGATCTGGAAGCGGTCCAGATGGCGTGTCTCGTCGGCCGGCTGTTGAAACTTCTGGTGGTTGGTGAGGTTCTTTACGTCGCTGCCGGGGATGGGCTTCCAGATTTCCCAATCGATGCCGCGGACGCTCCCCTGTTCGAGTTGCGGGATGAAGCCGGGGCTGTCGAGGATCAACTCCGCCTCGGCCAGCGGCTGGTCGAGCGTCAGTTGCCAGGTGATCTCGGTGCGCTCGGGCGCCTGGACGTTGAGCGTATCCTTTTCACTGGTCTGCCCGCCGGTGTATTGCGGAAACTTGACGATCACGCTGGTGTCGACGATCTGCGGCGGGGGCACGACGACCACGCGATGGCGGCGGGATTCATCGTCGCCGATCTTGACCCGGTAGTCGAAGCTCTGGTACACGTCGGGGAACCGGCAGGCGAACTGCCTGGGTTCGTTCTGCAACAGCGGCAGCCGCTCCCATTCGCCATCGACCGGGCGCACCAGCAGCTTGCCTTCCTGGGGAACCTGGCCTTCCGCCCTGACTTCGATGACGACCCGTTCGCCCTGCTGCACGACCAGATCGCCGGTGATTTCGACGATCTGCGTGCGGGTGGGATAGTCCACGTTGGCTGCGGGATTGATCAGTCGTATGACCAGGGCGTGGAAGTAATCGCGCCAGTTGATGCTGATGGCGGTGAAGAACAGCACCGCCGCCAGACTCACCAGCCCGATCCGCCTGAGTTGCGTGTAGCTGATGATGCGCTTGAAGTCGAGGGGGGCGGTCGCTTCGCCGGCCTGCCGGCGCATGGCGTCGAGCAGTTGGGGCGAGGCGTAGGCCGCTTCACCTTCCTTTTCACGCAACTGCACGAACGACACGAGCAGACTTTCCAGTTCCGGGTTGCGGGCTTCGACCTGCAACGCGACGCGCACCGGATCGTACCGCCGCAGGTAACGCAGCCAGTGATGCCACAGCGCCCAGGCCAGCACCGCGCCGTTGAACGCCAGCAGCATGACCCGGCCGTAATACGGCAGCCGCAGCAGCCAGTCCAGCCCGAAATCGATCAGGATCAGCGCCACGGCCCACAGCGCCACCTGGCAGGCGGCGCGGAAGTGGTGATACCGCCGTTCCTTGTGCCACGCCCGGCGCAGCTTCCGGTCGATCAGCTTGCGCTGGCGTTGGGCGTCGATATGCTGTGCACTGGGCGTCGTCATGGTTGGCTGGATCCGAAGCTGTTGTGCCAGTCGGCCGTTCTCCTTAGACCAGATCCCTTCGCCGGCGGAAGAACCATTCGGTCGCCGCCAGCGCGAGCACGAGAATGAACACCGCCGGCAGGTCGAACAGTTCCTTTTCCCGCCGGACCACGGTCGTTTTCTCCCCCGCCTCCAGGCCGTCCGCCAGTTGAGGTAAATCGGCGATGCGGACATACCGCCCGCCCGACAGGGCCGCCAGATTCTCCAGCAGCGGCTGCTGCATGGCCGGCTCGCGCTGTTCCAGCGTCACCGCCTTCACCTCGTACTCCACCGTGTTGGCCACGTCGGCCAGGTCGTCCGCCACGCGAATCCGGAACCGCCCGGACTGCTCGGCCGGGACGAACCCCCGGAACAGGCCCGGCGTCCGCGGGTCGGCTTCCAGTTCCACGTCGACCGATTCGGGCAGCGGACCGACCCGTTCGATGAACACGCTGAACCTGTCCGTGCGGGCCGGCTCGAAATTCTCGTTGAGCACGTGCGCAAACACCTGCACGCGGTCGCCGGTCGAATAACTCCTGCGATCCGTCTCCACGTGGATGCGTTTGTTCCCGCCGAGAAGCCGGCTGAGCGTGAGGAACTGGATCGTCTGGCCCCAGAACCGTGCGTGGTACTTGTCCCCCCGCTTGAACCGCATCCGCCAGAGCTGATCGGTTCCCACGAACATGCACTTGCCCGTTCCGTAACGCTGCCAGGCGATCAGCGGATACGCCTCATCGCGCCCCTCCGCATCGCTGAGCGTGACCAGTACGTTCGCCCCGGCCTTGGCTCCCTCCAGGCGCGGCAGTTCGTGCATCGGCGAGACCAGACGCCAGATTGCATCGTTGCGCTGTTGCGGGGTTTCCAGGGACGCCGAGGCGCTGATCCGGCCCGCCGGCGTCACCCGCGGGTGAATGCGCTCGCGGATCGGCTGCCACTCGGCGCCGCGCCGGCCGACCAGACGCACCGGCAGCAGCGGTTCGATCAACGTGTCCGCGTAGCTTTGCGGGGCGTGGCGACGGCCGGCCAGCATCAGCAGTGAACCGGTATGGTTCTTGACCAGTTCGGTCATCCGCTGCATCTGCCGCGGCGTGAAAATTGTCGCCGGCACGTCGCCCAGAATCACCAGGTCGAAACGGAACGCCTCACCGGCCACCTCCGGGAAGCGTTCGATGTACTGATCGGAATGCCGCGCCAGGTCACGATCGCCTTCGGTCATCAGGAACTTCACGTCGAGCCGGCGATCGCGCTCCAGCACGCGGCGAAGATAGCGGAATTCCCATCGCGGCTTGCCTTCAACGTACAGCACCTTGATCTTCTCGTCGATCACGCGCACGGTCTGCTCGAAGGCGTTGTTGGCGGTGGTGGTTTCATCGGCCAGCGGTTCGATGTCCACGCGCAGACGCTTCATGCCGCTCACCTGGCCAGGCTCGTAGATCATCTGCGCGAATTGCGGGCCCCCGGTCAGGGCCAGGTCACGGCTGTCGATCGGCGCGCCGTCGACCGACAACGTCATCTTCACCGATCGGCCGGCGTAACCGGACGAACCGATCTGCAGGCGGATGGGCACGCGGTCGCCGGCGAACACGATCTCCTGCACCAGCATGCTGTTGATCGCCACGTCGGGCGGATCGGGCAGGCCGATGCCCACCGGGTAAAGCGGGATGCTCCGGTCGCGCATGCGCCGGGCCACCTCGACCGGGTCCACCCCCTTGTTCGACGCGCCGTCGGTCAGGAGGATCAGCCCGGCGATCGGCTGGCCGGCGTAACGGTTGACCGCCTCGTCGATGGCCGCGCCCAGGCGCGTCGCCTCGCCGTCGGCGGACAGGCGCTGGTCGATCGGCCCATCGGCGTCAGCGCCGTTGTCGCCTTCAGCGCCCAGCGGTTGCAGACCTTCAGAAAACCGGAACGTGCGAACCTTGAAGTTCTCATCGAGTCGGTCGATCAGGCGGAGCTGCTCGTTGGTGAGAATGCCGCGGGCGATGTCGGTGCGGGTGGCGCGGCGGGCGGCCTGGCGTGCGGCGCGCGGCAGGGCAAGTTGGGCCTGGCCGAAGTCCGCTTCGCCCAGGGCCAGGGCCGCGGCATGCAGATCCCTGGCTTCCCGGCGCTGGTCGTTGATCCGCATGCTCGCTGAATCGTCGACGAGAATCAGCACCAGCCGGCGGAGCTTGACGTTCATCTCCACGCCGAACACCGGCTCGAACAGCAGCAGAATGATGATGCCCAACAGCACCGCGCGAATCGCGATCAGCGCCGCGCGGCCGAACCGGCTGAGCGTGCCCGTGCGGGAGTACGACCACGCCGCATATGCCGCCGCGCACACGATCAGCAGCAGCACGATCGTGATCGGCCAGGGCCGGCGCAGGTACCACTCGAAGTAAGTGATCTGCTGCGCGTTTTCCAGTCCCAGTAACCGCTCAAGCATACGTTCCGCCAACACCTGTTCTAGGCGCTCAGCACGGCGCGGCCGCCGCCGAGCAGCGAATCTTGGTCGACCTGTTCGCGCCGCGCGGCGCGACGGGTAAAGCGCCGCGCGAGGAACATTTCAATCAGCAACACAATCAGCCCCGCCAGCAGCAGCGGTCGCCACAACTCAAGCCCGACCCGCGATTCGCGGATCGACGCAGCCAGCGCATTGCCCTCGGGCATGATGCGGATCGGCAGGCCCGACAGCGCCTGGACCATCGCCTCGCCGCGCAGGCTGCGGATGTCGGACTCGGCGGCGTCCACGTTGACCGCCACCGCCACGCCCGACGGATGCGCCGTGGTGCGCATCTCGTAGAACCCCGGCCGACCGGTCGAATCGAACTCGGCCATCGCCTGGCCCGCCCGTTTGGTCGATTTGACATTGAACGTCTCGCCGGACGGGCTGATAAACGTCACCGACGCTTCGGACACGCGACCGGGCAACGGCAGCGCCAGCGTCTGGCCCACCGTGAACGCATCCTCATACACCGGCGCGGTCAGTTCCGTGATCGCCTCGTGCAGCATCATCGGAAACACCGGATGGGCCGGCAGATCGGTCCACGCCCGGTCGGCGGTGGTGGCGCACAGGATGACCTTGCCCCGGCCTTTCTCGTGCGCCACCAGCAGGGGCACGTCCGGCTGGCGAAGCTGCCACAGCCCGGTCGCCCCGGCGGTCGGCGTGAGGGTGAAAAGCTTGCGCACCCGGGCCTGCTGGACCAGGTCCTCCGGCAACAGGTTCAACATGCGGGCCAGGCGATGACCGGACCCGGTGGCGGTGAAGGTGAAGCCCGCTTCCTGATCGCCGGTCGCTTCGAGTTGGCCGCCCAGCGTGGCCGGGCAAAGCGAATCGCCCTGATCGTTCAGCTTCATGCGGTTGTTGAACAAGCCGGGCTCGACCTTGTCGCCGAGGAAGATCAGCAGCCCACCGCCGGTTTCGACAAACCCAGCGAGCGAGCGGACCTGGTCGGCCCGCAGGTCGGCCACGTTGGCCAGCACCACCACGTCGTAATCCACGATCGACTGACCGGAAAGCTCCAGCCAGTGGATCCGCGAAATCTGAAGGGCCGACCCCTCGGCGGTGGCTCGCTTGGGCGTCAGGGCGGTGACCAGGTAATCGGTCTCGCTGGCGAAAGGCCGATCGGACGGTTCGCCATCGACGACCAGCACGCGAATCTGGGCCGGGACGTAGGACACGGCATAGCGGGTGTTATCGGTGTTGAGGGCATCGGCGCCGATGGAAGCGGTCAGCCGGGCGACGCCGGATTGCTCGAACCGCACGAACAGCGGCACGGCGACGGCTTGTCCCGGGGCGAGTCTGCCGATGGTGCGACGGTCGATCGCTTCGCCGTCGAGCGAAACGGTCACCGAAGCACCCTGTTGCTCGAACCGGCCGTAGTTGCGGACTTCGGCGACATAGCGGGCGGTGGTGCCCTGCCGGGGCGAGCCGGAGGCCACTTCGAATCGGCGAATGCCGAGGTTCTCCGTGCCGGGCGCGGCGGCGTTGAGGTAGAACAGGTTGGCCGAACGCGCGAGCGTCTGAATGGACCGGCGGGTCGGGTCGCCCAGGCCTTCCCATGTCAGCGCCTGGGCATCGGAGATGAAGTAGCACTCGCGGACCGGGGCTTTCATCTCTCGCACCAGCGTGCCGATCGATTCGAGATTGCGGTCGAGGTCCAGCCGCTCGGGCAGGAACTCCGTCTCGTCGAGCAGTTGGTTGAACCGTTGTTGGTCGTAGCCGACGTTCCGCAGCAGGATGCGCGGCGTGCGGCCCATGAGCACCAGCGACACCGGATCGCCCGGCTCGAGGGTGCTGAGTACGTCGAGCGTCCGGCGTTTGGCCAGGTCGAACGCGCTGTTCACGCCGCGCTGGCCCATGGAATACGAACCGTCGATGGCGATCACCACGCCCAGTTGGCGCCCGCCGGGCATCCACTGAGAAGCATTGCCGCGAAGCGTCGGCCGGGACAGGGCCAGTGCGATCAGCAGCATCGCCAGGCAGCGCAGGATCAGAATGATCAGATCTTCGATGCGCACCTGCCGACTGCGGACGATCAGCGCGCGGCGGAGCAGTTCCATCGCCCCCCAGTCGACGTTGCGGTGACGGAACCGGTTGAGCAGGTGAATGATGATCGGCGTGGCGACGCCCGCCGCCGCCAACCCGCTCCACAACCAGATGGAATTCAAAAACGCCATCGTCTATCCGTACATCCGTCTACCGCGTCAGGCAGGCATCGCCCAGCATCACGCCGCTGGGAAAACCCGGCTTGCCGGTGAAGTCCACTTCAATCGCCAATTGCTCGCCACGCGGCAAATCGACCGTTACCGAAGACGGCCCCGCCGTCGCGGTGATCTTCCTCTCGCCCGCCGGCTTGCCGTCCACCCGTACGCGCAGGACCACATCCCCCCGCGCCCCGGGCACCGGCGACACCGACGCCCGGAATGCCGAGCCCTTCTTGACGCCGCCGGGCAAGTCGAACCGGACGGTGGTGTGCGGCTCGACCCGCAGCACGTCGAGGCATCGGCCGGACGCATCGCCGATGAAGCGCGCCGTCCGGCCTTCCCCGCCGTCGATCAGCGATGCGGTCTCGAAGCCGGTCATCCGCTCGCGGGTCAGGTAGGTCACGTGTGCCGGTTCGCGGCGGACGGCACGGATCGCCGCTTCGGGCAGCGCCAGCTTCCCGAGCATTGCGTGTTCGATGATCGCCCTGCCGTCGGCGGCGCTGGTTGCGCCGCGGAGGATGGTTCCGTCGATCAGGGCGACGATGTCGGATTCACCAGGCTTGACCTTCGTCGCGGCTCGGACGCTGAAGACGTAAGCTTCGGCCTGGTCGAGGGGGAAGGTGATCACGCCGAGCGGACTGTCGATCGCCACGCCGTCGTTGCGGATCCACAGCAATTCGCCGGGGATGGGCTCACCGGTGCGGCGGTAGAGCGTACGGTCCGCGGTTCGATTGATCGACAGGGCGCCGGAGGCAAACTCGATCGATGCGATGCGGGCGAGGGGGACTTGGCGCGGACCGAACATATCCGATTCGATGACCAGTTTGCCGCCGGTGGCGCCGGTGACGCGAGCGTACCAGCGCTGGCCGTCGATCAGTCGGACGGCCTGGCGGGCGCGCACGGTCGGCCGGGCGTCGGGCCGGGCGAAGACAAACACATTGGACCACTGGATGGTCCGGTCGCCGAGGCGCACACCGCCATCGACCAGTTTCGCCTTGCCCTCGACCGACCCGTCGGCGGTGCGGACGATCTCGGCGGCGCGAGTCGGGGCGGTACCGGCAATCGCCCAAGCCACCGCAAGCGCTGCCGCAGTCATGACCCCGGCCCTGTCCCGAAGCAAGAAAGGGCCTGGGCGTCGGCGGGCTGTCCGGCATTCGAGGCGCACTGGCATCTCCGTTACTTGAGGTTCTGCGTGCGCAGGCGGTGCAGGAGAAACGCGGTGAGCACGGCGTCGAGCGGCTTGGAGGTATCGACCAGGTAGTAATCGACCATGCTGCGTTCGCAGGCCCGCCTGACCTGTTGCAGAAACGCCTGCAGTTCACCGAGGTACGCCTGGCGGATACGCCTGGGCTGGGTGGTCACCTGGCCGTCCAGTTCCAGTCCCCGAAACCGCACCGACCCGTCGAAGGGGAAGGTCAACTCGTGCGGATCGAGCAGGTGAAACACCACCACGTTGTGTCCGCCGAAGCGCAGGTGATCCAGGCCCTTGAGGAACTGGTCGACGTGATCGAACAGGTCGCTGAACAGGATGACGAACCCGCGCCGGGGCATGCGGCGGGCGAATTCGTGCAGGATGCCGGCCACGTCCGTGCGGGGCTGATCCTCGACGTTTTCAAGCGAATCGGCGATATCGCGAATGACCGACATCTTGCCCTTGGGTTCGATGTAGGTGCGAAGCCGGCTGTCGAACACGCCCAGACCGGCCGAGTCGCGCTGCTCGACGATCAGGTACGCCAGGGCGGCGGCCATGAACTTGGCGTATTCCAGTTTGCTCACCGATCCGCTGGAAAAACGCATCGATGAACTGGCGTCCAGCAGCAGATTCGCGGTGAAGTTGGTTTCCGCTTCGTACTGTTTGAGATAATAGCGCCCCGTTCGCCCGTACACCCGCCAGTCGATGTGCTTGAGGTCATCGCCGGGCACGTACTGGCGGTGCTGGGCGAACTCGGTGGAGAAACCGCGCAGCGGGCTGCGGTGCATCCCCACGCGCACGCCTTCGACCACCTGCCGGGCCACCAGGTCCAGCGAACTGATCTTCTGCAGCGTCTCGGGGTCGAGGTAACGGAGTTTGACGGGAGCTTCGGCCATATCTTTGATTCGTTAACTCGCTAATCCGTTAACTCGGGCATAGGGCCATGGTCGGAACACCGTGGGGACGACGATACGCGTCAACCCCTGAGCGAGTCAGCGAGCAGCGGCGGCCTTAGCGGTCTTCTTCTCGTAGAGCTTCTCATCGGCGGGGATGGTGCCGAGCAGTTTGCGGACGATGTCATCGGACGTCAGACCTTCGGACTGCGCGGCGAAGTTGGCGATGATGCGGTGACGCAGCACGGGCAGGGCCACCGCCTGGACGTCTTCGACGGCCACGTGGAAGCGGCCCCGCAGAATCGCCCGCGCCTTGCCCGCAAGGATCAGGTTCAAACTGGCCCGGGGACCGGCGCCGAAACTCAGCCAGTTGCGAATGAAATCGGGCGCGTCCGGTTCGGCCGGTCGCGTTGCCCGCACCAGCTTCGCCGCGTAGTGGAACACGTGATCGGCCACCGGCGTGCGGCGGACCACCGTCTGCAGCGCCAGGATCTCCTCACGATGCAGCACCGGCTTCAGTTCCGCCTCCACCGCACCGGTCACCCGTTTCATGATGTCGATTTCTTCGTCCCACGACGGATAATCAACCAGGATGTTGAACAGGAACCGGTCGAGTTGAGCTTCGGGCAGCGGGTAGGTTCCTTCCTGCTCGATGGGGTTCTGCGTGGCGAGGACGAAGAAGGGCTCGTCGAGTTTCATGTCTTCGCCGGCCGCGGACACCTTGCGTTCCTGCATGGCTTC
>CAYNCM010000095.1:0-357 GCA_964395825.1 uncultured Planctomycetaceae bacterium
CACGCTGCGGGGTCGACGGATTTGGGCTAAAATGGTGTGATCGCAATTCAGGGCGCCGGTTCTTTGACTCGCCGGATCGCCGGTCTAAAATCTGATCTCGCTTACCGTTATCGCTGGGATGGCCATGGCGGATTCGGATGATTCGCGAAAGTTCGTTTTTCCCCGCTGGACCAATCTGCTTCTGCCGGCGCTGATCGTGGGCGCGGTGTGCGGTCCGCCTTATCTGTTCGTCCTTGTCGGGTTCGGGGCCAATCCCAACACGCTCAACGTGAACTACCAGCCCGTCCAGCCGGTCGCGTTCAGTCACGCCCTGCACGCCGGCGAGTTGGGCATGGACTGCCGCTACTGCCACACCAC
>CAYNCM010000095.1:367-11196 GCA_964395825.1 uncultured Planctomycetaceae bacterium
TTCGCCGCCCTGCCGCCCACGCAGACCTGCATGAACTGCCATCACTCGATTCACCGCGAAAGCGATAAGATGATCCCGGTGCGCGAGAGCCACGAAACCGGCATGCCCCTTGCGTGGGTGAAGGTGCACGACCTGCCGGACTACGCCTACTTCCACCACGCGGCGCACCTGCACGCGGGGGTCGGTTGCGTGGAGTGTCACGGCCGGGTCGACCGCATGGAAGAAGTGCGACAGGTGCATACGCTGTCGATGGCGTGGTGCCTGGACTGTCACCGAAATCCCGAGGACCGGCTGCGCCCGCGCGATGAACTGACGAACCTGGCCTGGAGCGGACCGATTTCCGATGCCCAGCGCGCCGAGATCGAACAACGGCGCGACCGCCTGCCGACCCAGCGGCAGATGACCGACTGTTCGACGTGCCATCGGTAGAAGGAAGCTGCGATGTTTGATTTCCGATTCGCCATCCGATCGGGGACCGAATGCCTGGGATCAGACGAATGATCGAAGATCGCACATCGAAGATCGACGACGCCGCGACCACCGGTCGCGCTTACTGGCGTTCGCTGGACGAACTGGCCGACACGCCGCGGTTCCGCGCGTTCGTGGAAAGCGAGTTTCCTTCCTACGCGCCCGAACTGGTGACCGGCCCGTCGCGGCGGCAGTTTCTCAAGATCATGGGCGCCTCGCTGGCGCTGGCGGGGTTCAGTGGATTGGCGGGCTGCCGGCGGTGGCCGCGGCGCGAGCTGGCGCCCTACGCCCACCGCCCGGAAAACCGCGTGCCCGGCGACAAGGAATTCTTCGCCACCGCGATGGAACTGGCCGGGGTGGCCCGGCCGCTGCTGGTCACCTGCGCCGACGGCCGGCCCGTCAAGATCGAAGGCAATCCCGATCATCCTGCTTCGAGGGGCGCGGCGGACCTGTACAGCCAGGCGTCGATCCTCGATCTGTACGATCCCCATCGCGCCCGCCAGGTGAAGCGCGCCGGCGAAGAATCATCGTGGCAGGCGTTCGAGCAATGGTGGGTCGACAAGGCCAAGGCGTTCGAAGCATCCGGCGGACGCGGTTTCGTGGTGCTCAGCGAACTGACGCGTTCTCCGACCGTCGAGCGGCTGAAAGCGAAGTTACTCCAACAGTATCCGAACACGAAGTGGCGGAGTTACGATCCGGTCAACCGGAACGCCGAAATCATCGGAACGAAGCTGGCGTTCGGCAAGGCCATGCGGCCGGTGTACGACCTGACGGAAGCGGACGTGATCGTTTCGCTGGACAGCGATCTGCTGATGCGTCACCCGGACAGCATTCGCCTGGCCCGGCAATTCGCCCAGCGCCGCCGCAGCGCCGATGACGATGGCACGATGAGCCGGCTCTACGTCGCCGAGCCGACCTTCACCGTGACCGGCACGATGGCCGACGAACGTCTGCCGGCGAACATGGATGCCATTGCGCAACTGGCCGAACAACTGGCGATCGCCAGCGGCGCGGCTGGCGGGGCGCGGCTGAAAGACGATTCGCCCGTCGCCCGTTTCGCCGGGCGCATCGTCGAAGACCTCCAGACCCACGGCGACCGGGCGCTGGTGGTGGCCGGGCCTGATCAGCCGGTCGAGGTGCACGCGCTGGTCGCCGGGATCAACCTGATGCGCGGCCACGTCGGGCGCACCGTGCGCTACATCGAAGACGACACGCCCCTGTCGGTCAACGAACTGCCGGACGACATCGACACGCTGGTCATCCTCGGCGGCAATCCAGCCTACGATGCGCCGTTCGCGGCGAGCGCGGAGCACACGATTCACCTGACGCACGAAGTGAATGACACCTCGGACAACCGTGCGTGGATCTTGCCCCGGGCGCATTACCTGGAGGCCTGGGGCGATTGCCGGGCGTGGGACGGCACGGTCACCGTGCGGCAGCCGATGATCCAGCCGCTGTTCGGCGGGCGCAGCACGATCGAGTTGTTGCAGGTGTTGCTGGGCGGGAAGCCGGACGGCCTGGGCGCGGTGCGGGCGACGCACCACGCCGCGGCCGACGAAAAGGCCTGGCGGAAGACGGTGCACGATGGTCTTTTGGCGAACTCGGCCTGGAAGGCGCAGCGCGTGTCCACCACCGCCGCCCTGCGCAGTGTGAAAGTCCCGCCGGCGCGGCCGCGGCGGATCGGCGAATTCGACGTGCTGCTGCGGCCGGATTACGCGCTGCATGACGGCCGCTTCGCCAACAACGGCTGGTTGCAGGAACTGCCCGACCCGATCACCACGCTCACGTGGGACAACGCGGCGCTGATTTCGCCGGCCGACTGTGCGAAACTCGGCATCGGGCATGGCGGCGTACTTTCGATCAATGGCCGCGACGTGCCGGTGTATCCGATGCCCGGACAGGCCGAGGGGCTGATCGTCTTGCCGATCGGCTACGGGCGGTCGGTCGTCGGCCCGGTGGGCCAGGGCGTGGGTTTCGACGCGCGCGCGGTTGTCGGACCGGCCGGCGAAAGGACCACCGTCACCGTCACCGGCCGGGAACACAAGCTCGCCACCACGCAGGATCACCACGCCATCGACGTGCGGAAGTTCGACGAAGCGAACAAGCGCGTCGGCCAACTGATCCGAGAAGGCACGCTGGAGGCGTACAGGCATCATCCGAATTTCGCCGAGCACCTCGGCCTGCATGTGTTGAAGAACGAAGACGGCATGCCGCTGCAGCAATGGGAGCCGCCGGTCGATTTCGACCAGGCCGCCGATCAGCAGTGGGCCATGGCGGTCGACCTGACCTCGTGCATCGGCTGCAACGCCTGCGTGGTCGCCTGCCAGGCGGAGAACAACATCCCCATCGTGGGCAAGGACGAAGTGGCCTCCGGCCGGGAGATGCACTGGATCCGCGTGGACCGTTACTTCACCGGCCCGCCGGACCATGCCGCATCGGTGCGGGCGGTGCATCAGCCGATCATGTGTCAGCACTGCGAAAACGCCCCGTGCGAGCAGGTCTGCCCCGTCGCGGCGACGGTGCACGATTCCGAAGGCCTGAACGTGATGGTCTACAACCGCTGCATCGGCACGCGGTACTGCTCGAACAACTGCCCGTACAAGGTGCGACGGTTCAACTACTACGACTACCACGCCAAGGATCCCCACGCCGCGGCCAGGCCCTGGAACGCCATGCCCGACACCCAGCAGCAGGCCCGGGTCGGCCAGATCGAACGCATGCAGTTCAACCCGCAGGTGACGGTGCGCATGCGCGGCGTGATGGAAAAATGCACCTTCTGCACGCAGCGCATCCAGGAAGCCAAGATTACCGCGAAAGTCGACGGCAAGGAGTTGAAAGACGGCGACGTCACCCCCGCCTGCGCCCAGACCTGCCCGACCGGGGCGATCGTGTTCGGCGATCTGAAAGACCCCAACTCGCGCGTGCGGAAGCTGCACGAGAAGAACCATCGCACCTACGGCATCCTCTCGGAACTGAACACCCGCCCGCGCACGAAGTACCTGGCAAGAGTGCGAAACCCGAAGACCGGATCCCATGGCGAGCATCACTAACGACATCCCGGCTGCGTCCGCCCTCGACAACACCGTCGAGAACCCGAAGCAGCGTGCGCCGCTGATCCTCGGCGAGCCGACGTTCACCTCGGTGACCAGGGACGTGACAAACCTGGCGCTGAAACCCAAGCCGCCGCTGGCCTGGAAGATTGCGTTCGGTATTTCGCTGTTACTGCTGGGATACCTCGTGGCGCTGATCGGATATCTGCTCACCACCGGCGTGGGCATCTGGGGCAACAACCAGCCGGTCGCCTGGGGCTTCCCGATCGTCAACTTCGTGTTCTGGGTCGGCATCGGGCACGCGGGCACGCTGATCTCGGCGATTCTGTACCTGTTCCGCCAGAACTGGCGCACGAGCGTCAACCGCTTCGCCGAGGCGATGACGATCTTCGCGGTGATGTGCGCGGGCCTGTTCCCGGCGATTCACGTCGGCCGGGCGTGGCTGGCCTACTGGCTGATGCCGTACCCGAACCAGATGGGCCTGTGGCCGCAGTTCCGCAGTCCACTGTTGTGGGACGTGTTCGCGGTGAGCACCTACGCCACGGTGAGCCTGCTGTTCTGGTACGTGGGCATGATCCCGGACCTGGCGACGCTGCGCGACAAGGCGACCACGAAGATGCGGCAGATGCTCTACGGCATTTTCGCGCTCGGCTGGCGGGGGTCCGCCCATCACTGGCGGCGGTACGAAAAGGCCTACCTGTTCCTGGCGGCCCTGGCCACGCCGCTGGTGCTCAGCGTGCACAGCGTGGTGAGCTTCGATTTTGCCATTGCGCAGATTCCCGGCTGGCACACCACGATCTTCCCGCCTTACTTCGTGGCCGGGGCGATCTACGGCGGATTCGCGATGGTGCTGGTGCTGGCGATTCCCTGCCGGCAGTTCTTCGGCCTCAAGCACATCATCACCCCACGCCACCTGGACAACATGGCCAAAGTGATGCTGGCCACGGGCCTGATCGTGGCTTACGCCTATGCCGTGGAATTCTTCACCGCCTGGTACAGCCAGGGCCAGTACGAACTGTTCACTTTTCTCAATCGCGCCACCGGTCCGATCGCCTATGCGTTCTGGATCATGATCGCCTGCAACGTCGTCCTGCCGCAGGTGCTTTGGCTTAAACGGGCGCGGCAGAACCCGGCGATGCTGTGGACGATCGCGATAATCGTCAACGTCGGCATGTGGTTTGAGCGGTACGTCATTATCCTTTCGCTGACCCGCGATTTTCTCCCCGGCGCCTGGGGCCACTTCATGCCCACCTGGGTGGATCTGAGCATGTTGGCCGGCAGCTTCGGATTGTTCTTCACGTTCTTTCTGCTGTTCGTGCGCTACCTGCCGGTGGTGGCGATGGCGGAAGTGAAGGGCGTGCTGCGGCAGGCCCACTCCAGTGAATGCCACGTTTCCGGCGCTTCGGAGTACCACGCCTGATGACCGAGCATCATCACAACCCGCCCCCCGCCGACGCCGAGCCGAAGGTGTATGGCCTGCTCGCCGAGTTCGAGGAAGTCGGCTGTCTGCTCCACGCGGCGAAAACGGTGCGCGACGCCGGCTTCAAGCAGTGGGACTGCTTCACGCCGTTCCCCGTTCACCGGCTTGACGAGATGATGGGCAGCAGGCCCACGCGGCTGGGGTGGATCGTGTTCATCTGCGGGCTGGCCGGCTTCGTCGGCGGGCTGGGTCTGGTGATGTGGACGATGGCCAGCCACGTCGAAGCCGCGCCCACTTTCGTTCAGGGCTACCGCTATCAGGTCAGCGGCAAACCGTTCGCCAGCCTGCCGGCGTTCATCCCCGTCATCTTCGAAACGACGATTCTGCTGGCGTCGTTCGGGGCGGTGTTCGGCATGTTGATCCGCAATCGCCTGCCGCGGTTGTATCACCCGCTGTTTAAGAGCGAAGCGTTCCGGCGGGCGACCGATGACCGATTCTTCCTGGCCGTCGAGGCGGATGATCCGAAGTACGACCCGGCCGAACTGCCGCAACGGCTCACCGAGGCCGGCGCGGTAAACGTGGAAGTGGTGGAGGACTGACGTGCGTCTGGTCAAGCCCGACATCCCGAAATGGTCGATCTATGCACTGCTGATCTTGG
The DNA here is from genome assembly GCA_964395825.1 of uncultured Planctomycetaceae bacterium. Classification (GTDB taxonomy): domain Bacteria; phylum Planctomycetota; class Phycisphaerae; order Phycisphaerales; family Zrk34; genus JANQFT01. The sequence goes on from CAYNCM010000095.1 coordinate 5,964, forward strand.
TGCCGCTGTCGTGGGTGCCGCTGGCGCTGATCGCCTACTACCGCACCATGGCCCACCGCGAGCCGCGCATCCACCTTTTCCGCGGCATGGGCGACCAGGCGAAGCTCAAGGCCCAGGCGCTGGACCTGACCTTCGCCGATCACCGCGCCATGCGCCCGCCCATCGACGGAACCCTCGCCCGCGGGCAGTTGCACGACAAGGACCACCTGGAACTGGGCAAGGTGACCGTCGACGGCCAAACGCGGTGGGCGAGCGGATACCCCGAGTCCATCACGGTCGACGAGGCGTTCATCCGGCGCGGCCGGGGGCGCTACAACATCTACTGCGCCCCGTGCCACGGGCTTGACGGCTACGGCCAGGGCATGGTGCACGACCGGGCGCTGCGGCTGGAGGTGACCACGTGGGTTCAGCCGACGAGCTTCCACACCGATGATCTGCGCGGTCGGCCGCTGGGCGATCTGTACGGCGCGATCAAGTGGGGCCGACGAACCATGCCGGCCTACGGTGCGCAGATTCCCACCGAAGACCGCTGGGCCATCGTGGCGTACGTCAAGGCGCTGCAGTGGTCCCAGCACGCCGACGTCGACGACGTGCCCGAAGACAAACGCCCGAGTCTGCGACAGGAGTAGCTTCGACCAAGTGGCTGAGCATCACCATCATCATCTGGACCCGAACGAACGCACGGCGCTGGAGCGAGGGGGGCGCTTCGCGATGAGGGTCGGCGCGGTGGGGGGCGTGGTGCTGCTGCTGGTCGCGGCGCTGATGGCGCTTCTGCGCGGCGGGGAGTGGTCGCGGTTCATGTACGCCTATCTGACCGCGTATGCGTTCTACCTCAGCCTGTCGCTGGGCGGGTTGTTCTTTGTGCTCATCACGCACGTCGCCCACGCCGGGGCGACGGTGGTGGTGCGGCGGCTCGGCGAACTGGTCGCGGCCAACGTCGGGCTGCTCGGCCTGCTGGGCGTACCGATCCTCGTCGGCGCCTGGACCGGGCACGTTTATGAATGGGCCCACCCCGCGCCCGACGACAAGGTGCTCATCGGCAAAGCGATTTACCTGAACCTGCCGTTTTTCACCGCGCGGTGGGTGATCTACTTCGTGGCGTGGATTGGCCTGGCGGGCTTCTACCTGCGCACCAGCCGGCTTCAGGACGACACCGGCGACGCGGAGCTGACCTTGCGGATGCAGAAGCTCGCGCCGGCCGGGCTGATCCTCTACGCCCTGACGGTCACGTTCGCCTCGTTCGACCTGCTCAAGACGCTCAGCCCGCACTGGTTCAGCACGATGTTCGGCGTGTACTACTTCACGGGCGGCGTGGTCGGTTTCTACGCCGCCCAGACCCTGCTGATGCGCTGGGTGCAGTCGAAGGGCGTGGCCACCGGCGCCATTCACGTTCATCACTATCACGATGCCGGCAAGATGACTTTCGCCTTCGTCGTGTTCTGGGCCTACATCGCCTACAGCCAGTACATGTTGATCTGGTACGCCGCCATCCCCGAAGAAACGAGCTGGTACATTGCCCGCGGCGCCTCGACCCGGCCGGACGATGTGAATGCCTGGTCGTTCGTGCTGCTGGGATTGTTGTTCGGGCATTTCGTGCTGCCGTTTCTGGGGATGATGACGCGGAGCGTCAAGCGCAAGCGAAACCTGCTGTGCGCGTGGGCGGTGTGGCTGGGGGCGATGCACTACGTGGATCTGTTGTGGGTGACCCGGCCGAGCCTCGGCGACCCCACGCCTCCGGCGCCGGTCAGCGCCACGGAAGTGGTGCAGTGGGCGCTGTGCCTGGCCGGGCTGGGCGGGATATACCTGGCGGGTCTGGCGAAGCTGGCCGGCACGAAACCGCTGATCCCCGTGAAAGACCCTCGCCTTGGTGAAAGCCTGGCGTTCGAGAACCTCTGACCCCGCAAGCGGTCGCTTTGACGGTGGATGGACCTATGGCATCGAACCAATCCTACGACGAGATCAACGCGCCGATGATCCTGGTGCTGCTGGCATCGGCGGCGATTTTTTTCGGCGGGGTGATCGTGCCCGCGGTCATGGCGCTGAACTATCATCTGGAAGCGACCATGGCCGAGGCGGACATCGTCGCCCAGCCCGACGCGGAGCTGACCCACCACCAGTTGAACGAACTGAACCGGATCGGCCGCTACCGCTGGATTGACCAGCAGAACCAGATCGCCGCTATTCCCGTCGACCGGGCGATCATGCTCTACGCCGATCGCCAACTCGACGCGACGAAGGAAGATTAGAACATGCACTGCCGACACATCATCCTGCCCGCGTTGGCCGCCGCGATGTTCCTCGCCGGCCCGGCGCCGGCCCAGGCGCCCGACCGCACCGAGCCGACCCCGCCCGAGCTGCGCGGCATCGAAATCACCGAACACCTCGGCGATCGGCTTCCGCTGGACGCGGAATTCACCGATCACAACGGCAACACGGTGAAGCTGGGCGAGTCCTTCAACCACGACCGGCCGGTCGTGCTGTCGCTGATCTACTTCAACTGCCCGCAACTCTGCTCGCTGGTGCTGAACGGCATGGTCGCGGCGCTGCAGGATGTGAACCTGGAACCGGGCACGGACTACGACCTGGTCACGGTGAGTTTCGACGCGACCGAGACACACCAGCTTGCCGCGCAGAAGCGACGGGCCTACCTGGCCGAATTCGGCCGTGAGGGCGATGAAGAAGGCTGGGCGTTTTTGACCGGCGACCAGGAGCACGTCGACCGGCTCACCGATGCCGTGGGGTTCGGCTACCGGTGGGTCGAAAGCGAAGGCCAGTTCGCCCACCAGGCGGCGATCTACATCATCACCCCCGACGGCCGAATCTCACGCTATCTGTACGGCGTGATGTTCGACCCGGATACACTGCGGCTCTCGCTGGTCGAGGCGTCCGGCGGGGAGATCGGCAGCACGATCGACCGCTTCGTGCTGACCTGTTACGTCTACGATCCGTCGACCGGTTCGTATGCGGCGTCGGCGATGTCGCTGATGCGATGGGGCGGCGGGGCGTCGATCGTTCTGGTGGCGCTGGTGGTGGTGGCGTTCACCCTCATTGGCCGGGCGCGACGGGCCAGGCGGACGAGCCGTTGAACCGCACAGACGCCGAGGCGCCGCGAAGCGTTGGCAGGATCCACAGGATTGACCGGGTTGCCGATTCAGAACCACGAGCATTCCGCTGATCCTGTCCGTCCTGTCTCCTTCGGATTTCGTCTCGGTGTCTGAGCGGTTTGTCCGCTGAGGAAGCAAGAATCCGCACATGATCGTTCAGTTGAGTCAACTTGGTCTGACGCTCGGCGAGTTCTGGGCCCCGCCGCGCTCCAGCGTGGAAGGCGGCGAGATCGACTTCACGCTCAGGCTGGTCGCCATCATCAGCCTGTTCTTCTTCGCGCTGATCGTGGGGCTGATCCTGTGGATGATTGTCAGGTTCCGCATGCGGCATCGGGGCGAGGTCGCCCGGTCGCAGATCACCCACTCGACCGCGCTGGAGATCGCCTGGACGCTTCCGCCGGTGGTACTGGTCGGGGTGATCTTCTACTTCGGGTTCGTCGGCTTCCTGCGTATTTCCACGCCCAAGGCCAACGCCATGGAAGTCGACGTGATCGGCCAGAAGTGGTACTGGACCTTCGAGTACGCGCTGCCGGACGGCGGGGCGTACTCGTCCAATGAACTGCACCTGGTGGTCGACCGGGCGACGCAGTTGAACATCACCTCGACGGACGTGATTCACAGCGTGTTCGTGCCGGCGTTCAGAGTGAAGCGCGACGCGGTGCCGGGCCGGTACAACAAGCTTTGGTTCCGGCCCACGCGGGCCGGCGAGTTTCCGCTGCTTTGCGCCGAGTACTGCGGCACGAAGCATTCGCAGATGATCGCGAAGGTGGTGGTGCACGCGTCGCAGGCGGCGTTCGACAAGTGGCTATCCGACGCCAGCCGCGCTATCGTGGAAGACCTGCCCGACGACCTGTATCGTCAGTGGAAAAACGCCCGGACCGACGAGGCGTTTCAGGCGTTTGTCGAAGCGCTCAAGCAGCAGAAGCCTGACTTCGCCGAGGCGGATCTGGCCAAGCTGGCCAAGCCGGCGATCGTCGGTCAGCGGCTGTACGAGAAGAAGGGCTGCCAGCAGTGTCACACCGTGACCGGCCAGCCCATGACCGGCCCGACGCTCAAGGGCCTGTGGGGCAAGCGGCGCGTGTTCACCGATGGCCGCGAAGCCGTGGCCGAGGAAAACTACCTCCGCCAGTCGATTCTCGAACCGCAGGCGCAGATCGTGGAGAACTACCCCGGCGTGATGAACACCTACCAGGGCCAACTGTCCGACCGGCAGATCGACGCGATCATCGCCTACATCCGCTCGCTGAGTGATTGAGGCACCATGCGGGGCTGACCGCGAGACCGACATGAGTTCGACCACCGCACAAGCCGACAACTACCTCACCCACCAGCGCGGGTTGATGAGCTGGCTGTTCACGCTCGACCACAAGCGGATCGGCGTGATGTACCTGATCGGCATCCTGTTTGCGTTCTTCGTCGGGGGCATCTTCGCCCTGCTGGTGCGCACCGAGCTGATCGGCCGGGGCGACACCGTCATGGACCCCGACACCTACAACCAGGTGTTCACCCTGCACGGTGCGGTGATGGTGTTCATGTTCATCATTCCGGGCATTCCCGCGGCGCTGGGGAATTTCGTCCTGCCGGTCATGCTCGGGGCGAAGGACGTGGCGTTTCCCAGACTGAACCTGACAAGCTGGTGGCTGTACCTGATCGGTTCGGTCGTCGCGGTCAGCGCGATCGCTTTCGGCGGGATCGACACCGGCTGGACGTTCTACACCCCCTACACCACCGCCCAGGTTGAAAACGCCGAAGCCTTCCACGCCATGGGCGGCGTGATCCCCATCACCGCCGGGGCGTTCGTCCTGGGGTTCAGCTCGATCCTTACCGGCGTCAATTTCATCGCCACCATCCACATGCTCCGTCCGCCGGGCATGCGCTGGTTCCAGATTCCCCTGTTTCTGTGGGGGCTGTACGCCACGGCGATCATCCAGATTCTCGCCACGCCCGTGCTGGGCATCACGCTGCTGCTGCTGATCGCCGAGCGCGCGATGGACATCGGCATCTTCGATCCGGCCAAAGGCGGCGACCCGATCCTCTACCAGCACTTCTTCTGGTTCTACAGCCACCCGGCGGTGTACATCATGATCCTGCCGGCCATGGGCATCATCAGCGAAACCATCAGTACCTTC
>CAYNCM010000096.1:0-4525 GCA_964395825.1 uncultured Planctomycetaceae bacterium
CCGCCCGCAGTTTCCCCCCGCTTTCCAGCAGCACCTGCCACGTTCGTTCATCCGGCGCCCCCACGAACAGACCGCCCACCTTGCCCCCCGTCGCCAGCCGAACCCCGGCAAACCGCGCCGGCAGCACCTGGGTGTCGTTGATGACCACCAGGTCTCCCCCGCCGAGCAACGTCGGCAGGTCGTGCACGTGACGATGCTCGATCGAACCGCCCGATTCGCGCAGCACCAGCAGCCGCGCCGCGTCCCGTCGGTCGGCCGGCTTCGTCGCGATCAAACGCGCGGGCAACTCGTAATCCAGTTCAGCCGTGCGCATCGCTCATCAGCATAACGCACGAACCCCGGACGGGTGAACGGTCGAAACAACAGGCGTGACGACCGAAGTCGCCCCGCTCGCCCTGAATCGAACCCTTGGCATCCGTCTGCTCGCCAGGCGCCCGCTTAGGCCAGGGCGTTCAGTCCGCCGTGGCTGTCGTGCATCGGCACCTCGCCGCCCAGCATGATCGATTCGTAGCTGAAGCTCAGCGTCATCGACTGCATCGCCATCATCGTTCCGCCGTGTTCGCCCTGGCCGCCGGCCAAGGCCGAACCCAGCAGCGACAGCATGTCCTCCATCCCGTCGCCCGAGGCCTGCCCTTCGGTCAGCATGGACAGGACCAGCAGCGCGATGATCAGCCCGCGGGTCTGGTCGTCCATGCCGCTGAGCATCTCGCTCAGCGCGCCGGGCGCTTCGTAGGCCCCGGAGGTTTCCGCGGTGTCGCCGGCCGCCCCGGTTCCTCCAGCGGCCGCGCCCGCACCGGCCAAAGTGGCGTAGGTCATGCTGTAGCTGGCGTCGAACGTCGCGCCCATGGCGTGGATGCCGTCCATCTTTCTATCTCCTGAAAACGCGGCCTGTCTGACCCCACGACCTACAGGGCCCGTGCCGCCGGGCACGCCATCGCCCCGGGTTCATGCAACCCGCGATGAACAGGACACTTGCGCCCGCTGTTCGGTCTGTAACGCCCGCACCGGTCCCACCGCCCGCTCGCCTGGGGGCATCATTCCCGACCCGCTTGCGCCCCGCCACGCCTCATCGCCAGGCCGAGGTCTGAGTTCGGCCGAGGCCCGCGCCGCGCCATGCGTGGGCTTGGGTGTCACCGATGAACGGGTCGGCGGATCAACGGACGCCGGACTTGGGGCCGATGGCGGATGTGGCTTACACTGATGCGATGGATACGCCGGTTGGACTGATCGCGGCGGGGGGTCGGTTGCCGGTGGCGGCGGCGGAAGGGATCCGCGGCGCCGGTCGTGCGGTGGCATGCGTGGGCTTGCGTGATCAATATGATGCGGATCTGCCGGCGCACTGCGATGCGTTCCGCGCCGCGGGGCTGATTCAGATCGGTCGCTGGATCAGGCTGCTCAAGCGTTGGGGAGCGACCGAAGCGGTGCTGGTGGGCAAGGTGGCGAAGGTGGCGATGCACGATCCGTTCCGCTTGATTCGGTATCGGCCGGACTTGCGGGCGGCGAAAGTGTGGTTTGTGGCGACGCGGGACGACAAACGGCCCGATGCGCTGCTGGGCGCGGTGGCGGATGAACTGTCGAAGGAAGGCATCACGTTGATCGACTCGACCACCTACATTCCGAAGCTGATGGCCGAAGCAGGGATGATGACGACGGGCGGGCCCACGGCGGCACAGCAGGCGGATATCGACTTCGCGATGCCGATCGCCCGGCGCCTGGGGGAACTGGACGTGGGCCAGTCGGTGGCGGTGAAGGATCGCGACGTGCTGGCGGTGGAGGCGCTGGAAGGGACGGACCAGATGATCGCGCGGGCCGGTTCGCTGTGCCGCGCCGGCGGCTGGACGATGGTGAAGCTGGCCAAGCCGCACCAGGATATGCGGTTTGACGTGCCCACCGTCGGGCTGAACACGATCGCCCGGCTGAAGGCGGCGCGGGCGGGGTGTCTGGCGGTCGAGGCGGGACGGACGATCATGCTGGACAAGGTGAAGCTGCTGGCGGAGGCGGACCGCGCGGGCATCGCGGTGGTGGGGGTCAAGGCGGAGTGAGCGCATGCGAATGCGGAATACGGAAGGACGGCTCGCATGGGTGAAGGGCGGTTCGTCTCGCGCGGGGGGTTGAAGCTGGCCGCGGCGCTGGAGGCGTTCGCGCTAAACGTGGCGGGGCGGGTGTGCGTGGATCTGGGCTGCAACGTCGGCGGGTTCACCGATTGTCTGCTGCAGCGCGGGGCGGCAAAGGTCTACGCGGTGGACACGGGCTACGGCGAACTGGCGTGGAAACTGCGGAACGACGCGCGCGTGGTGGTGATCGAACGCACCAACGCGATGCACCTGCCACCGGAAGTCGTTCCCGCCAAGGGCGTGGACCTGGTCGTGATCGATCTGGGCTGGACGCCGCAGCGCCATGCGATTCCCGCGGCGTTGCGCTGGGGCCCGCGGAAAATCATCACGCTGATCAAGCCGCACTACGAAGCGACGGCCGATCAGAAACGCGGCAAGCGCGGCATCATGGATGATGACGAAGCTCAACGCATCGCCCATCGCGTGATCGATGACCTGCCGGCACTGGGCGTGAAGGCAATCAGCCACATCCGCTCACCCATCCTTGGCGGCAAGGGCAAGGGCAAGCGAGGAAATGTCGAGTATCTGGCCCTGTTGGAGCGGCGCGCTTAAGCGAGCCGCTCCGGTGACGCATTACTCGGCCTTCGGCAGAATGTGCGACAGCACCGGGCTTACCGGTCGACCGGTCACCAGCTTGCCGCCCGACACGAAGCCTTCCTCTCGCCCGGCCAGTTCCGTCGCCAGGCACTGCCGCAGGCGCGACAGTTCATCCGCGCGCTCGGCGGAACACTCGTGCAGTTCGGTCGGGTCGTTCGCCAGGTCGAACAGTTGTTCGCGCCCGTCGCCGCTGAACCAGATGTACTTCCAGCGGTCATCAGTGATGTAGTGCACGCCCTGGCCCCACGCGGTGTGTTCGCCGTGCAGGTACTTTAGCCACTCGGTCTTCTCGCCGCGCAGCAGCGGCAGGAAGCTGTGGCCCTCCACTTCGTCGGGGATCGGCAGCCCCGCGCAGTCCAGCAGCGTCGGCATGATGTCGCGCAGTTCGATCACCTGGTCGACCACCGCGCCGCGCCGAATGCCCGGGCCGCCATCCCGCGGGCGGGGGCCGGCGATCAGCAACGGCACGTTCGCCGAGCCCTCATACGGAAACTGCTTGGCGTACAGGTGATGATCGCCCAATTGATCGCCGTGGTCGGATACGAAGCAGATGTACGTGTTGTCGGCCAGCTTGTGCTCGGCCAGCACTTCGCGGAAGCGATGAATCTGATGATCGATGTGCGTCAGGTGGCCGTAGTACCCCGCCTGCGCCCGCCGCACCTTCTCACGCGGCCAGGTCTTCGGCGCCTGCGTCGGCACCATGTTGTTCACGTGCGGCCCGATGAATTCATCCGCCCAATCGCCGCAGCGCGGTTCGGGAATGTCCATATCCAGGTACTGCCGATACGCCCAGTCCGGCGGATCGAGCGGCGGGTGCGGCCGATGGAAACTCATGAACAGGAAGAACGGCTTTCGCGGGTCGCGCCGGCGCAGGAAGTCGATGCTGCGATGCACGATCCAGTTGGTCGGGTGCAGAAACTCATCCTTATCCCACGGGCGCGGCGTGTAGGCGTTGCAGCTTACGCCGTGGTCGAAGTAGTCCTGGTCGTGTCCGGCGCGCTGGCGCAGCCACGGCAGGTAATCGTCGACCGATTCGAGATCGTGGTTGCGGTTGCGGCCGAAGTGCATGTAGCCGTCGTGCAGGTCGACGTGATGAAAGCCCATCGACGACCGCGCCGGATGCACGTGCAGTTTGCCGACGGCTTGCGTCTGGTAGCCGCCCTTGGCGAATTCGCCGGCGATCGTGCAGGGGTAGTTCCACGCGACGCCGTCGCGATAGCCGACGCGCCCGGTGGAACGCTGGGTGAGCCCGGTGTACAGCGCCGCGCGAGCCGCGATGCACGATGGCGTGGCCGCATACGCGCGGCGGCACCGCACGCCGTCGTTGGCCAGGCTGTCGAGGTACGGCGTGTCGACCACCGGGTGACCGGCGCTGCCCAACGCGTCCCCGCGCCACTGGTCGACGCAGATCAGCACGATATTCGGTTGATCAGACATGCCCGCCATCTAATCGCGCCAAGGCGGGTCCGTCAATGCGGCGCGGTCGCCGCTTCTTCCGCGACGGTGCCGCAGGGGCCTCCGCCGACGGCCGCATCGCGGTTCAGGCGGTTGCCGTCAAAGTCGAACAGCGGATAGAACTCCGCCACTTCGGTGCACGAGGCCGGGGCGTAGTGGCAGATCAGCGCCCGGCGGAAGCGGTCGCGGATGTGATCGACTTCTCCGGCCGACCGCAGACCGCGGACGATCAGGTAACCTTCTTCAGCCAACCCGGCGTGGCGGGGCGTCGGTCAAGGTGTAAGCCGGTGCGTGCGTGGACATGGAGCGCCTCCTGTTCCACGGCATGGAGCCGCTGGGCGGCGCGGACGTCATGAAAG
>CAYNCM010000096.1:4625-11001 GCA_964395825.1 uncultured Planctomycetaceae bacterium
GGTTGCGCCTTGGGCCACGACACGAGGCGCTGAACACCTATACAATGCTGCTATGGCCAAACGACGGGTCAACCCCCATCCGCCGGTGCGTTACGTCGCCACCGGTGTCAACGGCGAAGGGGCGGGCTATCACGTCTGGCGTCCCGATGGCGTGGGCGACTGGCTGGTGATCCTCACTATCAACGGGCGCGGGCGATTTGCCTGGCCCGGCGGCGAGCATTTCACCCGGCCCGGGGAACTGGTGCTCAGCCAGCCCCACATTTATCACGAGTACGGGGTGGAAACCGAACTGCAAGCCTGGGATCTGGCGTGGGCCCATTTCCAGCCGCGCCCCCACTGGCTGCCGTGGATGGACTGGCCCCAACTTGCGCCAGGGCTGATGTCCCTGACCATGTCGGACAAGACGGTCATGACGCACACCACCCACGCGCTGCTCGAAGCGAACGACCTGGCCCGCAGTGCCCTGCCCCGTCGCGAGATGTTCGCCCTTAATGCGCTCGAGCGCCTGTTCCTGTGGTGCGACTGCGTCAACCCCAACAGCGAGCGGCGGCTGCTCGACGATCGCGTCCAGCGGGCGATGGATTACCTGTGCCGCAACATCCATCGCCGCATCACGCTCACCGATCTGTCGAAGATCGCCCACCTGAGCCCCTCGCGCCTGTCGCACCTGTTCCGCGAGCAGGTCGGCGTCACGCCCCAGCAGTTCCTGGAAACCGAACGCCTCGAACGGGCCAAGCAACTGCTCGAACTGACCGCGCACAACATCCAGCAGGTCTCCAGGCAGGTCGGGTTCGACAATCCGTTCTATTTCACCCGCCGCTTCAAGAAGCACACCGGCCAAAGCCCCCGCCAATACCGCCGCGCCCGAAGCGCATGAATCCTCCAGGCCGAACGCCCCGCGCCGCGGAGCGCCCCGGATTCCCTGAACCCCGAACCGCTCCCCTTGCACCGCCGCCGCCTTGTCGTCAGACTAACGGGCGCTGCGGACGCACCGGTTTCACCATCACGGAAGATGATCGCATGGCCAAGAGCAAACCCCTCCAGCCGGTGATCGGCATCGACGTGGGCGGCACGAACATCACCGCCGGTCTGGTCGACGGCAAGAACAAGGTCTCGGTGCGCGAGAAAACCGACACCGAGGCCGACCAGGGCGCTGCGCATGTGATCGACCGCATCGCCGCCTGCATCGAGCAACTGATCAAAGACGCCAAGTGCAGCCGGGACGAGATCGCCGGGGTGGGCCTCGGCGTGCCGGGCGCGGTGGATGCCAGTCGCGGCGCGGTGCTCGAAGCGGTCAACCTGCGTTGGAAGAACGTCCCCGCCGCCACTGCCGTGGCCAAGAAGGTCAACCTGCCGGTCACGCTGGATAATGATGTCAACGTCGGCACCTGGGGCGCCTATCGCCTGGGCGCGGCCCAGGGCGCCCGGTCGGTGTTCGGCATCTTCGTGGGCACCGGCGTCGGCGGGGGATTTGTGATTGACGGCCAACTGATGCACGGCGTTTACGGCACGGCGGGCGAAGTGGGGCACATGGTCATCAACGCTTACGGGCCGCACGGCCTGCGCACGCTCGAACAGCTCGCCTCGCGCACCGCGGTGGTGAATCGCCTCATTCAGATGATCAACGCCAATCACCCCAGTGAACTGCCGCAACTGGCCGGCAAACGCTGGCCGCGCATCCGCTCCAAGGTGCTCGCCCGCGCTTACGAGGGCAAGGATGCGCTGACCGTGGGCGTGGTCAACGACGCGGCCCGCGCGGTGGGCATCGCCATCGCCAACGTGGTCACGCTGTTGAGCATCGACTGCGTGGTGGTCGGCGGCGGGGTGACCGAGGCATTGGGGGAAAAGTGGGTGAGCGAGATTCGCGCCGCGTTCAGCGCCGCGGTATTTCCCGAAGCCTGCCGCAAGTGCAAGGTCGTGCCCAGCACCCTCGAAGACGACGCCGGCATCATCGGCGCCGCCTTGCTCGCCCGTGAACGACTCGCCTGAACGCCTGCCCGCCCCCGCAATGCCCGCGCCGGCTTGTCTCAAGGCCTCCCCAGGCCCCCAGGGCAATCGCAATGAACCTCCCCTCGGCAGGGGCTGGGCAAGGGTGGATCAGCTTGCGTCGCAAGCGCCGTACGATGCGATGGGCCTGATTTTCGGGGCCGGCCCCTCCCAGCCACCCCCGGCGGGACAGGGGTCGGGTCACCCCTCTGCCGGTCGCAGCGGTCGGTGATATGGGGTAAAATATGTGGCTTCGATCACCGTGCCCAGAAGGGTTATTTCCGCCATGAACGACGAGGCCCAGCCCCACGACGACCAGCCGATTGACGACGGCCAACCCGCGTCCGCGGATCCCGCCGCCGCGCCCGCCATTGCCGGCAACATCGTCGACATCGCCATCGACCGCGAGCTCCAGGATTCGTATCTCACCTATGCGATGAGCACGATCATGGACCGCGCTTTGCCCGATGTGCGCGACGGTCTGAAGCCCAGCCAGCGCCGCATTCTCGTGGCGATGAACGATCTGAACCTCGGTCCGCGCGGCAAGCATCGCAAATGCGCCAAGATTGCCGGCGACACCAGCGGCAACTACCACCCCCACGGCGAATCGGTGGTCTATCCCACCCTCGTCGGCCTGGCCCAGAACTGGCGGATGCGGCACCCGCTGATCGATCCTCAGGGCAATTTCGGGTCGATCGACGGCGACCCCCCCGCCGCCATGCGATACACCGAAGCGCGACTCGCCCCTCCCGCCGTCGAGATGCTCGACGACCTGAAACTCAGCACCGTCTCCTTCCAGGAGAACTACGATTCGACCCGCTACGAGCCGACCGTGCTGCCGGCGCGGTTTCCCAATCTGCTGGTCAACGGCGGGGTGGGCATCGCCGTGGGCATGGCCACCAGCATCCCGCCGCACAACCTCGGCGAGGTGTGCGATGGCATCGTCGCGGTGATCGACAATCCCGACCTTGAGCTGCCGGGGCTGTTGGAGATCATTCCCGGCCCGGACTTTCCCACCGGCGGGATCATCTGCGGTCGTCAGGGCATCGTGGACGGCTACGCCACCGGCCGCGGCAAGGTTACCGTCCGTGCCACGGCCGCCATCGAAACCGAAGACAAACGCGGCAAGCCGCTCACCCGACCGCAGATCGTCATCACGGAGATTCCCTACCAGATTCTCAAGAGCACGATCATCGAGCAGATCGTCAACTGCGTGCGGAACGAGAAGATCAAGGACATCGCGGATGTGAACGACTACTCCGGCCGGGCGGGCATGAGGCTGGTCGTCGAGTGCAAGCGAGGCGTCGATCCGGAAGTGGTGCTCAACCAGCTCTGGCAGTTCACGGGTCTTCAGAGCACGGTGAGCATCATGAACATCGCCCTGGTGCATCACCAGCCGCGCACCATGGGTCTGAAGGAGTTGATCCAGCACTTCATCGAACACCGGCGTGAGGTGATCCGCCGCCGCACGCAGCACCTGCTCCGTGAGGCCCAGCAGAAAGCCCACCTCCGCGAAGGGCTGATCTACGCGGTGTGCGACATTGACGAAGTGATCAAGCTGATCCGCACGTCGAGCACGCGCGACGAGGCGATCGAGCGGCTGATGGCGCGGGGGTTCAGGATTCCCGAAGATCATCCGGCAACGCCGACGATTCCCGAACGCCTCAAGCAGCAGGCCGCCCAGTCGGAAGACGGCGAGGTGGCGCTGACGCGGGTGCAGGCCGAGGCCATCGGGCGCATGCAGCTCATCCAGTTGGTGGGCTTGGAGATGGAGAAGCTGGTCAAGGAGTACACCGACCTGCTTGAGGAGATCGAGGGTTACGAGTTGATTCTCGGCGATGACAACCGGGTGCTGGACATCATCCGCGAGGACACGCTGGAGCTGAAGAACAAGTACGCCAACCCCCGCCGCACACGCATCGAGGGCGATGCGGCGGAGTTCGACATGGCGGACCTGATCGCCGAGCAGGACGTGGTGGTGACGATCAGTCACGCCGGTTACGTCAAGCGTCTTCCGGTCGATGCATACCGCACGCAGGGCCGGGGCGGGCGCGGGGTGATCGGCGCCGACACGCGGGCCGATGATTTCACCGAGCAGTTGTTCGTCGCTTCCACGCACGACGATCTGCTGTGCTTCACCAACGAAGGCCGCGTGTTCAAGATCAAGGTGTACGAAATCCCCGAAGCCCCGCGGACCAGTCGCGGCCGGTCGATCGTGAACCTGGTCGAGTTGCGCCCGAGCGAAAGCGTTTGCGCCTTTTTGCCCATCGAGGACTTCGAGAAGTATGGCGATTTTCTCGTATTCGCCACTGAACAGGGGCTGGTCAAGCGCACGAGCCTCAAGCTCTACCGCAACGTGCATCGCGGGGGCCTGATCGCGGTGAACCTGAAAGACGGCGATCGGCTGATCGGGGTGGCGCTGACCGGCGGGGCCGATCACCTGATGCTGTGCACCCGCAACGGCATGGCGATCCGGTTCGATGAAAACGACGCCCGCGCCATGGGCCGCAGCGCCTCGGGCGTCAAGGGGGTCAACCTGTCGGCGGACGACGCGGTGGTGGCGCTGGTCAAGGCGGACGACACGCGGCAATTGCTGACCATGACGGGAAAGGGCTACGGCAAGCGCACCGACATGAGCGAATACCTGGTGCATTCGGAAGACGGGTCCACGCGCTGCCAGAGCCGCGGCGGCAAAGGACGCATCGACATCCGCACCAACACCCGCAACGGGAAGGTCGTCTCGGCCCTGTCGGTCAGCCAGGCGGATCAGATGATGCTCATCACCGAACAGGGCATGATCGTGCGCGGGAGGGTGGAAGAAGTGCGCCACACCGGTCGGGGCGCCCAGGGCGTGCGGGTGATCAACCTCAAGGAAGGCGACCTGCTGATTGCCGCGGCCATCATCGTCGAAGAGAACGGCGAAGACGAAGAGGTGCCCTGCACGCCCGTCGAACCTGAAGCCTGACCCTCACGAAAGGCCGTGGCCATGCCGATCGAAGAATGGTCGGATCACATCCTGCTCATCGAGTTGCTCAACGAACCGCAACTCACCGATGATCTGACGGCGCTGGAAGAGCGGGTCGCCGAGCCGATCCATGATGTGGTGTTGAACCTGTCGCGGGTAGAGCGGGTGAACTCGACGAATCTCGCCCAACTGCTGCGGGTGCGCAAGCGCCTGATCGAGGGCGGCCGACGACTGCGCTTATGCGGGGTGCACGATGGCGTGTGGAGCGTGCTGCTGGTCACCGGGCTGGACAAGGTTTTCGAGTTTTCCGAAGACGTCGGCAGCGCGCTGGCCTCGGTCCAGATGCGCCGGTAGGGCGGCCGGGGGCAGGCCACCGTCAAGCAATGTCGGCCGGTGCTGCGTCGGACCACCAGCGGAGCGGTGTGGGAGGGCGGCATGCTGATGCTGCGGCGTCATCGCTGAGCGTCTGTTTCGTTCCATGACCCCATGCAAAACCCACCCATAGCCATGGGCGGGCTTTGGCCATGGGCGGGCTTTGTCGTTGCCGGATCAGTATGCCGTCGCGGCGACTACTTGTCCGCGGCTTTGACGGCGTCGACGCACTGCTTGAGCGCGGGAACCGGATCGTTCACATCGCCTTCGTATTCCAGCACGCAGGCACCGTCAAAACCGGCGGCGTTGACCGCGCGGATAAACGCCGGCAGATCGAGAATCCCCGTGCCCACCACCACGTCTTGCGGCTGGCGCTGGGGGGTGTAGGTGAAGTCCTTGATGTGAATACCGAACAGCCGGTCGCCGAACTTCTCGGCCCACTGGACGGGATCTTCGCGGCTGTCGATGCACCAGGCGGTGTCGAGGCCCAGGCCGATGTTCGACCAGCCGTTCGCGTCGCCGTCGGCGAAGATCTGGCCGAGCATCTGACTGTTGCCCTGCCAGTGCCGGCCGCCGTGGTTGTGGATGGCCAACTTCACGCCGAACTCCTCGGCCAGGCTGTTCGCCCGGGCCAGTCGCTCGTCGGCGGTGGCCGGCGACCAGGTGACCGTCATCACTTTCGCGCCGCAGGCTTTCATGAACTCGAATCGATTTCGCATTTCGCCTTCTTCGCGGTCGATGTTCTCCACGCCGATGCTGCACACCTGCACGCCGCCGTTGCGGTAAGCGTCGATCACCGCCTTGTGGGTTTGCGGCTCGTCGAACTTCACGTGCACGCCGCACAATTCGATGCGGTTCACGCCCATTTGCCTGACCAGTTCCGCGACCTTCGGGTTTTCCTTGAATCCGCGGAAGCAGTAGCTTTGCACGCCGAGTTGGTCCGAAATGATGCTCATACCGATGCTCCGATCGTGGTGGTGATCCGGGTTTTGACCCATTTTCCCGCGAACGGCACACGCTATCGCCATCGGACCCGGGAAACAAGGGCTTAGC